>NZ_LAJX01000029.1 GCF_000963695.1 Methylocucumis oryzae
CCTACCCCAGCCCCAACGACAGCTAGTGTTGCAATCAACCAAGCGATTCTAACCGCAACACCAGAAGCCACAACGCCCGCAATAAAGCCGCTCCCGCATACGCTTCATAGCGGTAACCGCTGGCTGAAACTATCACCAGCAACAATTAAATCCGTCAATGATGCGATTGTTGCAGGCGACTCCGCTAAAACAGCTAACAAAGACTCTATTGACCTATTGCTAGCACCTAAAAAAGAACGCATTAGAACGGTTATTTATAAAATTAAATCTAACTCTGGCCAAACAAGCGTCGCAGCGGCACATATACCGAATCCTGACCTCACGCTGCCTAAACAAGAACTGCCGCCTAATCCAACTAAAAGTCAGCTTTTACTGAAAAAAATCATTGCTAAAAAACAAAACAGCGCACAAGCAACCACGGCAAAAACCGTCGATACCACACTTAACGCACCGAAACTTAATAAACAGCCTTATGAACGCGTACAAGCGCAATTAGCGTGGTACGCACAACATAGTGATTACTTAAGCCGGGTTGCTGAACGTGCAACACCTTATCTTTTCCATATTGTCGAAACATTGCGTAAACATCAGTTACCCATGGATTTAGCGTTACTACCGATTGTAGAAAGCGCTTATCAAGCCAACGCAGTATCGCCCAAAAGCGCTGCGGGTATATGGCAATTTATCCCGACAACCGGCTTAGATTTCGCGCTTAACCAAGACGAAGTCTTCGATGCCCGTTATGATATTCCAGCCTCTACCCGTGCTGCTGCCGAATTTTTAGGTCGATTAAACAAGCATTTTAACGGTGACTGGCTTTTATCATTAGCCGCCTACAATTGCGGACAAGCCACTGTTGATAACGCCATAGCCCATAATAAAGCCAACGGTTTAGCCACCGATTATTGGTCACTGACATTGCCCCAAGAAACCCAAGATTATGTCCCCAAATTTCTTGCGGTAACAGCTCTGTTCGCAAATCCAGAGCACTATAAGCTCAGATTACCCAAAGTTAAAAACGAACCTTATTTCATTACCGTCACGTTAAAAGACGAAGCTACGCTGAATTATTTAGCTAAACAACCATTAACGGTCGTTTCAGAATTATCTGGCATAAACCCTCAACACCTGTTAACGCTGAATCCAGGCTATCAAAAACAAGAATTCCCCGAACACAAACCCATACAACTGCATCTACCTATTGCCCAGGCTAACCAACTGCAACAACGCTTACAGCGCATACAACACCCAGAACTCAAGCAAGAAGCGATTGAATTAGTCAAGCAAGTCGATAGACCTAACTTCAACCCCTGGTCTAACGCCAATGACACGCAATTAGATTGGTTAGCAACCATCAATCCAAGCCTACCTTTTTTAAGTTTAGACACCGATAACCCTGTGTCACCCCTCAATACCGCCCCTAAAGATAAAGTGTCAGACCGTGGCGTTATCATTCACTATGTAGACGCTAACGAAACCCTTAGCTCTATTGCGATTAAATTCGGTGTTAGTGAAAAAAGCATACGCTCAGCCAATCAGATACCGGCAAAACAAACCCCCATGATAGGCCAAGAGCTAGTTATCCCAAACGAAAAACAAGCATCTATTTTATTTAACAAACCGGCTAAATTAGACGGTTAAACAAACTCAGGCTATGCTCTTTAGACGGGATAATGCCAAGTAGGGACAGGGCGTTTAGAGAGCAGGTGTTGGCAGCAGGGACGCTGCCACCAAGCCTACAGGGATGTATTTACGGCGTCCTGCGCTCTGAATGCCCTGTTCCTACTTAAGTTGGTAACCCAAACTCATGATGGCTTAATTGCTCAATAAACCAACGTAACACTTTCCCTTTATTCGTTGTTTTCCACGCCATATAAATCGACTCCGGTGCAATCGATTCTTGCACCGGTTTTTCTATCAATAGTTTTTGCTCCAACAAAGCTTGTACTCTATGTCTAGGCACAAAACCTACCCCCAAACCTAACTGTATTGCCGCCACTTTTTCGCCAATACTAGGTACACGCAACATAGGTTTTTTACCGAATAACCTGCAATTTAACGGCGCTTGTTGTCTTGAAGAATCTCTGACCACGACAAACCGATGCAAAGCCATTTGCTCCTGCAAGATAGGACTGTTGAATTCGGCAAGTGGATGATTAGGTGCGCAAACAAACACCCATTCGATTTGCTTAATTAATTGATATTTAATACTAGGGCCGCCCGCATGATTATGCATACCAATACCAATGACTAAATCAGCTCGGTTTAGCAGTATCGCCTCTAGTGTTCCACCTAATACTTCCTCATAAACGTTAATTTCTATATCAGGCATCAACTGATAAAAATTCGCGATATAAGGATAAATAAAATCTAGCTTAAGTAATGAATCTATCGCTAAGGTAAATACCGGTTCGTAGCCTTTATGGGTTTTTTTAGCGGTAATCGCCAAACGCTCGGTAGCCGCTAAAATTTCCCGTCCTTGCTCTAGCAACACCTTACCGGCATCGGTTAATACCGCCTTGCGGCCTACTTTTTTAAATAAAACAATATCCAAATCCTGCTCTAATTTTTGCACAGAATAGGAAATCGCCGACGGTACTTTATATAACTCATTCGCCGCCGCCGCAAAACTGCCTTTGCGATCAATCGCATCGATAACTTCCAGCGCTTCTAGCGAAATTAAATGTTTCATTTCAAATCCCTACTATTATCAATACGTTCGCCTAGAAATCAGGTAGCTTTGTCGGACTGCTAACGTAAGAGACATAGTCTGTAAAACCGTCCCAAATTAATAATGCCAAAAAGCACTAAACCTAAGAAAACTAAAGGCGGCTAGCCAAGCGATTATCGTTGAAATAGCCCTAAGTGGCAAACAAAGTGTCCGCAAAGCGTGTGCTTAAACACGCTGTAATGCTTGATAAATACAAGTCAGCTTTCTATTACGAAACTAAATATGTTGTTAATTTGGGTTTTAAATTAAAACCGCTTAGCGCTTTAATCCCGCTTTGCCTGGCCGAATAACACAGTTTTTGATGGGGATTGGTCCGATAAGTACACAACATATGGGTACCAAGCGTCGGTAGGTAACAGCTATGCCAACGCCCCAGTAAAATAAGGAACGCCGGAGAATCTCATTTTTAGCGGCTTATAGGCATAAAAGTGTTAAATAATTTATGAGCAGTTACTTATTAAGTTTCACGGTTTAATGAAGCAAGTCACTTTATGCAAATGACAGCTAGGAAATAAATATCACTTATCGCCTATGCTGGAGCGAAAACCGGCTTAACTTAAAACCTCGCGATAACCACTCATTAGCTCTTAAAAAACTAGTTTTAACAACCGCTTTTAATATAGCCACATTAAGAGTACCTTACATTTGAATAGTAATTTGCTCATCCCTAAATAAATTTCTGGCAATCAATTCAGCTTTTGCCTCCGTAGGATTTTCAGCAAAAAGGATAATCCGCAAATCTTGTATCGCCCGTGAAAAGCACACATATGCAAGATTAAGACTTTTTTTGCTTTTGGCCTTCTGTCGGTTCCTTCCCCACTGTTCTTGGTGTTAGCAATTTGGAAAAACTGTAATTATGCCAATTTGCTTCGGTATCATCAAAAACCACAAGTACTTTTTTAAACTCATCGCCTTTTACACCATGCTGAGTGCTGTAAGGCGTTAAATCAAGGATGAATTTTCGGTATGCGACAAGCTCATTAGCTTTATGCTTGAAAAACTCATCCATCAGCCAGTCGCCTTTTTCTAACCCATGTTCTACATCATCGTAAACCTCTGAACGGGGTTCTCTCTGAAGATGCTCGGCAAGCGTTTCTGAAAGGCGGACTAATCCATGCTGATTTGCTACGTTTAGAATTTCTTTGATGGTTTCGTTAGGCCAGATAGCAACTAAGGCTTTAATTGCTGTTTGAGCTTTTTCTGTCACAGTTTTAATAGTTAAGTCTTTACTAACACCTTCTGGATCAAGCAAGGGGCTGTGTTCACGCATAACTTGAATGATGGCTGCATGGTCATCAATTCTATGGGCTTCAATCAAAGGTATCAGAACATCGATGAATGGCTTTAGTGCAAAGTGTTCGCCTTCTTTAAATGAATCTTCGACGGTTTGTGAAGCGTAGTTTCCGGTGAATAATTGATTAAGTTTAGAAAAGCCAAGACGATGCGCGATCATCTGCCTAGTCAGAAACAGTTGTTTAATACCATCAGCGTTTTCCCATTGAAAATGGACAAGTGCCATGTCAAATTGTTTTAGTGCATTGGAAAGCTGGTCATCTGTATAAGTATTACGATTGCCATTGCCTGATTCAGCTTGTATCAGCCTGATTTCCACACTACCTGTTACATTGCTTGTGCCCGGCATCTGTTGTAAATCTGGACGGATAGCATTCAGCAGCTTAATGACTTCGGTTGAACAACGATAATTTTCGGTTTTTTTGATTAACTTATAATCAGATGGGCCATTGAATTGTCCTGCGCGTTTTTCATAAATCTGTTGCATTGGATCGCCAAAGTAACCAATGATTGGCAAACCCTCTTCCGAAGCAATTTGATTTAGTGCCTCCATGATATTGCCAAAGGTATCCTGCGATTCATCAATAAAAATATATGGAAACTTTTGCCCGATAATTTTTTGCAAATTAGGCAGTCGCAAAATCATCATCGAAACTAAATCAACTATATCATCGTGATTTAAACTACCTGTTGAATAATCCCGTCTTCCACTGTCGTCATAGTTAAATTTGGACACAAGATGGATGTGATTAAGGTCATGTTCTAATTTAGCCACTTGTTCACGGGCTTGCTTTGCTTTTTGGCTATTCCCTTTAGTATCTGCTTGTTTTTTTGAGATTCGCTTTGGAATAAGTTCATTTTTCAGCGTATTACAAATATCTGATTGATAATTTTCTACCAAACTCCACAAAAAACCGTGAATCGTTGACACGGCAAACAAATCATCTAAATTCGTCCGGCGTTTAATGTTTTCAACCGCAACATTTGTATAAGTGATACAAGCTATCTGTTGATTTGCAGCACGAAGCGATTTTCCATATTTACAGCGAATGTATTCTAATGCCTTTATTAAAGAACCTGTCTTGCCAGAGCCTGCACCAGCAACGACAGCAAAAATTTTTATGCAGATTAATACAAGCTTTTATTTTCAAGTCTGCAAGCGTGTCCTTATGAGTTTTCATGACACGACCTCTGAAAAGATTGCGGACTGTTTTTCCAATTCCAACAAATCACATAGCCATTTTAAGCCCTCAACTATGTAGGCTGGCGTAATCCATTCTTCATCTGTATTTATTTGTTCCAATGCAAATTCAACTTTTTTGTACTCTTTGGCTTTAACGGTTTCATATACTTTTTGGTAATCGACCTCAAAATCAGGGACTGTTTCTAAAGCAACAAAGGCGTTGATTTTTCCTTCTCGAACCTTACTTATATTTTCGTAAATAAAAGCCTCTTCAAAACGTTCTTGGAATCATTTTGGCGTCACTGCCATAATCTGGAACGGGGATTTCCTGCTGAAAAGTGACATATCTATTACATGTGTCTGAACATATTTTGTCTTTTGACGTTAACTTTATAAGCGATGAAATTTTCTTTTCTTCTTTTGTTGACTTCTCTTTAATGCCCAACAGAAGTGATTTTATAGACGCATTGCTAGTTACGGCGTTATCTTCATTTGCTCTGCAAGCACTATGGTTGTTATTTGGATCAACGGAATCTAAATCGGTAATAACGAGCGTTGGCAGCTTTATGAAATCCAATAATTCAGCAAACCGATGTGCATAAGCTCCGCCCAATTCAAGGATAGTCAAATACGCTGACTGAAGTTCAGGTGTTACCTTCTTTATCATTGTTGGCATAAGCAATCTCTCAACCGTGCCTTCAACAAGAATCGCAGCATCTGCAAAAAAGAGATCGCAATGGGTCAGTTTCAAATATTTTTTTAGGAATGTAATATTTTCAGGTACGGCCTCATTTTGAAAATTAGCAATATTAAAAATTTCGCTTGCAATAGCTTTAGGTTTAACTGAGTTTGTATCGTATTTGGAAGGTGAACGGCGAAAATAACGAATATATTGAAAATCAGCCTCGGCAACTATATGGGAAGAATGAGTGGTAATGACTAATTGTGCTAAATGGTCTTTTAAGTCTGTATCAGCAAGCTGGTTTTTCATTACCTCCCTGATTTTACGGATGAATGTCTGTTGGACTTGGGCGTGTAAATGGGCTTCCGGCTCTTCAACAAAAATCAATTGGCACCATGGACGATTGGTTTCTGTATTGACCCACTGAATTTGAAAGTGGGCAATTTGAATTGCCAGATAAATCAAGTTCTTAAACCCCAAACCGTTATAAGCTTCTGGAAGCTCATGGTTCGTTTCATTATCCAGATACGCAATAGCGGTATTACCACTCAGAGCTTTCTCTGGGCTGAGATTAGAAATAACCTTAAGCCCACGATCATTTAAACCTGGAAACCCCAAACCAGCGATAATTTTTATAAGCGGCTTAAATTCCGTTTCATAATGCTGTGTTAGTTCTTCGTTATTTTTATCAATTGCTTGAGCAGAATTTACGTTGTGATTGCGTTGGTTTAGATTATGCGTATAAAACGCTGTAAAAACAGATGATAACCGATTGCTCTGAGCAGAATCCTTGTCATCAATATTGCGCTGTGCGTCCACATAATCGACACGTAATAACATGGATAAACTTTTAGGCCCATTAATTTGCTTATCCATTAACGTTGCTCTTGGTGCCTCTGTATCGGAGAACCTCTCAAGGACAAAATATTTTAATGAAAAATACTTTGTTAAGTTATTGGATTGCGACAAAAAATGAGATAACGGCTTTTGGTTACCGCTTTTCGGGTATATTGCTAAATAAGCATTATGTAATTCGACTGGATCATCCACGGAGAAACATATCCTTATCCCTACTTCTGAATAATTTTCCTGTAATGTAGGTAATAAATGAGCAACTAGACCATAGTTGATTGATGGAGAGACCGTAAACCACAAATCAAGCTGAATGCTGGGGAGTTTTTCACTTAGTTCTTCTTCATCTGGATTAATCTCGGTCTGGCCAAATTTATCAATCTCAGCAATTAATGGGGAAGAAAAATCATGGATTTTAAAACCACGGTCACGCGATACAAAAAGCCTAAATGCGGCTGTAGCGGATGTTTTACCAGCATTGTTGGCACCCACAAAAATTGTTTCAGTTTCTTCAAGATTAATGGTTACATCTTCAAGACGGCGGAAATTGCGTAAGCAATATCGATTTAGATGCATAAAATTTCCTTTAGAATATTTATTGGCAAATGTTTGTGTAGTTTGAAAAACGATAAAACCATATACAAAGTCTAGCATTTAAGCATAGTTTATTTATAAAATACAAACTATTAACTAACAAACTACTGGGACAATCTGTATGCAACTTGATTTATCAGCGTTACAAAATGCAATAGCCAAGTTAGACGAAGCATTGGCGTTTTGTCATTCAGAATTAGCTAACAGCCGCCGCCGAAGAAATGACATTTAACGAGTTGATTCGACGAGGCTATGCACTAGGCCTGTTACAAGCAGAAATTTCAACCTGGCAAGCGTTTCGTAAAGATCGTGGTACAACTAGCCACACTTATGATGAAACTAAAGCCGCCGAAATTTTTTTGCCGCACTACCCACTTTCCTTAATGAAGCGCGCTTTTTGCTGCAACAAATTCAAACACGACAAGAAGGTACAGTGTGACCGCATCACTTGCGATTCGCCCACAAGACTTAGCGATTGTTAATAAGATTTTGCAACAAACGTTACCTAAAGAAGCCAACGTTTGGGTCTTCGGCTCGCGCGCTAAAGGCACAAATAGAAAAGCCTCCGATTTAGACCTAGCTATTGATGCAGGTCGTCCGTTAACACGCATAGAGCGATACGCACTACACGAGGCTTTTGACGAATCTAACTTACCTTATAACGTCGATTGTGTTGATTTATGCAGCGTCAGTGAGGCATTTAAAGCTATTGTTAACCAAGAAAAAGTTTTGTTGTCAACGACTACCCCTGTAAAAGCTTAGTTATCCAAGCCACAGCCCATCATCAGAACCATGTTATACTCACACCGTTAACGCCGTGGCTGACGGGTGAGTGCATAAGGTACGCGTAGCGTACCCTACGAAAGTCGGAACAGCGGTAGCAGCAGGAGTGCAAACCTGGGTTTGCACGAATACAAGCCAAGGCTTGTACTGCAATCACCTAGCTAGCCCCACTACCGCTATAACTAAACGTTGAGAGTAATTGATGGCTTCTTATGACGACAACAGCTTAGACGCTGTGATGCAACAACTGATAGATGCAGAATTAATTCAAGCCGCGCGCGCAACGCTAGCGGCAGACGCGTTATTAAAGCCAAAGCCTAATCCCGCTTCACATTGTAGCTTAGGGGCTTGCGAACAAAGCCAAGCCCCGCTTTCGCCAAGCCACAAGGATGTGGTAAATGCAGAAAACGCATGGAGCGGTTTTTCTGCAACCGGTTCAGAACACCTAACGGAGTTTACTGCCTCGGTGGTCGAGATTGCCGCAACGGTGTTAAAAATCCCACTAGAGCGTATTGATCCTTATGAGAATATGGCGCGTTATGGCGTCGATTCCATCTTAGTGACAGAGATTATTAAACGCATTGCCGAGCTGTTAGACCGCCCCATCGCGCCGACGATTTTTTTTGAAGCTAAGCATTTACACGAACTGGCTGAAATTTTATACCAGCGTTTTCAAGCCTCGGTGTTAAAGCGCTATACCACAACGCCAAGCCAGACCGAACCAGTCGTTACGCATCAAGCACCGACTGAGCCAGACCCATTAGACCAAGAAGTACAATCTTGGCTAGACCGTTTTCAAGCTATTAGTAGCACCGGGCAAACGATTAGCGTCACGCCTGCCATTCATACCGAAGTTAATAGCAGCCTTTCTTATCCCACTGATTCCAGCCTTCACGATAACGAAACCCCAGCCCATTTAGCACCGCCAACCCACGCCGAAACGCTTTATCCACCCATTGCAATTATCGCCATGTCGGGCAGTTTTTGCCCAAAGCCAGACATTAGCCGAGTTCGAGCAGCATTTACAGAGCGGTGACGATTGTATGAGCGAAGTCCCTACCGAGCGTTGGGATTGGCGTTCGGTGTTTGGCGACCCAAAAACCGGTGAGTTTAGCAATGTCAAATATGGCGGTTTTATCCCTCACATAGACCAATTTGACCCGCAGTTTTTTGGCATGTCGCTAGAGAAGCGGAGTTAATGGATCCGCAGCATAGGCTATTTATAGAATGCGTTTGGCAGTTACTAGAAACAGCGGGCTACGCACCCGAATCGTTTTCGGGCAAAAAAAGTCGGTTTGTTTTTAGGTATTAATCTACAAGACTATGCACATTTAATCGACCGTGCCGGTGCGATAGAAGCGCTACATTTAACCAGTTTAGGGCATATGTTTTGTCCTAACCGAATCTCGTTTTTACTCAATATTCACGGGCCTAGCCAAGTCATTGATACGGCGTGTTCCAGCTCGCTAGTGGCTTTGCACAGGGCGGCGTTGAGCATTCAGCATGAAGGCTGTGAATACGCGATTGCCGGTGGTGCTAATTTAATGATTACGCCGGATATGCATATTATGTATAGCAAAGTCGGCATGATTTGTGAGGATGGTCGCTGTAAGACCTTTGCGAATACCGCCAATGGTTATGCGCGCGGCGATGGTATAGGCGCAGTGTTATTAAAACCCTTAGCTCAAGCAGAAGCCGATGGCGATACGATTATAGGCGTGTTGCGCGCCTCGGCAGAAAACCACGGCGGCTTGTCAACCTCACTCACCGCGCCTAACCCTAAAGCGCAAGCGCATTTAATCGTTGAAACGCAACGCTTAGCCGGTATCGATCCGCGCACGATAGGTTTTATCGAGTGTCATGGCACCGGTACGCCATTAGGCGACCCTATTGAAATCAATGGCTTAAAAATGGCCTTTACTGAGCATTTACAGCATTTAGGCGTAGCGTTTAATGGCCAAGCCTTTTGCGGCCTAGGCTCAGTAAAATCGAATATCGGTCATGCCGAAACCGCCGCCGGCATTGCGGGCGTGATTAAAACGCTGTTGTCGTTACAACATAAAACGCTTATATCAAAGCTTACATTGTGAGACGTTAAATCCGTTATTAGAGCTAGAACACAGTCCGTTTTATATTTTGCAACAAGGCTGCGACTGGCTTAAACCGGTTATCGATGGCGTTGAATATCCGCGCCGCGCTGGGGTTAGCTCGTTTGGTGCCGGTGGCTCCAATGCGCATGTGATTATCGAAGAGTATAGCGCCGAACCGTTACCCGTTATGAATGACGGCAAGCATGTAGTGGTGTTATCGGCTAAAACAGCTAATGCATTAAATGCACAGATTAAGCAGTTATACGAGTATTTAACCCAAACTAATCGGGATAATCTTCGCTTAATCGACTTGGCCTATACCTTACAAGTGGGCCGTAGCGAGTACGCTTATCGCTGGGCTACCGTCGTCAACAGCTTAGAACAATTAAGCCACGCGCTGAATGCTAGCTTGACCAATCACACGGCTGGCTACGCGATTTTCCAAGGCCAACGCCCAAAAACCAGCCCAACAGACACGCTATTAACCTTAACACCTCCTGACTCGCCTGAGTATTTAACTTCTTTGGCGCAACGCTGGGTACAAGGTATTCCGGTTGCTTGGCAAAGTTTGTACAGCAATGTTAACCCAAAACCTAGACGCATACCGTTACCGACTTACCCCTTTAATCATAAACGCTATTGGTTGCCTGACCTGTCATTAAGCCATAACCGTCATGCGCTTAAGTCAACGTCATGGCTACACCCGCTATTACAACAAAATACCTCACGCGTCGGCGAACTGCGCTTTAGCAGTCAATTTTCTGGTCATGAATGTTTTTTCACTGACCATGTGATAGCAAACGCCAACGTATTACCCGGTGTGGCCTACTTAGAAATGGCTAGAGCGGGTTATGTGTTAGCGGTTAATAATAGCCAACCCGTACCAGTACGCATTAAAAACACAGTGTGGATTAGCCCTTACCGCTTTAGCGCGAATGCCGCACCGTTACACATTAGCTTATTCACCGATATGGAGGATAGCTTACGTTTTCAAATTTATTCTGAAAACTCAGCCGATACTGAACGCGTGTTACATGGTCAAGGCGTGATCACATCATTAACGCCATGCCAGCCTGAAACGCTAGATTTAACCGCATTAATCTCAGGTTTTGACAGCACGCCGTTATCAAAATCTGTGTGCTATCAAGTATTTCAAACGTTAGGATTAAACTATGGCGCAACCCATCAAAGCATAGACTGGCTGTATTATCGTCAAGGCGACGCACCCGACGTACTCGCTAAACTCAGTCTTCCCAGCGCTATTCCATCGGATTTATCAGGATTTTATTGGCATCCAGGCGTCTTCGATGGCGTGTTACAAACCACGCTAGGCATGTTATTTGCGACAGGCCAGCTTAGCCCGGAACTGGATTTAACTGCGTTAACGGGCTTACCGGCTTCGCTGCCATTTGCGTTAACCGAGTTAGAGATACTCGCGCCTATGCCTAACGAGCTATGGGTTTGGTTACGGCGCACACCAGGCCATGCGGATAACGTTAATGTGCAAAAATTCGATATGGATGCTATTGATGAACAAGGCCAAGTTTGTCTGCGTCTGCGCGGATTTTCTTCACGCGTTATCAGCAATACCGATACTCGCGTAAACCAACCGGCAATGCTTGCTAATGAACACAGTCATCAGTTGTTGCTGTGCGCACCAGACTGGCAAACCGTTACATTAAACCAACCGATTACACCGCCAACGCTTACCCGACATCTCGTCTTATTATTAGGTTTTGCACCTGACCTAGCGCTCAACGGCTTAACAAGCTCAGCCACGCTAAAGCAACTAAAAACCGCAACAGGCTCACCCGCTGAAATGTATTTAGCGTATGCGTTAAATCTGTTTGCAGAAATTAAAACCTTAATGAGCCATGACCAACCTGGGACGCATTTATTACAACTGATTATTTACGAACCTGAACAAGCCTCACTTTATCGCGGTTTAACGGGTTTGTTGCAATCAGCCGCCAGAGAATACCCCAAATTACGTTGTCAATTGATTAGCTTGACCCAAACGCTGAGTACATCAAATTTAGCGGCGTTGATTCATCAAACACAAGCTCATTTTGAATACAGCCAGTTAGTATTTAATGGTCAGTCGTATCAAACCTTAAGCTGGCAACCGGCAACAACTCACCCTCCTGAGCACATTGCCTATCAAACCGGTGGTGTATATTTAATTACAGGTGGCGCCGGTGGTTTAGGTTTGTTATTCGCTGAAGCGATTGCTAATGCCGTACAACCGGTAACATTGGTGTTATTAGGCCGTTCGCCTTTAAGCAGTGCACAACACGCCAAAATATCGGCTATTGAACAAACAGGCGCTAAACTCATTTATCGCCAAGCCAATCTCGCTGATGCGGCGGCGCTCAAGGCCGCCATCACCGATCTTAACCAGTTAAATGGGGTGTTACATTGCGCCGGGGTGTTACGCGATAATTTTATTGCGCGTAAAACCGAAGCTGAATTTAACGCCGTGTTTGCAGCTAAAGTGCAAGGCACGCTTAACCTAGATTTAGCCACCGCTGACTATGATTTAGATTTTTTTGTGCTGTTTTCATCGGTCGCGAGTAGCTTAGGCAGCGCGGGACAAGCTGATTATGCTGCTGCCAATGGCTTTTTAGACGCATACGCAGCTATCGCCAACGCCTAGTCGCCAATGGTCAACGGCGTGGTAAATCGCTAGCCATTAACTGGCCGTTATGGCAAGACGGGGGTATGCAAATGCCTAAAGCCGCCGTCAAACTGATGCAAACGAATACTGGAATGCTGCCATTGCCAAGTTCAGCCGGTTTATCAGCGCTTAGCACGCTGTTAAATCAACCGGGTTGGCTATACTTAGTATTATTCGGCGACGCTGAGCGTATATGCTCGCAGTTATTAACGCCTGCCCCAACCGCTCACCCCCAAGCGCTTATGACTATGAACAATCCGCCAGAACCTAACCATAACGTGTTAAGCGATAAATTAATTAACGTGTTACTCGCACAAATCGCAACAATGATGAAGTTCGAGTTAGCCGACTTAGACCCCGATACCGACATCAGTGAATATGGCTATGATTCGATTTCATTTACTGAGCTAGCCAATCAACTTAATCAGCGTTATCAACTAGACTTAGCACCGACTGTCTTTTTTGAGCAAACCTCGGTTAAACAGCTTGCCCAGTATTTAAGCCAACATTATAGCGAGCGCTTAACCAGTCAATTAGGTATCACGCCAGCGCAGCCTATTACACGCCCTACCCCGTCTTTACCACCGCAACCTAAACAGGTAGTCAATCCCACGCCTAGCCGTGCTAGGCAACCTGAGACTCAAACAACTGCCGCCGATATTGCCATTATCGGCATGAGCGGCCGTTTTCCTATGGCGCAAGACTTAGACGAATTTTGGCAGAATTTATACCAAGGCCGGGATTGTATTAGCGAAATCCTGCCTCACGTTGGGATTGGCGTGAGTATTTTTGGCGACCCCAAAACGGAATCGAATAAGACGAACGCCAAATGGGGCGGTTTTATTGATGGCGTTGAGCAATTCGATGCGGAATTTTTTGGCATTTCGCCGCGCGAAGCCCGCATTATGGACCCGCAACAACGTTTATTAATGGAATATGTCTGGTTAGCATTAGAAGATGCTGGCTATTCGGCGCAAGCCTTAGCCGGTAGCCAAACTGCGTTATTTATCGCTACAGCGTCTAGCGGTTATGGCGATTTAATGGCAAAACATCATGTCGATATTGATGGTTACAGCGCTACGGGAGTCGTTGGTTCGGTCGGTCCTAACCGCATGAGTTATTTTTTAGATTTGCACGGCCCTAGCGAACCGATAGAAACGGCGTGTTCTAGTTCATTAGTCGCAATACATAGAGCGGTATTAGCACTCAAACAAGGCGATTGCGATTTAGCCATTGTCGGCGGCATTAATCTCATCTTAACGCCGGAAACCCATATTAGTTTTAACAAAGCCGGTATGTTATCGCCGGACGGACGTTGCAAAACCTTTTCGCAACACGCTAATGGCTATGTACGCGGCGAAGGTGTGGGCATGTTGGTGTTAAAAAAGCTTGCCGATGCCGAAACCGCAGGCGACCCTATTTATGCAGTGATTAAAAGCAGTGCAGAAAATCACGGCGGACGCGCTAATTCATTAACAGCGCCTAACCCTAAAGCGCAAACGGCGTTATTAAAAGATGCGTATCAACGCGCCGGCGTATCAGTCGATAGCATTAGCTATATCGAAGCGCACGGCACCGGTACTGAGTTAGGCGACCCTATCGAAGTCAGCGCGTTAAAATCCGCATTTAGCGAGTTAACCGGTTCTAGCCCAGAAAACCGTAGCGGCTATTGTGGTCTGGGCTCGGTGAAAACCAATATCGGACATTTAGAATTAGCCGCCGGTGTCGCTGGCGTTATAAAAGTCTTATTACAAATAAAACATAAAACCTTAGTTAAAACGTTACATGCCGAGCCAGTTAACCCGTATATTCGCTTAACCGATACGCCGTTTTATCTAGTCACTGAAAACCGCCCTTGGCTGCCAGACCTTAACCAACCTAGACGTGCGGGCATTAGTTCGTTTGGTTTTGGCGGCGTGAACGCGCATATCGTCTTAGAAGACTATCCAGAAGCCACGCCCACGCCTGATGACGGTCAAGATATTGTATTCGTGTTATCGGCGAAATCCGAAGCGTCGCTAAAAGCCTATGCCCAGCGCTGGCTAGCCTTTATTCAGCAGCAACAACAACTTGAAGCTACCAATACCGATACCGACACGCTCACGCAATCCATTAAGCACTGCGTCGCTGAACTGTTGCAAGTTGACACCGGTGATATTGCTTTAACCGATAGTTTTGCCGAATTAGGTTTAGATAATGTACAGAAAAACCTGTTAAGAACTCGTTTAGAACAGGTGTTAGAACAACCGCTTTCAGCGTACACGTTTGATAAAACCAATACACTCGCTGAGCTATTAGCTTTAATCGCACCGGACAACCTTCAGCATAAACCCATCCAAGCTCGTTTATCGCTAATTGATATGGCGTACTCGCTACAAATCGGGCGCGCCGCTTTGGATTATCGCCTAGGCTTTTATGCGCGTTCATTGACCGACATTGCCGATAAACTGACCACTTATATCCACAACGAAATCCATAACGAAACCGTCAGCAGCGGCATTTATACCGGCTATGCCAAAGCCAATAAAGAACTACTGGCGACATTTAGCAGCGATGACGAGTTACAAGAAGCACTGCAAAAATGGTTAATACGCAAAAAATTCGACCAACTGTTAAATTTATGGAGTAAAGGTTTAAACATTGATTGGCAATTACTTTATCCGACTCATAAACCTAATCGGGTTCGTATACCGACCTATCCTTTCGTGCGCGATAGCTATTGGTTTAGCACCGGTTCAACCACGCCGCTACCGGTCGTTAGCCAAACTAAGCTGCATGAACTACTGCATGAAAATGTATCTACGCTTAAACGCCATAGTTATAAAACCGTATTAACCGGTCAAGAAACCTTTTTACGCGATCATCGTATTAATGGTCAGGCCGTATTACCCGGCGTGGTCTATCCACAAATGGCATTAACCGCGCTTAACTTAGCCTTAGCCGATCAAGCAATAAGCCAAGGTATTGTGCAGTTTAGTAATATTACCTGGTTAAGCCCGTATATCGCGACTTCTAGCCAAGAACCGTTATTCACCGAAATTCAAAACATCATCAGCGGTGGTTTTGGTTATAGCATCAGCTCTAAAACCTCAGAACCTATCATACACAGCCAAGGCCGAATTAAATTATTAACTGAAACACCCGCTATTGAGCCGATACAGCTTGAGACCTTAATTAGCCAAGCACAACACGAGTTACCCGGTGCGGCTTGTTATCAGCGTTTTAATGAGTTTGGTATGGTCTATGGTGCATCGCATCAAGCCATTACCACGCTTTATTTAGCTCAAGACTGGGTACTGGCGAGGCTACAAGCCAACCCAAACGATGCCAAAACCTGGCAACTACCGCATGGTTTAGTCGATTCAGCCTTGCAAGCCGGTATTGGTTTTGCATTCATGACTAACACTGCATCAGCCTCGGTTGCGTTACCGTTTGCCTTAACCGAATTAACACTGCTCAACGCGTGTCCTGAGCAAGCCTGGGCTTGGTTACGTTATCAACCTGCCTCTATCAATGCCAAAATCAAACAGCTAGACATTGATATTTGCGATAACCACGGCGTGGTCTGTATTCGTTTACGCGGTTTACTAGCCCGCTCGCCGGACAAGGCAAAAGTAGACATAACGGCGATTAAACCTGCACCAGTAAGCCAACCGGCAAGCTCTGTACAACAGCAAGCGCAACAATGGCTAATTAACCTACTCGCTGCCACTATTAAGCAAACGCCTGAGCGCATTAAAGCCGATGCGCCGTTAGAAAAATACGGCATAGACTCCATCATGATTGTTGAGTTAACCCGGATCCTGGAAGGCTATTTTGGCACGTTTATCGAAAACCTTATTTTTTGAATACCAAACCTTAGCCGAACTGACCGATTATTTATTAAGCCAACATCGCGCGCGCTTTCAAACCTTGCTTAACACGCCGCCTAGCCTACCTGCGCTTAAACCCGTTGATAAAACACAAGCAGTTAGCACATTACCCCAACCCGCGCCTATACCCGTCAATACGCCACACAGCGGCTGTTTAGACATTGCTATCATAGGCTTAGCCGGTCGTTACCCCAAAGCGCTAGACGTTAACGAGTATTGGCAAAACTTACGCAACGGGCGTAACTGTATTAGCGAAATACCGCCAGAACGCTGGGCTTGGCAGCAGTTTTACAACGCTGACCGCAGTCAGCATCACGGTCACTACAGTAAATGGGGGGGGTTTATTGACGGCGTAGACCAATTTGATGCGCTGTTTTTTAATATCTCGCCACGCGAAGCCGAAGCCATAGACCCGCAAGAACGTCTGTTTTTACAACACGCCTGGTTAGCACTAGAAGATGCAGGCTATACGCCAAGCGATTTACAACAACTGGTTAATACCTTGCAACCTGAGCTACCGGCACAAGTTGGCGTTTATGCCGGTGTCATGTATAGCGAATATCAATTGCTGAGCATAAACCAACCGGATACCGTCGCTAGCGCTAGCTATGCCAGTATCGCTAATCGTGTATCGTATTTTTTGAACTTACACGGCCCAAGTTTAACAGTGGATACCATGTGTTCTAGCTCGTTAACAGCGATTCATCTAGCGTGTCAGGATTTAGCTCAGGGGCGTACCGACTTAGCCATTGCCGGTGGGGTTAATGTTAGCGTGCATCCAAATAAATATTCCATGCTAAGCCGAGGCCAGTTCATCTCAAGCTTAGGTCAATGCCAAAGCTTCGGCGTTGGCGGCGATGGTTATATACCCGGTGAAGGCGTAGGCGTGGTCGTGTTAAAACGCTTAGCCGAGGCTGAACGCGATGGCGATAACATTTATGGCGTGATTAAAGGCTCGGCACTGAATCACGGCGGTAAAACCAATGGCTATAGCGTGCCCAATCCTAAAGCACAAACCGCTGTGATTCGGCAAGCCATGCGACAAGCGCACGTTAAAGCCGATGCGATAAGTTATATCGAAGCGCATGGTACCGGTACGCAATTAGGCGATCCTATTGAAATCACCGGGTTAACAAAAGCGTTTCAACAAGACGGCGTTACCGGCTCTTGCCGTATTGGCTCTGCTAAATCCAATATCGGGCATTGTGAATCCGCCGCCGGTATTGCTGGATTAACCAAAGTGTTATTACAACTAAAACACCATGAAATCGCACCGTCACTACACGCAGAAACGTTAAATCCCAACATAGATTTTGCTGCAACGCCGTTTATCGTCAATCAACAATTAACGGCTTGGGAAAAACCGGTTGTTAACGGCGAAACCTTAACCCGCATCGCCGGGCTGTCGTCGTTCGGCGCAGGCGGTGCTAATGCTCATATCATTATTGCTGAATACGATAGCCCAACCGTAACGTCCGAACCCGTTGCTACACCTCAGCTCATCGTGTTATCGGCTAACACCGAAGCACAACGGACTGCTTATGCGCAAAGCCTACTGGCTTGGTTAGACAATAACGCTAACAACACTGCTTTAACCTTGGCTAATCTCGCTTATAGTTTAAGCACCGGCCGTATGGCTATGTCTAAACGCTTAGCCATCATCGCTGAGGATTTAACCGGCTTACGCCAACAACTACTCGATTTTCTAGCTCAACCAGAACAAGCTCAACCAATACAAGGTATTTATGTCGGTATAGACGATGACATAGAAACGGTTGCACACGAGCAAGTCAGCACTTGGTTTAACAGCCACGAACTCGCCTTATTGGCGGATTATTGGCGGCAAGGCGGTGTTATCGCCTGGCGTGAACTGTATTCGGGCAAACGCTTAACCCGGTTGAATGTGCCGACGTATCCGTTTGCCAACGAACGCCATTGGTTAAGCGTCGCTAACACAACGCCCGACAGCACGCCTATGCTTAGCGAACATGGTTTACTGTTGCTGACACCGATATGGCAAGCCACAGCACTCAACGAGTCTAGCCCTGTGCAACATTATGCTGCTCGCCTACTGGTCACCGTAGGCATCGCAGAATTTGCCGATAGCATTGAATTAAAGATTGATAGCACTGACTTAGTAACAAGCTATCAACAAACCGTCGTTGCATTATCATCTCAGTTACAAAATTTGCTAAAACACAACCCTAACGGCCAACTGTTATGCCAGGTGTTAATACCGGGCTTAGGTTATGCAGACTCACTACAGATTTTCGCAGGGCTAGCGGGTTTGTTAGCAACGGTTTCACAAGAAAATCCAAGGCTGACCACGCAACTTATCGCTTTAGAGCAACAGGCTAAGGCACACGATTTAGTATCGTTACTGGCGCAACACAGTAACTCTGGCTTTATCCGCTGTCAAAATAACCAATTCTTACGACAAACCTGGCAAGAAGCAGCATTAATCCCAAATACCACCCCGCTGTGGCGCCAAGGCGGCGTGTATTTAATCACCGGTGGCGCTGGCGGTTTAGGCTTAATTATCGCCGAAGCCATCGCTAAACAATGTCCTAATCTGGTATTGCTATTGACCGGGCGTCGCTCGCTAGACCACGATGACGCTTGTTTTAAATCGCTAGCCGATTTAGGTACTCATTTTGAATATCATGCCCTCGATGTCGCCGATGAACCCGCCGTAAGCGCGTTCATCGCTGAAATAAAACAACGCTACCAAACGATTAACGGCATTATTCACGCCGCTGGCATTACTCACGACCAAGCCTTCATCACTAAATCAGAGCAAACTCTACTCGCCGTATTAGCCCCTAAAGTGCAAGGCTTAGTGAATTTGGACTTAGCGACACGTGGCTTAGATTTAGACTGGCTGGTGTTATTCTCATCAGTGGCAGCTTTTGGTAATCCCGGCCAAGCCGATTATGCCGCCGCCAACGGCTTTATGGATGCTTATTGCCAATACCGTAACCAACTCAGCCAAGATGCGTCGTTAGCCAGTGAGCAAAAGCCTCACGGTATCACGTTAACGATTAATTGGCCGTTATGGGCCGACGGCGGCATGAGCGTGCCAGAAACCGTGAAACGGCAAATGTGGACGAGTGCGGGCATAACACCGCTTAGCACGGAACTAGGTTTACGCGCATTTAACCAAATAGTAGCGTCAGCACTTACGCAAACCCTAGTATTAGCCGGTGACTTAACCAAGTTACGCGCAGGGTTAGTAACACCAACGCCTAAACCGGTAAGCCCAGCGCCTATTAAACCCAGTACCGAAACACTGGAAAGCCAAGTAGTTAGCTATTTAAAAGCGTTGCTCAGCGAGCTGTTAAAACTACCTGCCCACCGTATTGATGAGCACAGCCCATTAGAGAGTTACGGCGTTAATTCGGTGGTCGCATTAAGCTTAACGAATGAACTGGAAAACCATTTAGGTAGCTTGCCTAAAACCTTATTCTTTGAATACCCAAGCTTAGCGCAAGTCAGCGCTTATCTGGCTAGCACATATCGCCAAGCGTTACACGATGGTTTAGGTTTAACCGACTACACGGAGGATAAGTCAACTATAGCTACGCCCACCGAACCTAAGCCATTAGCAACAGAACAAACGAACGCCGACATCGCCATTATCGGCTTAGGTGGACACTTGCCAAATGCCGACACGCTAGAACAATTTTGGCAACATTTGCTTAATGGCGAGAGTAGCATCACCGAAATACCCGCCAGCCGTTGGGATTGGCAAGTGCTAGCCGATACAGCGCATACCCGTTGTCATTGGGGTAGTTTTATCAATAATGTCGCAGCGTTCGACCCGTTATTTTTTAATATCACGCCTAAAGATGCGCCTTACATAGACCCTATGGAACGACTGTTCTTAGAAACCGTTTGGCAAGTGTTAGAGCGTTCCGGCCAATTAGGCGAGCGCTTAAGCCAGTGTTATCAACAGCAAGTCGGTGTCTTCGTGGGCGCGATGTATCAACATTATCGAGACTGGCTGGCGGATTCTGAGCAGCCTAGCAGCTTATTATCATCGTTTAGCGCTATCGCCAATCGTGTATCGTATTTTTTTAATTTTCAAGGCCCTAGCGTCGCAGTAGACACCATGTGTTCATCGACTGGTATTGCCTTGCACATGGCCTGTACCAGCTTGCTGAATGGTGAAATCAAGCTAGCTATTGTTGGTGGCGTTAATTTATCGTTACATCCAAATAAATACCAAGGCTTAAATCAAGCGCAATTAGCGGCGAGTCGCGCAGACAGTATCAGTTTTGCCGACGGTGATGGTTATATTCCAGCGGAAGCGGTCGGTGCAATCGTGTTAAAACCGTTAACAGCGGCCATAGCGGAAGGCGATGAGATATTAGCCGTGATTAAAGCCACTGCCGTTAATCATGCGGGACAAGGCTCAGGCTTTGCCACACCTAATCCAGCAGCACAAGCCGAGCTGATACAAGCGTGTTTGGACAAAGCCCAAGTTTCCGCCAACACGATAAGCTATGTCGAAGCTGCGGCTAATGGCATGGCCTTAGCGGATGCCTTGGAATTCAGCGCGTTGCGCAAAGTCTTTGCCAATACAACGACACCTTGCGCGCTAGGCTCAGTTAAAGCGCTAATCGGCCATGCTGAAGCGGCTTCGGGCTTTACCCAACTGGCTAAAACTGTATTGCAATTGCAACATCAACACATCACACCGATTCCTGAACCGACTCGCACTAACCCTGCGATAGCGTTAACTGATACGTGTTTTTATTGGCCGCGTCAATCAAGCCCTTGGCCATCTAATGGCACTGAGCCGAGGCGAGTATTAATCAATTCGTTTGGTGCCGGTGGCTCAAATGCCTGCATACTTGTTGAGGAATTCATTAAGCCAGAACATATAATCGCTAACGATGATACCCCCGCACTGTGCCTGTTCTCCGCTAAAACCCAAGCGCAACTCAGCGCAATTATTCAGCAGTTCATCGCTTATTTACAGAAAACAAAGGTTAATCTGGCCGATTTAGCTTATACCTTACAAGCAGCACGTCAGCACATGACGTTGCGCTTAGCCATTATTGCCAGCAATCAAGACGATTTATTAGCCCAATTACACGCGTATTTATCAGGACAAACCGAGGCGTTATTCATAGGCGATATGCATAACGACACGACAGCCATTAAACAAAATATTGCGGTTGACGATGGCTTGGAACGCTTAGCACAAGCGTTTCAACAACAAGACTGGTCAACCTTGGCGTATTACTGGGTGAATGGTGTGGCGCTGCCTTGGCTAAGCTATTACCGCGCTGAACCGCGTGGCTTGCTCACTTCGTTACCGGCTTATCCATTATCCACAGAATGCTATTGGCTAACGTTACCCCCGCCGATTAATGAGCTGTCAACCAATAACACGCCAGCATTACACCCGCGTTTTTGCCTCCCGAACTGCAAAGAAGTTCAGTCTGCATTCCCACGCAAAGCGTGGGAACGATGAAACCGATATTCACCAATTTTTAACCTCGTATTTAACCAGTGAATTACTGATTCCGGCCGAGCAAATACAACCGGCTAAACCTCTAGCAGACTATGGCATTCATTCTATAGCCGCCGTGCAATTATTAAAACGCCGTCAGTGGTTTTATTGGCGTCGCAATACCTGGACGGGCATTATTAGAGCACCCCACGCTAAACGCGTTAGCAGACTATATCGAAGGCTTGCTGCACACCTCTAGCGAAGCAATACAACCTGACGTTAATGAAACCCATGATATAGAGCAGACTGTTGAACAAGCCGCTGTCGATAACCTAACCACACGTCAGCCGTTATCAGAAGGTCAAAAAGGCTTATGGGTATTACAAAAAATGCATCCTGAATCCAGTGCTTACAATGTACCCATCGCATTTAGCTGGCGACAACCGGTAGATATAGCTGTTTTAGCGCAATGCTATCAGTATTTATTAACCACCTTCCCTATTTTGACCACGCGCATTATCGAAGAGCAAGGCGAACTGTATCAAATCACTCGCGCCCCTGATCTAAGCGCTTTCAGGCATGAAAATGCCGACGAACTCAGCGAAGCACACCTACAACAACGGCTACAAACGTTAAGCAAGCAAACGTTTAATCTGGAGCAAGAGTCATTGTTTAGAATGACAGTGTGGACGAGTCGGCAACAGCCAACTACGGTATTACTGGTGTTACACCATATTATTACTGACGGTCGTTCCTCGGCGCTGTTATTATCAGCGCTAGTTAATGCTTATCATGCCTTCATTAATGACGAGCTGCCACAAAGTTTACCGCAGCCGGTAAGCCGTTATTATGATTTCGTCAATGCCCAACAACAGATGCTAATCACTGCCGAGGGACAAGCGCATTTAACGTACTGGCAACAGCAGCTCAGCGAGCTACCACACCTAGACTTAGCCTACGATTATCCAATCACTGCCAACAAAACCAGCAAAGGCCAAAGCGTACATTCATCGGTTCCACCGTTGCTAACGCGCCAGCTAAAAGCGCTCGCCAACGAACATAAGACCTCGCTGTCCGACGTCTTACTAAGCGCCTTTTTTGTCTTATTATTCCGTTATACCGGACAAACCGATATGGGCTTAGGTATGCCTACCTTAGGACGCCACGATAAACGTTATGACGAGATATTAGGCTATTTTGTTAATATGATGGTGGTACGCGCTCAGCTTAAGCCACAACAAACGTTTAGTGAGTTAATCAAAGCGCTACAGCTCACCGTTATCGACGGTTTAGACCATGCAGCCTATCCATTCCCTGCGCTGGTTCGGACATTAACACATCAATCACCGTTGTATCAGGTGGCATTTGCTTACCAAAACTTTGCCCCAGGCCATGACAATGGCTGGTTACCAGAGCTTGAGTTTAATCCTGATATACGGCAAGAAGGCGCTGACGCACTCGGCCTGGAAATTTATGAGCAAGCCGGTGGCTTACAATTAAGCATGGATTTTGATGCGAATATCTTTAATGAATCTTCTGTCTTGGCACTCTTAAAACATTACACCATTCTATTAGCCGAACTGGTGAAAAATCCAGAGCGTGCGCTCAGCGACTACGACGTATTAACACAAGTCGAACAACGTTTAATTCTCAATGAATGGAATCATACGCCTAAACCGAATGACTTAAACGTTACCGAACAAACGCTGCCCGAACTGTTTCAGCAACAGGCCAAACACACGCCTAAGCGTATCGCACTCATCGCCGGCAAACAGTCTATTAGTTATAAAGAGCTACATCAGGCCGTTCGGCAGTTAACACGCCAATTACTAAAACTCACAGTAAAACCAGGCGATGTCGTTGCCGTCAGCCTTAACCGCTCACCTGAAGCCGTTATAAGCTTGCTCGCGGTCTTTCAAGCCGGTGCGATTTATTTACCGATAGACCCAGACTTACCGGCTGCACGCATTGAAGTCATGATAAACCCGTGCTGGCGCGCGCTTATTAGTGACTGATAGCCGTATCGATACCGCTAATGTATTAACGACGCCTATCGAAACGCTCTACTTAGACCTGATACGCTCTGGCATCAACACCGACTTATTCAAAAGCCCTCCGGCTATACAACCAGACCAGGTAGCCTATTTGCTGTATACCTCAGGGACTACCGGCGAACCTAAAGCCGTGGCCGTATCACACGCCGCCTTAAGTCAGCATTGCCAAACCGTCAAACACTATTATCAACTCACAGAGCAAGACCGCATCTTGCATTTTGCACCATTTAGCGTCGATGCCTCATTAGAACAACTACTACCCGGCTTAATCACAGGCGCGACGATTATTTTACGAGACGAAGACTTAGGCTCAGCCCAGCAGTTTTTACAACAACTTAATATACTCAGCGTCAGCGTGCTGGATTTACCACCAGCATTCTGGCATGAATTATTATCAACCAGCCAACCACCGGCATTACCCAAATTACGCTTAATTATCACCGGTGGCGAAGCACTTAAACGCGATACTTATGAGCGCTGGCGTCACAGCCCATACGCCAATATCCGTTGGCTAAACGCCTATGGCCCTACGGAAACCACGATTACGAGCACTCTGCACCAACTAGGCGATGCGCAAGACGAACGTGACACCAAAGCGTTTTTACCGATTGGTCGTCCACTACCTGGCGAAACCGTTTATATCTTAGATGCTTATGGCAATCCGGTTCCGCCTGGCGTCGCCGGTGAATTGCACATAGGCGGTCACAGTCTGGCTTTAGGCTATTGGCAGCAACCCGAGCTAACCGCAGAAAAATTCATCTCGCACCGCTTATGTGAACATGGCTTGTTATATAAAACCGGCGATTTAGCGCATTGGCGTCAAGACGGCGTCATCGTGTACTTAGGCCGTACTGACCAACAAGTCAAATTACGCGGCTATCGCATAGAGTGTGCAGAAATCGAAGCCCGATTAAGTCAGCACACAAGCATCGTAGAAAGCGCTGTCCTACTCGATACGGCTCACCAACTCAGCGCCTATTGTGTCGTCAAACCAGGATTTAACATTAATGCAACCGAGTTAACTGCGTTCTTAGCTGAAACGCTACCTAGCTACATGCTGCCAACTAATTTCATCACAGTAACAGAAATTGCTCGCACCGGCAGCGGCAAAATCAACCGTCAAGCCTTAAGCCAACTCGCCGCTAAGCGCCAAGAATCTACTGTTTTTATTGCGCCACAAACGGCAATGGAGCAACGTATCGCAGAGCTGTGGCAAGAGATACTCAACCTGCCTCAAATCAGCATACATGATGATTTTTTTGACTTAGGTGGTCATTCGTTGCTAGCCGTGCGCTTACTGACAGCCTTACAACAAACTTTCGGTGTTGAATTATCGCTGTCCAAACTCTTGCAAACACCGACCATAAGCGCGATGGCGAAAAAGCTCAATACACTCAAACCTGTAGCCTGGACACCTATCGTCAGCTTACAAAGCCAAGGCCAATATAGCCCAATCTTTTGCTTACACGCAGCGGGTGGTCATGTGTTAGCTTATCGCAAACTCGCTATGCAACTCGGCAAACACCAACCGGTATTTGGCTTAGAATCCCCAGGACTTAACAATCAAGCACTGCCAACCCGTTTTGAGCAACTTGCCAGCTTTCACCTAAATGCGATACGCGGGCAACAACCCCAAGGGCCTTATCATTTATTAGGCTGGTCATTAGGCGGTGTATTAGCGTATGAAATCGCCAGGCAACTACAAAGCCTAGGCGAAACCGTCGCTGTGCTGGCGTTAATCGACGCGTACACACCTAAGGCCTTGCAATTAATCGATACTGATATTAACCAACTACTTTCTGCGCAAGACGACCCGGAGTTAGTGCTCTTGCATCATTTCGCCAAAGAATTAAACGTAAACTTAAGCCTAGAACATTGGCAAAACATTATCTTAAGCGACAACCGCATCGATTGTTTTATCGACCAAATAAAAAGCAAAGACTCGCCAGTACAAGCGCTAAGCAAAAGCAAGCTCACCCAGCAAGTCCATGTTTATCAAGCCCATTGCCAATTACTAAACGCCTACCAACCTAAACCTTATGCCGGCAATGCCCTATTGTTTGGTAACGAACAGCATTTAGACAATCATTGGCTAGAACTCATTACAGGCAATGTCACTATCGTCAATATCAACGCTGACCACTATGCGATGATGTCGGCAGGCAATACCGCCATCATCGCCAGTAAACTCAATGCTATAACGCATAATCGATAATAAGTGGCGCATGATCGGAAAAAACGTTGCTCTTTATAAATCGAGCTAGCTAACACTTTATCTTTTAACGAAGCACTAATCAGATGATAATCAATACGCCACCCCACATTCTTGGCCCACGCTTGACCTCGATTAGACCACCACGTGTATTGCTCAGCATCTTGGTTAACCAATCTAAACGCGTCATACCAAAGCCCGGTGGCAAACAACTGTGTTAACCACTCGCGTTCTTCAGGTAAAAAACCAGAATTTTTTTGATTGCTACGCCAGTTTTTTAAATCGATTTCTTTATGGGCAATATTAATATCCCCGCAGATAATCACATCGCGCCCAGATTGCCCGCGTTGTTGCAAATACGGCGTAAACCTATCCATATATTGATATTTAATCGCTTGACGCTCGTCGCCTGACGTACCTGATGGTAAATACAGCGAAACCACACTGAGATTACCAAAATTTTGCCTCGATAAAACGACCTTCATAATCAAAATCATCCCAACCTATACCGTATTGAACGTCATCAGGTTGCTGTAAACAATATAACGCGACGCCGCTATAACCTTTTTTTTGTGCGCGTCATGATAAAAACAGTGATAACCACGGGGATGAAAACATTCGGCACTGAGTTGGTCGATTTGAGCTTTGGTTTCTTGAATACACACCACATCGGCATGTTGTGCCAACATCCAAGAAAAAAATCCTTTGCGTTCGGCTGAGCGAATGCCGTTTGCATTTAACGTAATAATGCGCATAGTAAAATAAGTTGCGAAAATGTAAGGGAAACCTTATTATACCTGGCTTTTTAAAGCTAAAGCCCGCAGGTAGTGATAACACTATGAAACCAGATATTCATCCTAACTATAAACAAATTACCGTGACTTGCGGCTGTGGTAACACCTTCGTCACTGGTTCTGTCATCGGCAAAGATTTGTTAGTCGAAGTATGCTCCGCTTGCCATCCATTTTATACCGGCAAACAACGCGTTGTTGATACCGCTGGCCGAGTTGATAAATTCCGTAAGAAATACGGTCGTTAATACGCTAACAAGCATTGCTTTCCCTCTCCCTATCGGAGAGGGTTGCTATCAAAACCTCCTCCTGATAGACGGACAACGTCACCTCGCAGAGTAGCCATCAAGGCAGACTCTTGCAACTAATACACGCGGAACAATCATGTTCGGTTAAGTCGTTTGTTTTCGTTGCTATACCATTTACACCGATTCTCGCGTCGTATAAAGCATCACAGTTATATCTTTAATGCTAACATTGAAGCCATAGCTAAACCGATTCAACTGTCTTATTGAAAAATCATCTGAATAGATTAAATTCAGTTAGAATAGCGTTCGGCAATCTTATCACTCTTGCTCCAGCCTTTTTTCAATCCACTGCTAACCTGATGTGTTAATAAACAAGATGCTGGGAAAAAAGCAAGATAGCCATCGCTGTCAACAATAACTTAATCTCTGTAGAAGAGAAGTTTTAGACTTGCAGGAAATGTAATGAACACAAGCAAAATTGGATTTATCGGAGGCGGCAATATGGCCTCTAGCTTAATTAACGGCTTATGCCAAAGTGGTCATAAACCTGAAAATATATGGGTTTCAGACATTAACGCTAATGTTTTAACCACGTTAAACAGCTCTTTAAACGTTAATACGCTAACAGATAATATTGAATTATTGAATAATGTCGATGTTGTCGTCTTAGCGGTAAAGCCACAAGTACTTAAACAAGTAGCACTCACGCTAGCATCGGCGTTATCACAGAAACCTATTTTGGTTATTTCAATCGCAGCCGGAATTTCGCAAGCTAGCCTAAGTCACTGGTTAGGCGAATCTTTGGCTATTGTGCGTTGTATGCCTAATACGCCCGCGTTAGTCCTAACCGGAGCGACAGCGTTACATGCTAATTCAAATGTCACCGCTACACAGCGGGATTTAGCGGAAAATATTATGCGCGCCGTTGGCATCGCATTATGGGTAGAGCAAGAAAGCGCACTGGATGCAGTCACAGCATTATCTGGCAGCGGACCTGCCTACTTTTTCTTAATGATGGAAGCAATGGAAAATGCCGCGTTATCCTTCGGTTTAAGCCATGATATAGCGCGTTTACTGATACAACAAACAGCGTTAGGTGCCGCAAAAATAGCCTTAGAATCAGAAGAGTCACCGGAACAATTACGCTTTCGAGTCACATCGCCAGGCGGTACCACAGAACAAGCCATTGCCGCATTCCAACAAGGTGGTTTTAACGAGTTAGTCGGCACAGCACTGACTGCGGCAAAATAGGCAAATCGAGTTATCCAAACAAATGGAGCAAAGCTAATGGCTAGCAATTATTTCACCGACCCGCTAGTACTGGTTATCGACAGCGTCGCATCGCTGTACATTTTAGCTGTTTTATTAAGGTTTCTGCTGCAATGGTGTAGCGCACCTTACTATAACTCTATCTCACAATTTTTAATTACGCTTACTCATCCGCCATTAAAAATCTTACGCAGATTTATTCCGCCTATTGGCAAAGATAGACAGTGCGTCGTTAGTCTTGGTGTTAAGCTTGCAAATGCTTACTAATGTTTTAATATTGTTATTAAATAAGCATACGATTAATATCGGCGCGCTTGCGGTCTTATCGTTAGCCGACTTAATCTCGTTATCATTTAATATTTTTATCTTTGCCGTGTTTGCCAGAGCTATTTTAAGCTGGATAAACCCAGGCAGTTATGATGCTGTCAGTTCAGTATTAACAAGCTTAACAGACCCTGTGTTGAACTTATGCCGAAATTTTATACCTGTCGTGGGCGGTTTTGACTTATCACCGTTAGCGGCGTTATTAATGTTACAACTTGCTAGAATGATGATTCTTCCACCGTTTCAACAACTAGCGGCAATACTTAGTTAACTAGTAAATAGCTCTAATCGCTCATCTTTACTTTGATTAACCTATGTGCTTAGCAAACAACTTCCACTTTTCGATGACTGCTAAAACCTTTTCACTATTCTTGCTTTTAAGCTGTTTGACCGGGATGCTATTCAGCGAAACTGTATTTGCTAAGCGCATGTACCGCTTAGTTGACCAATACGGTAACACCTTATTCTCTGATCAAGTTCCCGTTGAACAAAGCAAAGATCGTCGAGAATTGCTTAGCCCGTCTGCGCGTATTTTGGAAGTAACAGAAAAAGCTAAAACAAAAGAGCAAATTGAGATAGACAAACACTTAGCAGAATTACGCAAAGAAGAAGAAAAACTGATTGCAAGGCAAAAAGTTAACGATAACGCCTTATTACTCACTTATCATTCAAAAGAAGAGTTATATACGGCGTTAAAATTAAAAATGCAAGTCTTTGAAAATCAAAAGAAATCCTTATTAACTAGTTTAAAAGCGTTGAATAAGCAATTACAAGATCAACAAAAGCTAGCCGCATCCTACGAACGGGATGGCGATAAAATACCGCCAAAATTACTTGAAGACATTAAATCTAGCCAAGACCAAATTCAACGCTTAAACAATAGTTTAATTGCAAACTCTGACAAACAAATTTTAGTTAGAAACGAATTTAATGCCGACATTGAGCGCTATTTATTTTTAACCCAGTCTACAAAAAAACCAGTCCCTTCAAGCAAAGTTCCCAGCATCAGACAAGCAAATGCTCTGGGGTTATTTTATTGTGAAAATGACCATCAATGTAATAAAGCTTGGGAACTTGCAAGAACCTTTGTCAATTTACATTCGACAACGAAACCCGATGTCTACAACGATAAACTTATCATGAACCGGCCACCGGCTGTAGACACCGATATTAGTTTGTCGTTATCACGAATTGCTATTAGCGAAAACGACTATCAATTGTTTTTGGATATTCATTGCCACGATTCATCTGTGGGCGAAGAATTATGTTCTAGCCAGAAAGTTAAAGAGCTACGCTATTCATTTAGATCTTATGTTAATGACGCGTTATCGCGCTCGACTCAACAGTAGCGTACCTACACCTTGATCGGTGAATAGCTCTAACAGCACAGCATGTTCAACACGACCATCGATAATATGCACACTGTTAACACCGCCATTGATCGCATCGACAGCGCATTTTGTCTTAGGAATCATGCCTCCTGAAATCGTACCGTCAGCGATTAACTTATCGATGTCGTGTACGGTTAACCCAGTTAACAACTCACCTTGTTTATTTAAAATACCGGCCGTATTGGTTAACAGCATTAATTTCTCCGCTTTTAAAACCTCGGCAATTTTACCCGCGACTAAATCAGCATTAATATTATACGAATAACCGTCATCACCGACGCCTATAGGTGCAATGACAGGTATGAAGTCACTACGCCCTAGCATGTCCACAACGCTGGCATCAATACTACTCACTTCGCCAACATGACCTAAATCGATAATTTCTGACGCATCGGCATCCACGGCAGACTTTTTCAAATGAATTTTTCTGGCTCGAATAAAATCGCCATCTTTACCCGTTAAACCAATCGCTTTACCGCCATGACGGTTAATCAACGTGACAATTTCTTTATTAACCAAGCCACCTAGCACCATTTCAACCACGTCCATGGTTTCGCTATCGGTAATACGCATACCGTCAACAAATCCTGTTGTTTTACCTAAGCGGCCTAATAACTGACCAATTTGAGGACCGCCGCCATGCACAACAATGGGATTCAAACCCACTAATTTCATTAACACAATATCGCGAGCAAAACTATGTTTTAACTCTTCATCGACCATGGCATTACCGCCATATTTAACAACGACAGTTTTATTTTTAAACCGTTGAATATAAGGCAATGCCTCAGTTAAAACGCTTGCAATTTGATGGGCTGTTGAAGACTGCATGTGTATCACTTTCATTAATTAATTATTACTATAATTTTTTATCGTTAAAAAAACCGTCTAAATTAAAATCCTCATCGTCGGTTACGATGATATTCATATCGGTGTCAAACACATCATTACCGATGCCAAACGCCTGGGCTTTATTTTGATTTTCTAATACGCGCTTAAATTGGATTAGCGTAGAAATAATCGAACTCATTTCAGCCATTTGCACAGGATAATTGCCAGACATACTATTCGTCATCATATCCTTAACAGCTCTGACCAAGCTTTGTAAATCTAGCGTTAAAATCTCCGATGTCTTTCGATAACCCACGAAAAAAGTTAATAGCATAAATAACATCGGAACCGCTATGACGCTTAATATCATAACCATATCGACGATTGAGCCGCCTCCTCTATACTGATAATAAACTTCCCAATCAGTATCGGAAACTTTAACTTTTTCTTCGGTAAACGTACCTGAAATAGGTTTATTGCCTAACGCGCCAACCACAAGGTTAGCTTGACGCAACTCCAAATACACATCGGTTACTGAAATCGCTTTCAGGGTTTTAAGCACTAACGCTTCATCTAAACTGGCTAAAATAACACCCGAGGGCTGGTTATTAAGCATAATTCGTCTAGCTATCGCAAGATGACGATCTAATCCCTTATCGCCTTGTATGCCTGGAGATTGATTTTTAGCCAATGTCTCCCTAACTAAGTCTAAGTCAGCAAATCCCATGCGAGGAGTTGATTTTTCATCAATTTCGTTAACACCAGGTAGTAAGATTCTGATTTTCAAAACGTTAGGCACATGCTTTTCTAATTTTTCTGCCACTAGTGCTAAAAGCTCAGGTTTAGCTAACGTAATCGCAGCTAATACCTCAGGATCTGCCGCCATTTTATCTAAGATGGTATTTAACAAATTAACTTGCGCAGACAATGCCATTGCAGCGCTTTTTGCTTGTGCCGATGCAGCATCATGTTTTGCCTTTGCAATTTCAACATCTGTCAACCAATAAAACGCCTGCGCCTGCGCCAAATACCATTAATAGCGCAATCACCGATAACCAAGAAAACACCCGTGCCATGTTTTACCTCACTGATTTAAATTTAATGCCGCCCCGTGTGACCAAAACCTTGTTCGCCTCTTTCACTAGCTGAAAACTCATCAACCAGCGTAAACTGAGCTTGAACAATAGGCACAAATACAAGCTGCGCAACACGGTCACCGACATGAATAGTGAATGGCTGCTGGCTACGATTCCAACATGAAACCAATAATTGGCCTTGGTAATCCGAGTCTATTAAACCAACCAAGTTACCTAACACAATACCGTGATTATGACCTAATCCAGAGCGAGGCAAAATCAAACCGGCATACTCTGAATCGATATGTATGGCAATGCCTGTAGGAATTAACTGCGTTTCACCTGGATTAAGGGTCAGTTCTTGATTCAAACACGCTCTTAAATCCAAACCAGCCGCACCTAACGTTGCATAAGTGGGTAATGGAATGCTAGTGCCTAAACGTGTATCGAGTATTTTAAGTTGAACATTCATTCTTATTGTCTTGCCATTGTTGATAAATCAATTCTATAAGCTGTTTTGCTATCTCAAGCTTATCGGCCATACTGAAATGCGTTTGACATAGCTTCGCTTTATCGCGCCAAAATACAGTTAACGCATTGTATTCACTATCAAAACCGCCTATCCCATCTCCTACATGATTTGCAGCAATCATATCGGCATTTTTCTCTATAAGTTTAGCTTGCGCATACTGCTCAAGCTCGTGGGTTTCAGCAGCAAAGCCAACGGTAAATGGGCGATGCTCCGTTAATCCGGCAACAGCCGCTAAAATATCCTTTGTTTTTTGTAAAACAATACTCGAAGAGTCAGCTTGCTTTTTTATCTTACGCGGCGCGACTGTCACGGGCGTATAATCTGCTACAGCGGCTGCGCCTATGTATATCTGATGGCTGATAGCTTCTGCGATAACCGCATCATACATTTGCTGAGCCGTCTCAACATGGATAACTCGCATATTTGATGGAACTCTTAACGACACCGGCCCTGTTATTAACGTCACATCGGCACCTAAACGAGAAGCGGCTATTGCCAGAGCAAAGCCCATCTTGCCAGAACTTCTATTACTGATAAAACGAACGGGGTCTAAAGGTTCTCGGGTAGGCCCGGCGCTGATTAAAAAACGCAATCCAGCTAAGCTTTGCGCGTCTATTGGTGTAGACTTAAAAAACGCCGCTATATAATCAAACAAAACCTCTGGCTCTAATAATCGCCCTTGCCCTACTTCACCACACGCTTGCTCACCACTATCAGGCCCTAATATTTTTATGCCATAACGAGTTAAACGTGCCACGTTTTCCTGCAGCACGGGTTTACGCCACATCGCTTGATTCATCGCTGGAGCAATGAAAACCGGGCATTCAGCCGCTAAACAGAGGTTGATAATAAGTCATCAGCTAAACCTACACTAAGTTTAGCAATAAAATTGGCAGTTGCTGGTGCAATCAAAACGACATCCGCCCAGCGAGCTAAACTAATATGATCCATCGCGGCTTCAGTTTCTGAATCTAATCGCTCGCTCAGCACAGGATGACCTGACAACGCCTGTAACGTTAACGGGGTGATAAATTGAGTTGCCGCAGACGTCATCACCACCCGAACGTCTGCACCTTGTTTACGCAATAGCCGAATTAACTCACAGATTTTATAAGCCGCAATTCCACCGCATAGGCCTAGCAAAATATGTTTATCGGTAAAAATCATAGAGAATTAATTGTCGGTAGGATGTGTAGGCGATATATGAATACGAAATTGAACGTCATAGTTAAACAATCTATACTAGGTCGACGCGTTGCCTCTCAATGTTATCATAACCAGAAATGATAATGCGAAACCCACAACTTATTAACGCAGAAAAATCATGATACAAGTTGCTTCATTGCGTTATGGCGTAATTTTTAAAAAAGCCTTTTCTCAGCCCGATATTTTTAAGGCCTTTGTTAAAGCTATTTTAGGTATAGATTTAGAAATAGAGCGGGTTGAAACTGAAAAATCATTTGATCCTTTAATTGGTAAAGTCGATTTGCGTTTCGACTTATTTGCCGAAGATGTTAAAAACCGTATCATCGTCGATATTCAACACGCGCGCTATGAAGACCATTATGACAGATTTTTGCATTATCATTGCGCTGCGTTATTAGATTTAATCGATAGCTCTAAAAGTTATCGCCCTGACACGCGTGTGTTCACAATCGTCGTACTAACCTCAGGCGATAGACACAAAAAAGATGTCTTAACCATAGACTTTGACCCTAAAGATGCAGACGGCCAAGGCATTAACGAAATAGAGCATAAAATCATTTACTTATGCCCCAAATATGTCAATGAACAAACCCCTAAAGCTTACCGCGAATGGCTACAAGCTATCGACGACACCTTAGACGAACAAGTCGATGAGACTCGTTATCGTCAAGCCGCTATCAAAAAAGTCATTACGCTAATTACCAAAGAGTTGATAACGCCTAAAGAACGAGCTGATATGATAGAAGAATACAATCGCGCCGAATTAGCACGTAAAGAAGCGATGGAAAGTTGGTTGCAAGGATTAGAGAAAGGTATAGAGCAAGGCCTTAAACAAGGTATTGAAAAAGGCATCGATGAAGGCATAAAAAAAAGGTAAACTAGCCATCGCTCAAAGCATGTTAGAAAAAGGCTTTGATGTAAATACAATTAAAGAAATTACCGGCTTATCGGAATTTTAGCCCTACCATAACGACACATTGCGCAACATTTAATACCAATCTAAAAGCGATGCCATTGATATTCACTAATAGGTTATTTTCATCAGGCAAAAAGTACTTTACTGCTGCTAAGTATCACTTAGCTTCATAATTAATCAAAATGATAGACAAATTAAACTCTCCATTAGTATCTGTTGTCATAGCCACTTACAACGGCGAACGCTTTATCCGAGAGCAACTCGATAGCGTACTACACCAAAGTTACTCAAACTTAGAAATTATTATTGTTGATGATTGTTCTTCAGATAATACAAGGGCGATTCTTGACGATTATGCAGAGAAGTATCCGCAGATTAAGCTGTTCAAAAACGAATCGAATTTGGGCTATCAAAAAAACTTTGAAAAGGGATTTCTATTAGCAACAGGAGACTATGTAGCCCCCTGTGACCAAGATGATATTTGGCTACCTACAAAAATTGAAGTCTTGCTAAAAAATAGCAACGATTATGCGATAGTTTATTGCGACTCAGCGTTTATCGATAAAAACGGCTTATCGCTTGGCCGAAAAATGAGTGATATTAAGGGCCTAACCGATTTTGACGACCCAATTATGTTCGCGTTAGGTGGTTCTGTTGCAGGCCATGCCATGTTAATAAAAAGACAGCTGATTTTAGATACGTTACCTTTCCCTGATGAATTAATGCCACACGATTACTGGCTAGGTTTTGTTGCAACGTTTAACAGCAAAATTAAATTCATTAATGAAGCACTCGTTCTATACCGGCGTCATGATAAAAATATTTTTGGTGCCATTGACAAAAAAAACAAACAGCGCGAAACAGCAGCTCAGCGCGTAAAAAATGCCCGACAACGTGTGTTTTTACTTTACCAAAAAGTGCCCAGATTATTTACCAGATTCCAAACAAGCTTATCTTCAGCTCCATCAGTGTTATGAAAACTATTCGTTCAACAATAATATGGCAAGAATGTGCTTTTTCTTTAAGCACCAAAAAAAAATCCTTGCCTTTAAAAAAAGGAACGAATTTAGACGTCACCTATTTTGTTTAAAAACCTTTTTTAAAATCCTCTAAGGATATGCAAATTCCTAAAAACGTTATTATCAGTCGCACTGATAGCATCGGTGATATGGTTTTGACATTGCCTATGGCCGCTGTGTTAAAAAGCCACTTTCCAGAGCTAATTATCGGCGTGATGGGCAACGAATACACGCGCCCTGTTGTTCAAGCCTGTTCTTTTGTCGATGTTTTCATTGATAAAAATGATTTCTTAACTAAAAAAATCTTACTTAAAGGGCACTCACCTGAAAGTATTATTCATGTCTTACCACGCCGAGAACTAGCAAAACGCGCGCACGAGCTAAAAATTAACTGGCGTATTGGCACACGCAACCGAGTTTATCATTGGCTTACTTGTAATAAATTAATAGCGCTTAGCCGCAATCAATCGCCTTTACACGAAGCGCAACTCAATCTTAGCTTACTTAAACCTTTTCAAATAAAATCAGACTGGTCTTTAGCCGAAATTGCGCATTTAACAACACTCAACCAACTACCGCTATTATCTAATCAGTGGCGTCAATATCTTGAGCCTAGTAAATTCAAGCTAATTTTGCATCCAAAATCACGCGGTAGCGCCAGGGAATGGGACTTAAGCTATTTTTCTGAGCTAATTAAAATGCTAGATGCCGATAAGTTTCAAATTTTTATTAGCGGTACTGATAATGAAAAGCAAGCCTTACAACCTTTATTACAAGATGTCGGCGACCGAGTAACGGATATATCAGGTCAACTCAATTTAACTGAATTCATTGCCTTTCTTGCCGCATGTGATGGCATTATTGCCTGTAGCACAGGGCCATTGCACCTAGGCGCAGCGTTACAAAAACACGCTTTAGGTATTTACCCACCTATGCACCCTATTCACCCTGGACGCTGGCAACCGATAGGAACTAAAGCGCGGGTTTTTGTCCTAGATAAAACCTGTAATACATGTCGCAACACCCCATCGGCCTGTGCGTGTATGCGAGCGATTAAACCGATAGAGTTAAAACTGGCGCTAGACCAAATCTATAGCGAAGAATTTGTCCGTTAACCCTGATGCCGACCTCAGAAAACAGCCTAAATCAATTGAAGACCCATATTTTAAGATTCTCTACTGAGTCAATCCTGCTACTGCTGATTTCGATTTATTTTTCAACGGCTGTTTCAAGTATCTTATCAATAATCGTCATCCTCGTTTGGCTAGTATTGGGATACTACAAACATTTACCAAACCTATTAAAAACTCATCCTCCAGCGCTATGGGCAACCTTGGTTTATGGCTATTTTTTATTCGCAATAACATACAGCCACGCGACTATTGCTGACATCAGTTATACGTTGACTAAATATATAGAATTATTATTTATCCCGATTTTTATTCCCTTTCTAACCACCCCAAAAACACATCGTCTTGCCTGGCGCGTATTCGTTGCAGCGTCGGTGTTAACATTGCTTGCCTCTTACCTTATGGCTTTTGGCTGCTTTGGCGAAGTCTTAATGCTCAACGCATCCCCTAAGAGTCGAATTACTCATGGCATTCTCATCGCCTATTTTGCGTTTTATTGTTTACATAAGACATCACGCACCAACCTAACCCAAAAAATAGTTTTTGGTGGATTATTTATCCTCTGCTGGCATAATCTGTTTTTTATTGTTAATGGTCGCACAGGTCAGTTTGTATTGGTTGTCTTAGTCTTGTTATTCGTCAATCAAAAATTAAGTTTAAAACAAGGCGGCATAACCGTTCTTACACTCGTAGTGTTTATCAGTCTGTTTTATTGTTATTCGGAAAAAGCACAACGTCTGCACGAAGGCGTCATTAACACGCAAGCCTTTTTTCAACCCATACCCACACAAACCGATTCTTCTATGGGGTTACGTTATACGTTTTGGCGTAATTCATTAAAACTGATTGCGGAGAGGCCTTGGTTTGGCTATGGAACTGGGGGGTTTGTTGAAGCCTATAATCAAGTCAAAGGCATAAGTCCGGTTACTAAAAATCCACATAACGAATTTTTAAGAATTACCGTAGAAACCGGATTAATTGGGCTCACGGTTTATTTAGCTTTTCTGCTCAGTTACATTAAAACAGCATTCAGGTTGCCTGAACCGGAAAAATTACTGGCTCAAGGACTCATCACCTGTTTAGTCATTAGCAGTATTTTTAATAGTCCTATTATGGATCATACCGAAGGCCATTGGTTTGCTTTATTATTCGCCTTAACAAGCTCTGCATTACCTCAACATTCCAGCAAGCTCGCCTTGCCACATTGAACTCATCTTACTACCTCAATGAAAATCAGCTCTTCTCAAGGTGTTCATGCTTATAAGCGCTTATTAGCTTATGTCATGCCTTATCGCCATTTATTCATCATTAGCCTGCTGGGCTTCTTGCTGTACTCCAGCACGCAGCCGATGTTCGCATCACTCATTCAACAAATCATCGATTCGCTGCAAGCAAAATCACGCGAGCAAATGCTGTACTTACCACTGCTATTCAGCGGTCTTGTTATCGTGCGTGGTATAGGCAATTACTTAGGCAATTATTTTTCTAGCGAAAGTGTCCTTAAGCGTCGTGCATAATCTACGCTGTGAAATTTTTTGCCAAATATACTGAATTGCCGACGTCGTTGTTTGACGATAATAACAGCGGTCACATGATTGCCCGTATCACACATAATGTTGGGCAAGTCGCCCAAGCCACTACCGATGCCGTACGCAAAGTCGTGCAAGAAGGCTTTACTGCACTGGGCTTGTTGGTTTATTTGTTTTATATGAATTGGCAGTTATCGCTAGTGTTTTTAATCGTTGCACCTATTATCGCTTTATTAGTGCAATATGTGAGCAAGCGCTTACGCCTATTAAGTCAGCGTATTCAAAACTCGGTAGGTGATATGACGCATATCACGTCAGAACTCGTTAACGGTCACCGTATTGTTAGAAGTTATGGCGGTGAAGCCTATGAAAATCAGCGCTTTATTGAAAGCAGTTTATATAACCGTAGGCAATCGCTAAAACTCATCACCACTGGCGCGGTACATAACCAAGCCATGCAATTCATCATCGCTGTAGCCTTAGCGTTTCTAATGTATATGGCAATGTTTTTAATGGAACAAGCCAGTGTCGGCTCATTTGTCGGCTATTTAACAGCCGCATTTTTACTGCCTAGACCGTTTCGCCAGCTCAGTGATGCCAATAGCGACATACAGCGCGGCATCGTAGCGGCAGAGTCCTTGTTTGAAATATTAGATACTGCTAGCGAACCCGATTTAGGGCACTATGAAAAACCGCGTTGCCAAGGACACATAGAGTTCAAAAACCTCAGTTTTCAATACCCAAATGCTGAAGACTACGCGTTAACGGATATTAGTTTCACGGCTAAACCTGGGCAAACCATTGCGTTAGTCGGTGCTTCAGGCGGTGGCAAAAGTACCTTAGTTAATTTAGTCTCACGCTTTTACCCGCATCAACACGGAGAGATACGCTTAGATGACGTCGAAATTAACGACTATAAACTTGCCAATCTCAGACAACACATCGCCTTAGTTAACCAAAATGTTATTTTATTTAACGATACTATTGCCAATAACATCGCCTATGGTGGCCTAGCTAACGCAAGCCGAGACGCTATTATCAAAGCCGCGACCGATGCTTATGCGATAGAATTCATTAATAAATTAGAGCACGGCTTAGACACACTCATCGGCGAAAACGGCGTAAAACTCTCTGGTGGTCAACGTCAACGCCTAGCCTTAGCACGTGCTTTGTTGAAAGATGCACCGTTATTAATTCTCGATGAAGCCACATCAGCACTCGATACTGAATCTGAACGCTATATTCAAGCGGCTTTACAAACCATTATGAAAAACCGCACCACTTTAGTGATTGCTCACCGCTTATCGACAATAGAAAACGCCGACTTAATCTTAGTCATGGCGCATGGTCGCATCATTGAACGCGGGACACATAACGAACTGCTAGCGCAAAACGGTGCTTATGCCCGCTTACATGCGTTACAATTCAAAGAAAACGAAGCAATAGCTTTTTAAACCTGGTTACACACTTTAGTAGGGGACAGGGCAGGTGTTGGCACCACCAAGCCTACAGGAATGTATTCACGGCGCCCTGAACCCTGAATATCCTGTCCCGTCTTACGTTGGTAGCCATAAACCTTTCTGGAGTACTCTTGAGAACTTTTTTAGCGACGCTAGCTCAGCATCAAACCCTGATAGAGCAGCTCAAATCCGATGCAGAGCAGATTACGCAAGCCGGTCAAGTCATCGCAAACTGTTTAGCACAAAACGGGAAAATTTTATTTTGTGGCAATGGCGGCAGTGCTGCTGATTGTCAACATATCGCCGCCGAGTTAGTCGTGCGCTATGAACAACACCGTAAAGCACTTGCCGCTATTGCAATGACCACTGATACATCGATTTTAACCGCACACAGCAACGACTACGATTTTAGCAGCGTTTTTTCACGCCAAATTGAAGCTTTAGGGCAAACTAATGATGTGTTATGTGCAATTTCAACCTCAGGTCACAGCAAAAACATTATCAGCGCAGCGACTACCGCTAAAGCACAAGGTCTTACCGTCGTCGCGCTGACAGGCGGTGACGGTGGTGAGTTAAAACACCATGCCGACATTGCGATTATTGTGCCCTCATCTATTACTGCCCGCATTCAAGAAGCACATATCCTAATTGGCCACTGGTGGTGCGGTTATATTGAAGATTTACTGACGGAACGCTCGTGTTTCAATCCACATTCGACCTCATCTGTCGAATGACAAAGCCATCGACAGATAGAGGTCGGTGGGTTGCCTCGCCCTCAAGGACGAGGCTACTATAAAACATAACGAGGCTAAACCCTCATTGTCAATTTCAAATCCCCCTGAAGAGGGAGATTTCAACCAGCAAGGAATTTTGATGAAATTACCCAATATCGATTTCAGCGAAACCCATATTCTTGTCGTTGGCGATGTCATGTTAGATCGCTATTGGTCAGGCACAGCTTCGCGCATTTCACCGGAAGCCCCGGTACCCGTCGTGCGTGTTAAAGCACTAGAAGATCGTATTGGTGGTGCCGCCAATGTCGCGTTAAATATCGCTCACTTAGGTGGACAAGTCACGCTAATAGGTGTGATTGGCAACGACCCAGAAGGGCAGATTTTACAAGAATTGCTTGAAGAGCATGGTGTGGCTTGCGATTTTGTCCAAGATAAAAAACGTGCGCAGTATTTGCAAGCTACGCGTCATGGCACAACATCAGCAACTCATTCGTTTAGACTTTGAAGATACGCCGTTACAGTTCAATCAAGACGCATTGATTAAAAAACTCAAACAACACACAGCCAAGCATAGTGTGGTTGTATTTTCTGATTACGGTAAAGGTACATTAGCCAATATTGCGGCACATATTAGTATCGCTAAGCACGCAGGACTCAAAATTCTGTGTGACCCCAAAGGACAAAACTACCAGCCTTATAACGGTGCTGACATCATCACGCCTAATTTATCAGAATTCCAAGCCGTAGTTGGCGCTTGTAGTGATGAAAACGAACTGTTAAGCAAAGGCCGCAGTTTGCTTAACCAACATGCGATTGGTGTGTTATTACTGACACGCGGCGAGGCCGGTATGACGCTGATTCAACCAGAATTCAGCCAATCACTACCGGCCCAAGCCAAAGATGTTTTCGATGTTACCGGCGCAGGCGACACCGTCATCGCCGTGATGGCCGCCGCCGTTGCGTTGAAAATGCCGCTACCTGAAGCCATGTATTTAGCCAACTTAGCCGGGGGCATCGTCGTGGGCAAACTAGGTACATCGACGGTTAGCATAGAAGAGCTGCTACATGCCATGCACGGCGACCGCGACTCGCAATACGGCATTGTTAGCGAAGAACAATTAGTACAGTTAATCGCCGCCGCTAAAGCGCATGATGAAAAAATCGTGATGACCAATGGCTGTTTTGACATTTTACACGCTGGTCACATCGCGTATTTACAAGAAGCCAAAGCCTTAGGCGACCGTTTAATCGTAGCCGTCAACTCGGACGCGTCGGTCAAGCAGCTTAAAGGCGACACTCGACCGATTAACAGCTTACAGCAACGCATGACAGTATTAGCAGCATTAGCCTGTGTTGATTGGGTCGTTGCTTTTGAAGAACAAACGCCTGAACGCTTATATTGCAAGCTGTTACCTGATGTCTTAGTCAAAGGCGGCGATTATTTACCCGAGCAAGTCGCCGGGGGGGATTGCGTCATTAAAGCTGGTGGCGAAGTCAAAATTTTACAATTTATCGAAGGCGTATCCACCACAACCATCATCAACAAAGCAAAAGGTGAAGCATGATAGTCGTAACAGGAGGAGCCGGTTTCATCGGCAGTAACATCATCCGAGGCTTAAACCAACGCGGAGAAAAAAACATATTACTCGTCGATAATTTAGTCAACGGCCATAAAATGAAAAATATCGCCGACTTAGATATTGCCGATTATATGGACAAAAACCAATTTATAGAAAAAATCGACTCACCGCATTTTTTTGATGGTATACGCGCCATTTTTCACCAAGGCGCATGTTCGGCAACGACAGAGTGGAATGGTCAATACGTCATGAGTAACAATTACGACTATTCCAAGCGCTTATTGCATAATTGCATTGCCAGAAATGCCGCGTTTTTATATGCGTCGTCCGCGTCGGTTTACGGTACAGGTGCGAATGGCTTTCGCGTGGATAGAGCCTCTGAGCGCCCGATTAACATGTATGCGTATTCAAAATTCCAATTTGACCAATATGTGCGTGGCTTAATCGCTAAAACCGACATACCCATCGCGGGTTTTCGCTATTTCAATGTCTATGGCCCACGAGAACAGCATAAAGGCAGCATGAGCAGTACAGCCTACCATTTTAACCAGCAAATCATAGCGCAAGGCGTTGCTAAATTATTTCAAGGCAGTGACGGCTATAGCGACGGCGAACAACGTCGGGATTTTGTTTATATTGATGATGTTGTTGATGTCAATTTATGGTTTTTAGACCATCCTGAGCAACGAGGTATTTACAACGTCGGAACCGGACGCGCCGAAAGCTTTAATGCAATGGCTAACGCCGTAATAGCTTGGCATGGTAGAGGTCAAATTGACTACATCCCCTTCCCTGAGCATTTGATTGGTGCGTATCAAAGCTTCACCGAAGCCGATATTAGTGGCCTTCGGGACGCAGGTTATCACAAGGCTTTTTTAACCGTAGCCGAAGGTGTGAAACGCTATTTGGACTGGTTAAATACTCCTTAACGACAGCCTCTTTCGTAAATCAACTTAACAACACAAAATATTTTTCGACGCTTCAAAGCGGCCAAGCTAAACTGTTATAGCGCGTTTGCCAAGATACTAGTTCACACAAAACTTACGCGCCTTTACTGTAACTTTATGACTTAGCCACTTAGAGGTAGCCTAATGAAAACATCTGCATTCTTGCTTTACAGTGTCATCGCCACGATGGGTGTATTATTCAACCCTAATGCGCTTGCTGGCACACCGGTAAAATACTTACGTTCAGTTCATGACGCATCTATCGCGCAAGCTTCTGAAATTGTCACGACGTTAGATGCAATTACTCCTGACAATACCAGCTTAGTCTGGAATCAAGATAAAACACAACTCAAAGTGGTGACGTGGAAATCCCAATCGTCATACCAAAACTATCTGCTACCTTACACACAAACATCAAGTAGCGAAAAAAACGTCGTTTGGGTAACGCTAGCCCCTAAAATGCAAGAATTTTGCCGCGACTATTTGCAAACACACCCTAATGCAACACCATCAAGTCTTGACTATCGCCTCAAACAACGCTTAGGTTTAAATCCAGATTGGCAATATGACGTCTTTGTAGAAATGTGGGTAGCACCTGAAGATATTTTCCGCCCGTGCGTCGACCCTGATACCAGCGACAGCCAATGCGAGCTAGATTTCACTACGCAACTGCCTGTAGTTAAAAACATTCAAGATTACAAGGCGTTTTTATCAGGCTATTTACTACCAAAGTTTTCGTTCTACGCCAGGCGTACCCTGGACCGGGTTAGGCTACACGTACGACTGGCGTAATCTTCATACTGAGCAAGGAGCTAGTGAATTTATCTTATCGCCAAGCACGCCTTATATCATTGACCAAGCAGTCCCTACTTGGGAATATTGTCAACCTTAATGAAAACCGTCATTGATAATAAGACGCAGATAGCCCACATACACTACTAAGACTGATTTTGTAGAAAACGCTATGTGAGATACAAACATCCCTTGCATAGCGAACCTATTGCACTGATAGGTTCGAACAACCAAACTTTAGTGTTGTACTTATAACTTGAATCTGCGCGTATTAAAAGACGATAGCGAAAACAAATAACGCCTCTTAAAAATTTTAATCTGTAAAGCAGCGAGTTATTGTGACTATGGAATTATCGTACCAGCAATTCCGGCCCAAACCATTCCACTATCATGTGGCGATAATGCTCAGCTTTAGCCGTTTGCAAATGTTCTAACGGATTTAAATTATCGGTAAATATAATGCCGTTGGTATCATCCACATTAAACACGCGTTGCTTTAGCCAATCTGTTTGTCCTGGCAATAAGGTCGCTGCTGTTAAATTCACCGATTTATGACCGGCTAAGAAAATAAAGTCATTAAAGTCTTTATCAGGCTCAGAGATAAACACGGTTAACTCAGGGAAAACTTGATGAACGGTTTTTGCTACTGCGGCTAATGCTTTACTCGGCTCACCGTGGGCAAAACCGACAAAATTTAACGCTAACATCCCTTGTTCCGACATTAACCCGCGTAGCTGAGTCAGTGTTTCTACCGTTAATAAATGCGAAGGCTCCGAACCACCGGTAAAGCAATCATGAATAATCAAATCATACGGCCCGGTTAAATGTCTGATTTCATAACGCGCATCACCGACGATGGCACGCCCAGTTGGGTAAAAGCCAAAATAACGGCTTGCGGCATCGGCAACAGCCGGGTCGATTTCCAAGGTGTCGGTTTCAATACCATAGCGGTTGCGCAATACTTTCGCCATGTGTCCGGCACCTAAGCCTATCACTAACGCTTTGGTCATTTTCTTTTCCGCCAATGCTGGCATTAAGCTCACAATATCTTGATAACTCATACGCGTCATGCCATCGTTAATACCTGCAGCACCAATCATAGACGCGTCCGAGGTTAACATGCGTAAATCACGGCCTGGCTCATCAATAACACGCACCCAGCCGTATAGGCTTTCTTGTTCGGATTGAATACGGAACTTGTCGTTGTGTCCATAAGCATGACCCGCGCTGATAATTTTAGGCGTTATTAATAAACCGATTAGCGCTAAAACTAAACTTGGTGCTAACGCTAATGAGCGCTTCACAACTTTTTGCTCATAAATTCCGACTAAAATAGCCCATGCGAGTAAGATTAAGCCCGTATCGACTAAAATCTGCCTAGAACCTACTGCAGGAAACAGAAAAAACCCTAATGTTAATGTACCAATAACACTGCCAATGGTACTTACAGCATAAATCGTGCCCGCGCTATTACCTACGCCGTCCAATTTGTCAGTAATACGCTTAATCGCAAACGGCCCAACCATACCTAATAGGGTTAGTGCGGGGAAAAACAGCACTAAAGCACTGGTAAACGCTCCCATTCTTAAACCTAACGGATCGGTCGCTAATAAAACCGGTCGCGTCAACCAAGGGATGATTAACGTAAACACGCCAGCCAACGCGATAATAACCGACAAACCAATACGCTCGCTGTTGTCTGCTAAACGTCCACCGATAAAATACCCGACGGCTAATGCAATCATGGTGACGGAAATCAACGAGGACCAGACATAAAGACTGGCACCATAAAATGGCGCAATCATTCGCGTTCCCAACAATTCAATGACCATAACCGCAGCGCCCGTCGTAAACACCGTTGCTAATAAACCCATTCGGCCAATCTTGGTCGCTGTTTCATTCATAACCTTATTCCTCGTCATTAAGCCAGTCAGCGCTTAAATGTTGTTTTAAAATGTTAGATATACCAAGATTTAGGCATTTCTTCTTGCGGTAAAGGTTTTACAGTAATGACCCTCGCCATGCCATCGGTACCCACCACTTCAACATCGACTTGCTCGGCTAAGCGACCTTGTCCGAAACGGGCGGTAATACGCGCTGCTAAATGAATATCTTGTGCGTCGGCCTCGCCATCTAGCAATACTAAAGGCCCGTTATGGCTGACTGAAGCTAAATTCACAAATGTATTGGTATACCCTTGCAGAAACCGATTCTCGCCTTCTTCGCGCGCGACAATAAGCTTAAAATGAGGTGCGGGTCTTATGTGTCTGCCTACTTTTAACAACATCACATCATCAAACTCATAATCTTTTTTGCCTTGAGCTTGCCATAAATCGACTAACTTAGCACTATAGTTTTTATCAACTAAAAAACAACAGCCACCTGCCGGTTGCGAATAATCATGTAAGCCAAATTGCTCGGCCATTTCCATTTGCTGTTTACGTGAACGTCCAGTAATGTCATGCAGCTTTTCCCTATCGACCCAACCTTCTCGTTCTGGCAATGTCGGCGCTAAGTTTTTAGCGCATAAAGGCCGCAACAATAAATCATCAGCACCGGATTGTTTAGCAATAATAGGCATGGTGTCTTTGCGTTGCGACATAGGCCGTTGCCCAATCACTTCACCCGTGATAATAAAATCGAAATCGTTTTCCGCCAGCCATTGCTTGGCTTTATTCACCATAAAAATTTTACAATCTAAACAAGGATTTAAATGCGCACCATAGCCGTGTTTAGGATTGATTAATACATTTTTATATTCTTCTATCACATCAATGATATGTAAGCGAATACCTAGCTGCTCAGCCACCCATAAAGCATTATTGCGTTTTGGTTTAGCTTGGTCTTTGGCTCGAATCGCATGAGTATGGCCTTCTACGCAAAAACCGGTAAAAAAAATTGATACCTTCGACGTGTATGCCTTGTGCCATAACGGTTTTAGCGGCTAACATCGAATCTAAACCGCCTGAAATTAATGCGACGGCTTTACGTTGTTTGTTCATGTTTAAAGTAATAGCTCTTAAAAATCGCTATTATACCTAAGCTTAACTGCAGATGGGGTTAGTAAAATTTTGCTTTGAGTGCTAAGGCTTGCTGATAAGCATTGGTTGCTGACGTACCTAATGCAATAGCCGCTTCGGTGCTATGCCGTGCTTGCTCAGAACGCTGGCGTAATAGTGGCAAAATGGTAACCAACATATCGGTGGCAGCCCGCTTATCCTGTGCCGATAAGCTTATTTGGGCGCGTTTATCAACTATCCAGAATAAAGCTTGCATACGATAATCCTGTGACTGTGCAGAATACTGTTCATCGACTTGCTTAGCTGAGGCTAATAATGCTGAAACACTACCTTGACGCACTGATTGCTGTCGCACTTGATAAACAGCGCGTACCGCATCAAATAGCAGGCCTTGATGCGATGTTAACGCCGACATTTGATTAGCCGCTGCCTGTAATGTGTTTAACGCATTATAGTAAGTTGGGTCGTCAGCGATGCGCAAAACAGCATAATCATTTCGTTGAAGCAAGGTATTGAAAAGATAACGTAAGCATTCCAAACGCCGTTCAGGTACAGACACTTGCTGACATTGCTGCACGGCTAACAACAACGCATCGGCACTAGGAATTTTTAAGACTTGCTCTAGCCACGGCAGCACATGGCTATATAGCTCTGTAGGCGATGCTTGCATACTCGCTGTCATTGTTGCCACCCAAGCCGATAAATGTTGGCGCAAAGTGTTCGCTTGCTCATGCCAATCGAAACGGGTTTGTAAAATGTTTAAGGTTGCTTCTGTTGCCAGTAACTCCAACGTCACGTGGCCTGGCCAGTCAGTAAAAATCTGCGTGACAGATTGAGTGAGTAATGCATCCTGAATTAACCAGTTCCGCCAAAACTGTAATTCAGCTACCGGAAACTCAAGCGTGTTCTTTGCATAGTGATGAATGTGTTCAGCCAACACCGTCTTATCACGTTGATTGAAGGCTTGCTTAGGCATTAGCTGCGTTGTATTGCTTGCTATCAAATCCAGAACAGCTCGACCACACTGAATATGTTGGTAGCTTGATAAACGCGAGCAACGTATTAATAAATCAGCCAAATTACCAGGCTGCCAATTCCTTAACGCATACCAAACCGCCGCTTTAATAGTGATTAAGCTTGGAGGACTGCTTTCTATCGCTTGCGCTATTGCATTTAAATCGTCTGAACTGAGCGACAAAGATTGTAACTGCTTAAGGCCAGGCTCAGAAAATAATACAGGTAGCAACCAAGTGCTTGGCCAATCCTGTATTAACTGCATAATCGACCACTGAGATAATGTCGCTAATAACCAGTCACGAAACAGTGGCTGCACAACACCTGAGTTTTCAGACGATACTGTCAATGCCTCTCGTAAAAGCGTTTCAATGACTAATAAATCTTCTGCCGAAAACGAACTGGATACGGTTCGTTGTGCATACTGCTCTAAAAACGCACGCTTTCGAATCTCTCGTGACCCTGATTCAAAATAATTCGATAACGTCTCTGGCGGGATTAACGCGGCTTGTACTAATGCCTGTTGATACAGTGCTTTCTCACTATACGTTGATTGGTAAACTTGATTACCGACCGGGAAGGTTAACAAGGACAGTATTACAAGGCCGCTGACAATACAATAAGCCATGCGCGGTAATACATAGTTTAGCCAAGCTAAAATCCAATACACGACTAGCGCAACAACACCCGACGGAAGCCACCCCATATATAATGCCAATTCTATTGCCGAAGGGGCGATAACATCAGAATGTCTGACGGGTTGATTAAGTCCCCAAATAAGCAAAGAGCAATAACTAGCAATAAATGCCAATGTTGCAACCGAATTAGGTGCGCCGATTCGCCGAGCTTGCATGTACTCGCCTATTTTGACCTACTCGACTGGGTCACTGAATTTCTACTAACCAACCGGCATCAGCCTTACACCGGTTAACACTTTCGGCATTGATTACAATGCGAGCAAATTCTTTACTCAGCTCAGCTGGTAACTGCCCTGATATCAACAAACCTTTATTCTGAACTGTCTGGGTGACTTCTACAGGTCGGCCTTTTACAGTTACTTGTATAGACTCAGCATAAGTATTAGGTGAAGCAAAAAATGAAAAACGCCGCACCTGGTTCTACTTTTGCGTTAGGAGCCGGTTTAAATTCGCTAAACGTGGGTTTTAAACAATCAGTAGCGTTACTACCACTGCTGCTGCCATAAGCCCATACTTGACTAACTGGCAACAACATTAATGCTATTAAAAAAATTTTTTTGTTAATCATAACCTTATCCTTTTATTTAACTTGATGCACCATTAAACTACCAGCAAAACGTATTAAGTAAAGCACATAAATTAATCGTAGTGCATGAATTTGCCTTCCATACTCAATATGTTGTGATAATATATGAGTCATATAACAATATATTGTGTTTATAGTGCACTTTTACGCATTGCGCTAGCGGTATTACAACTCAACTAAACGACAAATCTAAGTGAAAGCCATGGCTTATAAAATCGACCGAAAAATTACCGGCTACAAAGTCTTAAACAACAATACCCCTCTTGTTCCGGTAGATGCAAATACCGCAAAGCAAAATGACGTAGAAAGTATGCATGAAAAAAGTCGAACGCCCTGAGGTTTTATTGGGCTCGACTTATAAAATCAAAACACCTCATTCGGAACATGCGCTTTATATTACGATTAACGATATGATTTTAAACGAAGGCACTGAACATGAAGAACGGCGCCCGTATGAAATCTTCATTAATTCTAAAAACATGGAGCATTTTCAATGGGTGTTAGCACTCACTCGCGTCATCTCTGCCGTATTTCGAAAAGGCGGTGATGCTTGCTTTTTAGTTGAAGAGTTAAAAGCCGTATTCGACCCTCGTGGTGGCTATTTTAAGAAAGGCGGTGTGTTCATGCCCTCGCTGGTTGCCGAGATTGGTTATGCCATAGAATCTCATCTTAAAAGCATAGGCATGATTAAAACCGAAGATTTAAGCGATCAACACAAACTTTTTCTAGCACAAAAAACGCCGTGAATTTGAATCGTTACACGGTCATGCGTCTAACGATAGTGAATTCCCTGAACAAGCCGTGTTATGCGCTAAATGTAGCACAAAGGCTATGGTATTAATGGATGGTTGCATGACCTGCTTAAACTGTGGCGAAAGCAAATGCGGTTAGCCTCTTGTTAGATTTGCCGCGAATAGCGTCGATAAATCTTGCGAAACAAATTTCAATTGGTATAATACACAGCTCGAAGTTACTAAGACTTCAGGCGCGTAGCTCAGTTGGTTAGAGCACCACCTTGACATGGTGGGGGTCGTTGGTTCGAGTCCAATCGCGCCTACCAGATTCAAAGCACTGCATCGCAGTGCTTTTTTTATTGTGCAACCTAAAAACATCTGCCAAACATGCCAGTAATTACCTTGCCGGATGGCTCTCAGCGCGTTTTTGACCAAGCAGTTTCTATTATGGATATCGCTAAATCCATTGGTACGGGCTTGGCTAAAGCTACGCTAGCCGGAAAAGTCAATGGTCAATTGCTAGATGCCAGCACAATAATCGAGCATGACGCAACGATAGAAATCATTACAGCAAAAAGCAACGAAGGCATAGACGTTATTCGCCACTCTTGTGCACATTTATTAGCACAAGCAGTAAAGCAATTATTCCCAGAAGCGCAAGTCACTATTGGCCCAGTGGTCGAAAATGGCTTTTATTATGATTTTTCTTATCATAAATCCTTTAGCCCGGATGATTTAATCGCGATTGAAAACACTATGCAACAACTGGCTGAGCAAGACTTGCCTGTCATACGCTCAGTAATGTCCAGAAACGATGCGGTCAGCTTTTTCAAAGCCCAAGGCGAACTTTACAAAGCCGAAATTATCGCCTCTATTCCTGAAGACCAAGAAATATCGCTATACCAACAAGGCAACTTTATTGACTTATGCCGCGGCCCACATGTGCCTAGTACTGGCAAATTAACAGCCTTTAAAATCATGAAAATTGCTGGCGCATACTGGCGCGGCAATTCAGATAACGAAATGTTACAGCGTATTTACGGTACTGCTTGGGCTGATAAAAAGGAGTTACAAGCCTATTTGCATAGATTAGAAGAGGCAGAAAAGCGCGATCATCGTAAGCTAGCTAAAACACTGGATTTATTTCATACCCAAGAAGAAGCACCTGGCATGGTGTTTTGGCATGAAAAAGGCTGGATTATTTATCAGCAAATCGAACAATATATTCGGCAAAAATTACGTCAAAATGGCTATGCCGAAGTAAAAACACCGCAAGTGGTTGATCGTAGTTTATGGGAGAAATCGGGACATTGGGACAAATTTGGCTCAATGATTTTCACCACCCATTCCGAACATAAAGATTATGCTATTAAGCCAATGAACTGCCCTTGCCATGTGCAGATTTACAACCAAGGGATTAAAAGCTACCGCGATTTACCTATACGCTTAGCAGAATTCGGCTCTTGCCATAGAAATGAACCGTCTGGCACGTTACATGGCTTAATGCGTGTTAGAAATTTTGTGCAAGATGACGCACATATCTTTTGTACAGAAGATCAAATTCAACAAGAAGTCGCCAACTTTATTGACATGCTCTATGCTGTTTATAAAGATTTCGGCTTTGAAGACGTCATTGTCAAATTATCAACCCGACCAGTTAACCGTGTCGGCGATGATGCGGTCTGGGATAAAGCTGAAGCGGCATTAGAGTTAGCCCTGAATAACAAAGGGTTGGACTGGGAATTACAACCGGGTGAAGGCGCATTTTATGGCCCTAAAATCGAATTCTCTTTGAAAGACTGTATTGGTCGAGTCTGGCAATGCGGCACAATACAAGTGGATTTTTCTATGCCTAATCGCTTAGAAGCCACCTATATTGCAGAAGATGGCTCAAGACAAATTCCGGTTATGTTGCACAGAGCCATTTTAGGCTCTCTTGAGCGCTTCATCGGCATTTTAATAGAGGAATTTGCCGGAACATTTCCTTTATGGCTGGCGCCTGTGCAAGTCGTTGTCTTAACCATTACCGACAAACAAACAGAGTATGCACGAGAAGTTTTGCTACACCTTGAAAAACAAGGTATTCGTGCAAAAATTGACTTGAGAAATGAAAAAATCGGATTTAAAATCCGCGAGCACTCAATGCAGCGCGTGCCTTATTTGGTAATTATTGGTGATAAAGAACTAGAACAAAAAACCATTACCGCACGTACGCAAAAAGGTGACGACTTAGGTAGCCTTTCAATCGATGACTTTATCTTGCGCTTACGCACTGAGATTGAAAGCAAAAAATAATTACAAGGTGGAGGATTAAGGTATCGCTGCTAAAAAAGATGAAACGCGCTTAAATGACGCCATTACCGCGCGCAGAATAAGAGTCATTGGACCTGAAGGTGACGCACTAGGGATTATGCCGCTGGATGAAGCCAAGAAAATTGCTTATGAGGCAGATTTGGATTTAGTAGAAATATCTCCTAATGCTGACCCTCCTGTTTGCAAAGTCATGAACTATGGCAAATACCAGTTTGAACAAAATAAAAAACTGGCTATTGCAAAGAAAAAGCAAAAGCAGATTCAAGTCAAAGAAATCAAATTCAGACCGGGTACGGATGAAGGTGATTATCAAGTCAAGCTTAAGAGCTTAATCAAATTTCTTAATGACGGCGACAAAACGAAAATTACCGTAAGGTATCGCGGTCGTGAACTTGCGCATAGAGAAATTGGTATGGATCAGCTCAAGCGTATTGAAAAAGACTTAGAGGAAATCGCTGTTGTCGAGCAATTCCCGAAAATGGAAGGCCGACAAATGATTATGGTGATGGCACCTAAGAAGAAAAAACAATAAGTTAAGCACAACGAACACGATGTATTTTGACTGAATACATCAATTAACAGCTGAAAAGCTGTAGCATCATAATGATGCAAAACTCTTCCGGGCCGTGCATTTTGCCTTGTTGAGTTTTTCCTCAAGGACCTTTAATTATCTTTGGAGCAAAACAAATGCCTAAAATAAAGACTAACCGTGGTGCCGCTAAGCGTTTCCGACGCACCGGCAATGGCGGTTTTAAATGCGGACAGTCGTTCCGTCGTCATATCTTGACTAAAAAAGTCGACTAAAAGAAAAAGACAGTTGCGTAGGCCAGCAGCTGTTCATCCATCAGATTTGCGTATGGCTTTACGCATGATGCCATATAGTTAAGGAGCCGTCATGCCAAGAGTAAAACGCGGTGTTACAGCAAGAGCGAGACACAAAAAAATTCTTAAGCAAGCAAAAGGTTACTACGGTGCGCGCAGTCGCATTTATCGCGTTGCTAAACAAGCGGTTATTAAAGCCGGACAATATGCTTACCGTGACCGTAAACAGAAAAAACGCCAATTCCGCGCCTTATGGATTGCTCGTATTAATGCTGCGGCACGCATGTACGATACATCTTACAGCCGCCTAATAAATGGCTTATCTAACGCAAACGTCAAAATAGACCGTAAAGTTCTGGCCGACATAGCTGTTAGAGACATAGCTGCATTTGGTGAAATTGCCGCTATTGCAAAAGCAAACCAAAGTCCATTATAGGCTTTACCACTCCCTGGCTTGTTATAAGCCAGGGAGTTTATCTTTAGTATTAGAGCCCATTGCTTTTAAACGTTGGTTACTAACTTAAGATGGGACAGGGCGTTTAGAGCGCAGGTGTCCGGCAGCAGGGATGCTGCCGTCAAGCCTACAGGGACGTATTTACGGCGTCCTGTGCTCTGAATGCCCTGTCCGGTCTTAACTGTGTAGCCTAAAGTTAACACATTATTAATTCCCCCATTACAGCGAGTTCTGCCGTGTCCGCAACTTTAGAAGAAATTCTCGCGCAAGGCTTACAAGAACTTGCGCACATTGAAGAGTTAAACCAGCTTGAACAAGTGCGAGTGCACTATTTAGGCAAAAAAGGCATATTTACTCTGCAAATGAAGGAATTAGGTACGCTTCCGCCAGAGCAAAGGAAAGCGTACGGTCAAATCATTAATGATGCTAAAGATAAATTTCAGCTTGAATTAGAAACAAAAAAAGCAGCATTAGAGCAAGCCGCATTGTCTGCGCGTTTAGCCAGTGAACGTATCGATGTGACCTTACCAGGACGCGGTCAAGCCACTGCAGGCCTGCACCCTGTTACGACGACGCTTAGACGCATTAATAAAATCTTTGCCAGCGCAGGTTTTAAAGTCGTTGAAGGCCCGGAAATCGAAGATGATTATCACAATTTTGAAGCATTAAATATCCCGGCTCACCATCCCGCGCGGGCTATGCATGATACGTTTTACTTCGACGCGCATACCGTATTAAGAACCCATACCTCACCTGTACAAATTCGCGTCATGGAGTCATCAACGCCTCCGCTAAAAGTGATAGCACCTGGCCGCGTATATCGCTGTGATTCTGATTTAACCCATACCCCAATGTTTCATCAGGTCGAAGGCTTTTTAGTCGATAACGATGTCAGCTTTGCTGATTTAAAAGGTATTGTCTACGATTTTCTACGCGCATTTTTTTGAAAAAGACATACAAGTCCGCTTCAGACCCTCTTACTTTCCCTTTACCGAACCTTCAGCAGAAGTAGATATAGAATGTGTCATGTGCAATGGTGAAGGTTGTCGCGTATGTGGATTTAGTGGTTGGCTAGAAGTCATGGGCTGCGGATTAATCCACCCTGAAGTCTTCAAATCAGTAGGCATTGATAGCGAGCTTTATAGCGGCTATGCTTTCGGCATGGGTGTTGAGCGATTAACGATGTTACGCTACGGCATTAATGACCTAAGACTGTTTTTTGAAAACGACTTAAAATTTTTACAGCAATTTAACTAAGCAGAGAACCAAAATTATGCAAATCAGCGAAGCTTGGTTACGCGAATATGTAAATCCGCCCATTAGCACGCAAGAATTAGTTGCGCAACTGACCATGGCAGGTTTAGAAATCGATGCAACAACACCTGCTGCTGCCGTATTTAATCACGTTGTCGTCGGCCAAGTACTTACAATAGAACAACATCCTGATGCTGACCGACTCAAAGTATGCCAAGTTGAAGTTGGCGCTGAACAGCCTTTGCAAATCGTTTGCGGTGCAACTAACGTCAGGCCAGGCTTGAAAATTCCAGCTGCACTTATTGGTGCAGAGCTACCTGGTGACTTTAAAATTAAACGCTCCAAGTTACGTGGCGTAGAGTCTATGGGCATGTTATGCTCGGCAAAAGAGCTCGGTTTAGCCCAAGACGCCCAAGGCTTGCTAGAACTACCCGAAACGGCGCCTGTAGGTATTGACATCAGAGAATACTTAGCGCTTAACGACACGCTTATCGAGCTTGATTTAACACCTAATCGCGCTGATTGTTTAAGCATGGAAGGTATTGCACGCGAGCTAGCCGTATTAAACCGCATGGCTTGGACGCCTACACAGTTCACAGCACATACAGCAACACACACAGAGGTTATCGCTGTAGACGTTGAAACGCCTGCTGCTTGCCCTCGTTATTTAGGGCGCTTAATCAAAAATGTTAACGCTAAAGCTGAAACGCCAATGTGGATGCAAGAACGTCTGCGTCGCTCTGGCTTAAGAAGCTTAGGCCCATTAATTGATGTAACCAACTATGTGTTAATTGAATTAGGCCAGCCTTTACACGCTTTTGATGCTGATAAATTACATCAAGGCATTTCTGTACGCAAAGCCCAGCCAGGCGAACAGCTTGCCTTATTAAATGGCCAAACTATTACTTTAGATAGTGACACCTTAGTCATCGCCGATCAACAGAAACCATTAGCATTAGCGGGCATTATGGGCGGTAATGACAGCGCAGTGAGTGATGAAACGTGCACTGTATTTTTAGAATGCGCATTTTTTTACCCCACAAGAAATTGCCGGGAAAGCACGGCGCTATGGTTTACACACAGATTCATCGCACCGCTTTGAGCGCGGCGTCGATCCAAGCTTACAAACTCGCGCTATCGAACGCGCCACCCAGCTAATCGTAGACATTGCTGGCGGTAGCGTAGGTTCGATAATCGAGCAAACCAGCGCAGCTCATTTGCCTGTACGTCCTACGATAAGTTTACGGAAAGCGCGTTTAGCCAAATTGCTAGGCGTTACCATTGACGATGCGTTAGTTGAAGACATTTTGCAACGTCTAGGCATGAAAGTAACAGCGAACGCAGGCAACTGGGACGTTACGGCGCCTGGCGCACGTTTTGATATTGCTATAGAAGCTGATTTAATTGAAGAAATTGCCCGAATTTACGGCTATAACCAATTACCAAAATCAGGCTCACTGATGCGTAGCGAATTACAATCCGCTACCGAATCAGTGTTAGAACTAAACCGGGTTGCCGACACCTTAGTTGACCGAGGCTATCAAGAAACGATTACCTATAGCTTTGTAGACGAGGCTATACAAAAAGCCATAGCCCCCGATGCTGAATTGATTCGCCTACAAAACCCAATATCTTCGGAACTGTCTATTATGCGCACCAGTTTATGGTGCGGATTATTAAAAGCAGCACTGTATAACTTAAATAGACAGCAAAACCGAGTGCGCTTGTTTGAAACAGGTTTACGTTTTGTCAAAGAAAATAACGTAACATTACAACAAAAATCCATAGCGGGACTTATTACGGGCAACACCTATCCAGAACAATGGGGGCTATCCAGTAAACCAGCAGATTTTTACGATATAAAAGCCGATGTACAGGCTTTATTCGCGTTAACAGGTGTTAACGTAAATTATCTAGCGGACACACACCCCGCTTTACATCCAGGGCAAACCGCTAAAATAACGAGTGCAACAGGCGAAACCATAGGCTACGTCGGTATGCTGCACCCTGTTTTAGAGAAGCAACTCGGTTTTGATAATCGAGTCTTTTTATTTGAATTAGACCAAACTCTATTATTGAATAAAAAAATCCCTAAATTTAAACCGCTATCTAAATTTCCATCGGTGCGCAGAGACTTAGCGCTTATCGTTAAAGAAACCATAAACGCAGAACAAATTGTTGCTTGTGTTCATGAAATCAATGAGCCTATATTACAAGACGTTGTAATATTTGACGTTTATAGAGGCAAAGGTGTCACAGAAGATTCAAAAAGTATAGCGTTAGGCTTGTTTTTACAAAATGACAACCAAACTCTGACGGATTCTGAAATTGATGCTATAGTAAATAGAGTGTTAGAAAATTTGACCAACAAAATTAGTGCAAAGCTGAGGGATTAATAAATGGCGTTAACAAAAGCTGATTTTGCCGAAAGTTTGTTCGAGGAATTAGGACTAAACAAACGCGAAGCTAAAGAGATTATTGAATTTATTTTTGAAGAAATAAAAACCTCTTTAGAACAAGGCCAACAAGTTAAAATTTCAGGATTTGGTAAATTTGAGTTAAGAGACAAAAGCAGCCGTCCTGGGCGTAATCCAAAAACGGGCGAGGAAATACCCATTACCGCAAGACGCGTGGTTACGTTCAGATCGGGCCAAAAACTAAAAGCGCGAGTAGAAGCTTATGCTGGAACCGAGCAACAACAATGAGTTACCGGTAATACCTGAAAAACGTTACTTCACTATCGGTGAAGTCAGTGACTTATGCGGTGTAAAGCCGCATGTGTTACGATACTGGGAGCAAGAATTCGCTGAGCTTAGCCCAGTTAAAAGGCGGGGTAACCGTCGTTATTACCAACGTCATGATGTTTTAATGATTCGTCAAATTCGATCATTATTATACGAACAAGGTTACACGATAGGTGGCGCAAGAGCTTATCTTGTACGTGACGAAGGCGGAGAAGACTCAACTCGCGCAAAAGAACTCATACAACACATGATTAGCGAATTAGAAGATATTCTTAATTTGCTAAAATAGTTATAATGCAATCCCTCAACGGATTTTAAATCCACATCAAAACCAATTCTTATATCGGGGCGTAGCGCAGCTTGGTAGCGCACTTGTCTGGGGGGCAAGTGGTCGCAGGTTCAAATCCTGTCGTCCCGACCAATTAAATCAATGACTTAGAAAATCATGTTTTTTGAAAAACCTCAAAATAGCGGTTTCGGGATAGCATCCGGGATAGCATTTGAAAGTTATTGCTGATTTTTAAGCGTTCCAAAACACCCGCACCCATTGCCGATATTCCAGGCACAAAAAAGCCGGTGTTACCCGGCCTTGTTTGCTCCATACCCCACCATCAAAAATATCAATTCATCATCGGTCATTTCGTCGATTGAACGCCCCGCTATGATTGCCTTGCACTGCTCATCTGTCCAAGGTGAAGGCATAAGGTCTGGGTTGGCTATCAATGCCAATAATTCATCATCGGGCATCTTGTCGGGCATCTTAGGGATGCGATGACTGGTCTCCAGCTTGGCTAATCGGGTTTTTATGTTCATTGGTTCGCCTCCAGGGCTTCAATTCTTTTTTCAAGGTCGCTACCTTCAATGACTTTGCCCACGGCCTGCAAGCACCAAGTCAGTTTGGTAGCGTCCTGAACATCTATGGTGCCGCTTCTGGCTTCACGGTACACCTTCGCCATTTCGCGCTTCACATCCTGCATGGTGTCCAGCTTGCAGCGGTATCGCTGGCCTTTCTGTGGGGGTAAGGTTTCGACCTCACCCGTTGCGCCATCTATCTCCACCGGGTATTTGTTGCTCATATTGTCACCAAGGGTTTGGGATCTTTCATCTGTTCAAATCCTGCATGTTTCAGTAGTTTTTAACCAGTCTAAGTGGGGACAGGTTACCGGACACCCGGACACTTCTATAGAAGTGTGTCCGTGTCCGTCCTGCTAATAACCCCGGACAACTTTTTAATTTGTCCGGTCTTGTCCGGTGTCCGTCCGCCCTCATTCGAAAATTCGCCAAACATAAGCGTCATATTCAACAGTAAAGCCCTGATTCAATAACCTGTCACGGCATCGCTTGAACGCTTTACGCTTTGCACCATCGGTGTTGGCATCCACGACAATCGCCTTATAAGCCAGCTCGCGCCAATGCTCGATAGGAACAATCTTTTGATGCTTGCCGACAAAGGAATCGAATCCGCCAAACTTGGCTTTTATCTCCGCTGTCGGTTCTACCCATGTGCCACAATAGCCTCACTAAGACTGGTTAAAATAGCATCATCACGCGCCGATAATTTGCGCTTTTTGGTATTGGTTTTGGCTTCTCCGCCATGCTCCAAATAAACGCTTGTCAGTGGTTCGCCATCATCGTCGCACCAATCCAAATCAATCGGCTTTAGATTGAATTGCAGTGGTTTGAAGGCTTCAAAGTCTTTAGCCTTATGACAGGTTAGGACAATCGCGCCGCCATCCTTGGTGGCGGAAAATTCGCCATCCATCGCCGCCCGTATGCTGGAACTGCCCCGGCTTCGGTCTTTTTGCCCATGCCCAGAATGATGAACAATCAAAGCCGCCGCCCCAAGCGGTTTAAGGTACAAGTCCACGTTATTAATAAACCGGCCTATGTCTTGGCTGCTGTTTTCATCGCCGTTCATGTTGCGGTGTAGGGTGTCGATAATCACTAGACCAGCATTCGGACAAGTGGCTTTGATGGTATCAGCTAACCAATTGATATTTTGAGCGTCCATAAAATCCGCCGGTCTTTTGCTGATAAACAGCCATTCGGGTACTGTCTGCTGATATTTGACTTCTAATGCCTTAAGCCTACGCGCCATGCCTGCGAAACCTTCACCGGCAATAATGACGACATCGGTTTTCTTAGTCCGGTAATCATTCCAATCCATACCAGCCGCCATGCAAAACGCCCAATCCAAAGCAAACAGCGATTTTCCCGCGCCCGGTTCACCGAACAACAAATTAAGGCTTCCCTGTTCGATGATGCTTTCAAGTAGCCAGTTGATTTTAATCGGCGTTGCTGTCAATTCTGAGGCTTTTATCAGTGGGAACAATGGCTTTGCCTGCCTTGGGTCGCTTTCGTTTTGTGGCGTGTTTTTGGCATGTTCCTGCATATAAAGCCGCTGGTTTTGCTTCGTGATTTCAGAATTCCAGTTAATCGCCTTGGAATAGTCGCCGTCGCACTCCAGCAAGCGCATACAGTCAAAGGCATCATGGGCAAATCCATCGTTCAGCACATCGCCGCCATGACTATAAACCCGCTCCACGCCGCCCGCACAATTTCGCATAATTACCGCGCCGGGTGCTTTAGATGAACTGCCGGCCTGATAAACCTATCCTTCCCGGTGGGCTTGTAACCATTGCGCATAAGTACATCCGACACACAACAAGACTGGTTAAACTCTTGGATAGGGTTACGCCAGTTCGGTAACTGTTCGCCTTGCTGCGGTGTGTGTGGTGCAATTTTGTGCGGTTCAGGTATGCCTAATGCAGAATCAAGGCAAGGCTTCCAGTCGTCCCAGTGTTGCAGCATATCCAGTAAAACCGCTGGCGCTTCGGGAATCGCGGCAGGATTACCAATTAACTGATATGCGCCGCCGTCTGGATGCTTGCCAATATCACATCTTGCAATTGCCACAACGTAATTCAAAGATAACAGCGCTGTTGTGTTTGAGTTGCCGCAAGCCTGCCCCCTCAAAGTCTTGAGGCAGTCTAAAAAGCAATTTGCCATGGTTCGGCTTTGGGCTTTTGACTTCAGCCCGCTGTTCGCTTTCTAGCCAGTCTAAAAGCTGTAAGTCAGTTACTTCTTCAAAGACACGCCGCGCCACTTCCACATTATCAAGGTCAAGTGCAATTGTGTTTGATGCACCATGATAAAGCCCAAAATTAAAGCCTTCACAGCTGATAAAATCCGCCGCGTTGTTGCTGTAGCCGTTTGGGTTTTCGTTGCTTCTTGGCTGATTCCAGCCTTTGCGAGCTGGATTTTTTGAGGGCTTGCCGTTATTGTCGGGTATAGGAACTAACGACAACCCCGCCGCGCATAATGCTGTAAGCTGTTGTTCCATTTTTAGCCCTCCAACAAAAGAACATAGCACGCCACTCGGTGCTTACCTTTGCCAGTATCATCGGTCGACCAATGGGTTACGATGTTATGGCCTTGCTCCCTTAATTCCTGAACACGCGCCGCTGGGTGCATTATGTCCAATTCTTGCCGCGCTTGTAGAGTTGTAAGTGGCGCATGGTTGAGCCAGTCAAGTATTTTGTGGCGTTGTGAATTGGTGTCGCTGGGGGTAAAATGGCATTGCTGTTTCCCGCCTGATCTGCTGCCCGGTTCCCGCCGGGCGGTGCCTAATCTGCCCATGATTAAGCCCCCATTTCTTCATGACGCGCCGACGCTTTATCAGCAAGCCATTGGTCAACTTCAGACTCAAGAAAGCCCATTGTGCGCGGTGATAATTGTATTTGTTTTGGGAATTTGCCCGCTTTTAGAAGGCTGTAGATTGTGGAACGGCTAAGGCCGGTCTTTTGGATTGTTACGGGTAAGCGGATTATTTTGTTTGATTTCGACATGACGTAGGACTCGTTAAAAGCTTTCGTGCCGTCGAATTTTGAACAAGCGGCAACGAAAGCAGATTAATAAAAATCGCTCTTTGTTGTCGCCATCACGTCAGTTTGAGCCCCGATTTAATGCGAGGTCGCGTGATTATTTGTCGGTGTCTTTGTTTCCGTGCTGAGCCTGTATTAACCTTGCGAGAGGGTAGACCAGTTTAAAACTGCTATCGTCGAAGGGGTTCGGGTCTTTGCTAGCTACTGTTGAAAAGTCTAGCACCGTTTTTTTATATGCGCAACCATTTTACAACATCTTGTGTCAAGTTTTTTTTAAAACGCTGCATTTAGTGCCTGGCATATCAGCCCGCCTTATTGTGCAGCAAGACCACGTTGGAACCGTCCATATTCACCAGCAAATTAAGCCTATCGCCTAATTTTTTCCATGCCTCTGCCTGTTCCGCTTTCAATTCTTGACGCTGATAGATCCGTTTAACCTTGTTTTCTTCGGTGTGATTCAAGCATTTTTCAATCACATCCGGGCTGATACCTAAATCGCCCATTAACGTGGCTCCTGTGCGCCTCAAATCGTGCGATGTCCATTTGCCGCCTGTCAGCACTAACGCTTGTGAATCTTTAGAACGCCCGCTGAGAATGGTTGCAGTTTGCCGCCCGCGTATCTGAATGCCGATTGATTTATCACAAACATGGCTGGAATTATCGCGATTCGGAAAAATCCAGGTATCGGTTTGCCGGGTGGTTGCCAGTCGCTTAAATTGCTCAAGTGCGAAGTCGGACAAATAAATCGTGTGCGCTTTGCCATTTTTGCTGTTGGATTCGGGAATAGTCCAGGTCTTCGCTTCAAAATTTACATCACACCATTGTGCTTTTGACAGCTCACCGATACGACACATTGTTGATAGTGCAATCCAGACGGCACACTCCGTTGATTGCATAAAATTAGCATCGGGCATTTGCCGCGCTAACGCCCTGATTTCAGTTTCAGATAAGGTTCTGTCACGCTCTGTCGGCGCAGTGGTTAGTCGAACCACGCTAAGGCTTGCGGTGGGGTCAAACTCAATAATGTCACGGTCAACGGCGAACCTGAACATTTGCCGCATTAGCTTTAGGATGTTTCGCGCACTATGAACAGCATCGCGTTGTTTCAGTAGGTCAATCACCTGTGTGATATGCCCTTTCCTGACATCCTCAACAAACAGGCCACCCAACACTGGCAACACGTCCTTTTCAAACATGCGGATGATTTCCTTAACGTCTTTGCGTTTGAGTAAATCGGTATCGCGCCAGCGAACAAACAAATCCCGCACTGTCACCCGCGCAGCCAGTTTGGTTATGGCTTCCTGTTCGGCAAGCTGTTGTTGTTTCGCCCGCTCTATTTTAAGTTTCGCCTCCAAGTTCGGGTCAATACCTTCTTTTAGCATTTGCGTGTAACTATCGCGCTCTGCCCGCGCCGCCGGTAAATTATCGGCTTTTAGAGTTAGCCATTTTTGCTTTCCTTCAAAGCGATAAAAGAACCGGAACGATATAGAGCCGCCTTGATTGACAGGTCTAACCCTAATGTACAGATTGCCGCCATCGGGGATAAGTTGCTCTTTTTCGGTTGGCTTCAGGTTCTTAAATTTCAGCGCTTTTATTCTATTGATAGCCATTTTTGAGTTTATTTGTTTTTTTGACAAGTGATAGGAATTAAAAAAATCAATGACTTAGCTTGATTTTTTAGGGATAGCATCCGGGATAGCATTTAAGCTGAATTTAAAAGAATCATATTGTACTTTGCTGGACGATAGCAAGCAATAATAGTCTGATTTTAAATGGATATTGTGAATAGTTAAAACTTCGTTGGATGGTAAAAAACGATACTTTACCGTTCTGGGGGGCAAGTGGTAGCAGGTTCAAATCCTGTCGTCCCGACCAATAAAATTAATAAGTTAGCTGCTTTTTTAAGTCTTGTTATTTTTGTAGTGTAGTAAATCTGTCACGGGTTGCGCCAATCGTCAGTTTCTATCTTGGCGTTTCTGGTTTTTTTCTGAAAAGCCTTACATAAGAGCAGGATTTCGCTTAATTTGTCAGGCAAACTAAGGATTTGCGTGGTTTTTGGTTTTTGTATCGGGGTTTTGCAGTTAATCATCGCACTCCTGTTGAGGTGTATAACATCCAAAAAAACCAAATTCATTGCCTATGCCATATTAAGATGCGATATAAGCAGTTAGTTAAAAGATTATTTTTTTTGCCACGATGATTTTCACCGTTTTATCAAAATCGCTTTCAAAACTGACATCTTGCACCACCCTGAACTTATCATATTCTTGGTGTGCCAAGCGTTCCGCAACCGCATGGCTAACTTTTCCGGCATCCTGCAAAATCTCATAGCCGTTAAACGCTAAAAAAGCATCTAGCTTTTCTACCCAATCCGCCATTTTCATAGGAATATTTCTGGAAGCTTGCAATTCGGCATAATCCAGATACATCACCACAATCCGCTCCAGCTCCTTAATTTCCTTCTCAATCAAGTAGTTTTTGGCAACCGATACGTCACTTTTTAAAACCTTGCCGTTGGGTGCGTTTTTCCATGTCTGTAAGCCCATATTCGGCTGTTCAGCATTAGCGCGGGCTTGGATGATTTCAGCGGCGGTTTTACCCGTGATTGCCCATTCCAACTTATTTTGTACGGTTTTATAAAAGGTCAGCGTTTGCGGATCATCTTTTGCATAATCCATGCTGCACTCTTTGTAAATGTCGGTGATTTTCTGATAAAACCGCCGCTCACTGGCGCGTATTTCCCGAATCCGTTCCAGTAACTCATCAAAATAATCCTTACCGAAACGCTTGCCTTGCTTGAGCCGTTCGTCATCCAGCACAAAGCCTTTGATGATAAATTCTTTCAGCGTTGCCGTTGCCCAAATCCTAAATTGCGTAGCGCGGTGGCTGTTGACGCGGTAGCCCACGGCGATAATGGCATCCAAATTGTAAAAGTTGGTGTTGTATTTTTTCCCGTCAGAGGCAGTTATTCGGAATTTCCTAATAACTGAAAATTCTTCCAGCTCGTTGGTTTTGAAAATATTTTGCAAATGCTCGTTGATAGTGGGGACGCTCACATCAAACAATTCCGCCATCTTTTTTTTTGGCTAAGCCAAAACGATTCTTCCTCATAGATAACATCTATCTTGACCTTGCCGTTAGCATCGGTGTAAAGCAGGATGTCATTGAATTCAAGCGTCATGATGATTTACCTTATTCAACCGTATTCCGTATGGCTTCTTCAATAATCAGATTGATTTTTGCCCTATTTTTTTCTATTTCTTGGTCAATGTGGCTTTGTGCGTCTATCTGGGCTTGAATTTTTTTGACTATCGTTTTTTGAATTTCAATATCAGGAATGGGCAAATAAAAATCATACAATTCGCTTGATGATATTTTTACCATTGTTTGATTTTTTCCTTTTGAGGCATATTTAAAATAAAGTCTGCCAAAAAAAGAATTAAACAATAATGCTAAATATTTTTTATCTAGGCGTGTTTCATCGAGTTGAATTTTTATATACAAATCAGGAAAAATGATGTCTTCGGATATTTCTTCCTCAACCACACTTGCTAATGCGACTAAATCAACGGTATTTCCTCTGCTAACAAAGAAATCGCCTTGTTGTATAAAACAATCATCAATATTCTTTTTGGTGACTTCTGTAAATTTTGACGGTGAAATTTTCAACGTACCATCAAAAGAAAAATGTTCCTGCCCAAGAATAGGAATCCCTTCGCCACCTTCAACAGAAAGCGGACTCCAGCCATTCTTGGTATCGATAATGAAATTTCCTAGTAAGTGAATACAATCAATATCCTTGTAAAGATAATTTTGTATGTGCTGCATCTTGTTCCAGCGAAAGCTATCTCGAAGATTATTGTTTCTAGGGGATATAGAACTTAATTTAACGTTTAATTTTGCTTCGCTATCTATTGAAGTAACATCAGAAAGCTGGATATTAAACTCCTCACTAAAAACCTGATTGAGAATATCTTTAGGTTTTAGCTTTGAGTTTTTTAAATTGGAAATTTTAGTTTCAAGCGGTGCTATTTTTTCTGTAACTGCGTTCTGGGTATCAAGCGAAATTTTTGGAATTAGTATTTTTAATAAATCCTCCTCTCTATATGCTGAAATACCTATGCCACGAAAAAATGTTTTGATCTAATAATGACTTTAATCCTTTCAGTTCTTAATAAGTACAGAACGAATTTTTAGAACGAWTTTTTAGACCATCCAGAATTTACTTTGAAAATATAAAAAGCATTTGAAAAAACATAAGTTGATATATCAAAATCAAAACTCAAGGCAGGTATTCTGGCTCCTTTAAGGCTAGAAATTAGGATGCAACTATTGTCAGCCTTATACTTTAACCGACCAGGATGATCCTCTTTGGTGACTATTTGAATAGCAATAATATCTCCAGAATCATTCAAATATTCTTTTCCAGTAGGTATTCCGTTGTACTCTACATCATCTTCGTACTCAAATATTGAATAAGAAGGCGTTAAGATGTTTTTTAGTGGAATCAATTTGTTGCACCTGCTTTGAAAAATATCCCAATTATTCTTATCAATTATGTTGTGATATTTGCAATCCAATCTTAAAAAGTAATCAGAATTCTGATTACTCATTTTAGATTTGTGATAATTCACTCCCACACAACCTCCTGTCTAATCGCATCCAAAATAGTTAGCTGGGTAATTTTACGAAGCAAAATGTCATCACTCTTATAACGCGAGAGCAGACCATTTTTGAAATGGCTGACTAAAACGGTGTCAGTACGCTCGGTGTAAATTTCTTTCAAGCTGTCGTTTTCGTAGTAGTTTGCCAATATGCTTTTTACTTCGGCTTTTTCAGTTTGTAACGATGCTATTTTTTCAGCATAGTTTTTAATGTCAGTAACCAGTTTTTCGATTTTCTTTTGCGTAGCCGCATTTTCCTTAATGCCGTTTTTCTCTTCTAATGCCGTTTTTTCTTGTTCGGCATCGGCTTGCTTGTCTTCAAAATGCTTGATGTCTTGGTCGTATTGGGTGATTACATTTTTGCAGTCAAGTTTTGCAGGAGCGTATTCAAGATCATAAAGATCATTAGGCATTGGATTTTCGCCCCGTTTAGTGCGTTTGTAGCCTACGTTTTCGGCTTCTGCCATAAAAATGGCATAGTCTATTTCACTGGTTTTTGCTACTTCCCCAAACACCCACCAGGCATTGTAAAAGCCAAAAACGGCGGTTTCATTTTCGTATTTTGAAAGTTTTGA
>NZ_LAJX01000290.1 GCF_000963695.1 Methylocucumis oryzae
TCGGTAAAGATTAATACGACATGCTCAGGTTGCTCGATTTTCAGCGTATAGTCGCCTTTATCGGTGGTTTGCCAAGCCATGCTGAGTGCAGTTGGTGGCTCTAAGCTAATAGGTGCTTGGTCATTAGTGTGCCAATATAACCGTCTTGTTTTTAACATGTGACTCAGCGCTAAATGGCCAGCTGCGCCGGATAATATAGGCAGGCCTGACGACAAGCTTAATGCAGAGGAAATTTTAGCGATTTCAGTATCTTCAGGTTGCACATAACCCATATACGAATAGCTATAGCGTAAATTACTCAGTGATAAGCGTCGGCCTTTATGTAGACCACCGTTTTTTTTGTGTTTGGTGACAATTAAGTCGAATATCACTTCATAGACATTCTTGCCCGGTTTAAGCACAAAAATAATGACTTCATCATTACTTGGTGTTTTAGCCGGTGTAGACGCTGCTAAACTCGCTAACCAATCTAAGCAATTCGTTGTCACCGCTTGATTAGGTGCTTGTGAGCGTTCTAGGTATTTTAAGCAAACGGCAGCGACATGTTTACAGTTATAACCGGTGGGACACGTGCAATTACCCGTGATTTCAGAAGCGCTAAAGTTAGGCTTCCAAACGATTCTAATGTTTTGTTTATAAGGAATAACGCCATTGCCTTTGACAGTTGCATTTAATTGTACAAATAAAGCGCCTTCGCTTTTGACGACTAATTCTAAAACACGACCTTGCTCATAATAAGCTTTGCCTTGTTCATACGCCGAATCTTCACATTCATAACGAATATCGGAATGCAGCAATTTTTTTTGATTTTTCATGGACGGTTATTCAGAGCAAAACGACCGACTATTTTATAACAATCGCTTAATAGTTTGGCTGTTTCGCGTCAGGGTAAAACAGAATTTTACTAATGAATTAACCGGAGTGAAGATAACTTATTAAAAATTAATAGGTTGAAGGTAGCTTTTTAGTTGAGTTGCTGCGAGTTGGCCGATTTAGCGAGGCGTTCTTAGTGAAGAGTAGCACCGCTAAATCGGGTAAGCGAGGGTTGTTTAAATATTAGAATCTAAAAATTTAACTAACTCTGATTTACTTAACGCGCCCACTTTAGTGGCTTCAACTTCGCCATCTTTGAACAACATGAGTGTAGGAATACCGCGTACCCCATAATGTTGTGGCGCTTGTGGATTTTCGTCTATGTTTAATTTGACTACGGTTACTTTGCCTTCGTATTCTTTGGAAACGGCGTCTAAGATAGGCGCAATCATTTTGCATGGCCCACACCACTCTGCCCAATAGTCAACCAGGACTGGACCTGGGGCTTTTAAAACAACATCGTTAAATTCACTATCACTGATATGAAGCACTAAGTCGCTCACATTAAATCTCCGACAATTAAAAAGAACAAAAACTATAGGTGGCTTAATCTATCACGTCAATTACTTTTTGTGGCTACCCACTTAAGCCGGGACAGGTCATTCAGAGTGAAGGGCGCCGTAAATACGTCCCTGTAGGCTTGGCGGCAGCATCCCTGCTGCCGACACCTTCACTCTAAACAACCTGTCCCGGTTGGTATTGTCCCGTTTTAAGTTGGTAGCCCTTTTTGTTGGTGCTAA
>NZ_LAJX01000291.1 GCF_000963695.1 Methylocucumis oryzae
CAATGTCGCACGATTAATCCAGACGATGCGTTATTAGCGGGGTTAGTCGCTAATATTGGCGTGGTGCCTATTTTGCATTTTTGTCGAGCAAAATACTGAGCAATATCATGAAGCAGATAAATTACTGACGACCTTAAGCTTACTAGCCCCGTCAGTTGGCTCGCTGGTATTACATACGTTAGGGTTTAATGAGCAATTAGCCGATATTGCGCTTCATGCTGAGGATTGGTTTTATCAAAGCGAAGGCCAGCAACCGGAATTGATTGATTTAGTCATCTTAGCTAAATTGCATAGTTACATTGGCAGTCCACGTCGAAAGGAACTGCCGTATATCAACACGTTACCCGCTTATGCTAAATTTAAAAACACGGAGTTAACGCCAGAATTGTCGCTTATGGCACTACAAAAAGCTCAACAGCGTATTCACGCGATTATGAGCTTATTCATTTAAGATTCTAAACGCTTAGCAAATATATTTTGTACGCCTGCACCGGGCAATGCCGTTTCACTGTCTTTGCCGACATAGACGATTTCGCAGCGATAATGCGACCATTTACCCTCTATTAATACATGTAAGTCACCAAATTGTGACACTAGCGAGGGTGGGATACCTGGCTCTGGAACGACTAGAAACGCGCCATAAGCACTGATGTTACTAGTTTTGCCAACATACTGTGCGCCATTTAAGAAGAGTCGATAATCTGTTTCAACCGCGACGCGAGGATGTTGGCGTTTATCTATGATGTTTTCGGAGTCGGTCATTACTTTATCCAATAGTTCGGTTAATGAATATCAAGCTGGGTCAGTCTTAATTTGAGGATGCTTTTAAAACTGTTTTGGTGCGATAGCAACGTTTTTAATGTTTTTTTGGTGCGTTTATTACAACAGTTACGGGTTATCGCATTATTATTTTATTTATGTTATTGATAGTTAAAGAATAAAAATGTTGGCATTAAATCTGCTTTAGTAAAAGTAACATCAATGTTTTTACTCTCCTGTGTTTGGTGCCATCTTGGGGCGTTCTATTTCTCGGATAGAACGCCTTTTTTTTTCGACTGCTATTTTTCGATTTAATGGAGTCCTTGACTGTTTAAATAATGCGCTAATTCTTTGTCTGAACCTAGAATATGATGTTGTAGCCAATCTTGTAAAAAGTGCATAGTTTCCATCGTAATATGCGTATTACCTGATTCTAGTTTATGCTGTAAGTTAACCGCAATATCGACTAAATCCTTATGTTCTTTCAAGTGTTTTTCTGCATTGGGGTAATTGTATTGCTGCATAAACTGTTCTTCAGTGCTGAAATGAAAACCAGTATATTCAATGACTCTGCTCAGCACCTTAGCCATAATTTCATTCGCATCGCCGGCTAACATGTGATTATGCAAGCCATTAATGAGTTGTACTAATTTCTGGTGTTGTTGGTCAATTTCAGTCACACCTACTTCAAGTTGCTCTGTCCACGTAATTAATGACATAACCGCCGCCTTTTATAATTGTTGTTAGTGTAAAGTAGTATTTTAACCTACTCTAAAACAATAAGCGCGGTGGTTATGTTGGCTTTTTATTTTATTTTTAATTCCGCTCGTTTACCGCTCCATAGTTGAAAATCACTGGCATTTAACCATTGCTTAGCGTTGGTTTTAGCTTTAACCAGCGAATCTAAAAATGCCGTAGTCACGCTTCGGATAATCGCAAGCGTTTTATAGGCATGATCTGTGGCAGCGTTGGCATGGCGTGGATTCATGCCCGGTGGCGCCATATTACCAAAGCCCATAGGGCCGCTGCCAGCGCTGACGCCAATATTGACATGCATACTTTGTAGCCCGGTTAAGCCAGGTGGTTCGGCACCGTCAGGCCCTGGTGGTCTAGTACCCTTTGGTTGTTCATTGCTATGGCGGGCCTCAAAGCGTGAGCCGGAAAATAGCGTATGCTCAGCATCTTCAAGCGTTAACAAATATTTATTGCCGGAAGGCGCATACTCCCAAATTGCAGTGCGTAGCTCTGGAATACTGACGCCATAATCATCTGTATCGCTAGGGCCTGTTATCGTTAGTATAGGCGAGGATAGCTTTTGAAAACGATGCGAGACATCACCGGCGGCTAAGTCAACGACAGGGCTTAACAATACTGTAGCTTTGGGTTTAATTGCGCTTAACGTGGTGGGGATTGTGATGGCCGGATTTTGCTCTAGCAGCGCAGTGGCGGTTCGTGCGCCTAATTCGTAACCGGCGATAACAAGATTATTTAAATCTAATGCTGCGTATACCGATGTTGACTGCTGTGCGCGTTGCTTTAATTCTTGCACGGCAAACGCTAAATGGGCTAAGCGTTTTATTAATTCTGCATTAGAAAAGTACGCTCGACCAACATAATGTAAATCGCTATAGCGTAAATTTTGTAACCGACTTAAGTCATTGTTCTCCTCTTCTTTGTTAAGATTAGCCTGTTCCGGCAATGCATCCAATCCCTTAAGTGCCGTTGCCACCGCCATAGGTTGTACGGTAAACACGGCATAGCCCGCCTGCGCCCATTGTTGCCGCCAAATTGCACCCGCATTAGCATCTTCTCCTAAACCTGGTAAGTAAATAATGACTGGATACATACCTGAGTCTTCAGGCATTACCAGCGTTGTATCGAGTAATACGCTATCATGCAACCAAATTTCCCGAGTTGATTTAATCCGGTGGTTTTCGTCGGACGCATAACCACCGGTAGCCACAAATTCATTCATTTTTTGCGTTTGCTGAGCAAGCGTTAAATGCTGAGATTTCGGCAAACAACCCGCTAATCCAGTTAATGTAAAGGCTACGACTAGGATAGCTTGTTGAAGGTAAGACACTTTAATCATTTGCAGTGATGAGTGGAAACTAACCGTTAGCCTCTAGGAGTGTGTGCGAAGTTAGCCATTTTTGTTTTAAGCTGCTCTCTTTGCTCCTCGGTTAATACTTGATAAACCGCGTTATCAATTTGTGCTTTTTCTAACTGGGCTTGCGCCATGGATTGCGTGGCTTGGGCAATTAACGCTTTTACTTTATCTTCGCTGTAATCCATAGAGAAAGGGAAGTTGTGGATTTGCATTTTTAATTTAAACGCTTCATCCATTTTAGTTTTCATCGCTTCGCCTTTTGCATTCACAATTTGTTTAATCGTTGCTTTTTGCTGCTCAGATAATGTCAGGTCGGCTAAGTACGGTGGTAACTCATTTTGAGTAAAACCCGGTCTTGGCAGGTGAGGCAAGCCCTCTGCACCACAAGGGGCATAGCACCTCCGTCAGGTTTAGCGAATGCTACGAAAGGGGTTAAAAGTAAAATTGCGATTGCTTTAGAAACTGTGTTCAACATAAAAAAACTCCAATAGTGAATAATTTGAGAGCTGTTAAGCTCAGGGTTAGTATGCTGGATTTTAAGTAAACTGCCGTTAGCGAATGTAAAACTGCGTAAAACTGTTAGCGTAAATGTTAAGAAAACGTTTTCATATAGCCCCATACAAGCCAGGTTAAAAACATCCCCTCATGACGACTAAAACACGCGTATTATTAATCGATGACGATATTGAATTGTCAGAGATGCTGAAAGAGTATTTAGAACAAGAAGATTTTGATGTTGTTGCCAAGCACGATGGCGAAAGCGGTTTACATCAGGCATTGTCAGAGCAATATGCCTTAGTGGTGTTAGACGTAATGCTGCCAGGTTTAAAAGGCATAGACGTTTTGAATCGTATTCGTATGCATAGCCGAGTACCGATATTAATGTTAACCGCTAAAGGCGATGATGTTGATCGCATTGTTGGTTTAGAGTCTGGCGCGGATGACTATGTGCCTAAGCCTTGCACACCTAGAGAATTACTGGCACGTATTCGGGCTATTTTACGCCGTACAGCTCACTCTCAGCATAGCGACATATTGGATAAAGTCATTCATTTAGCGGCGTTAACGGTTTGGCCGGAGCAGCGTAAAGCCGAATGGAACGGTCAGGTTATCGATTTAACCAGTACCGAATTTAGTTTATTAGAAATTCTGGCTATGAATGCTGGCAAAGTGGTCAGTAAAAAAGAGCTATCCGAGCAAGGGTTAGGGCGGCCCTTAGCACGCTTTGATCGCAGTATCGACGTGCATTTAAGCAGTATCCGGCAAAAATTGAATCAATTTGATAATGCGGGTTCGGTGATTGTTACGGTTAGAGGCAAAGGTTATTTGTATGCAAAAAATAGTTAAGTTCTCGCGTGCGTTAGAGGATGTTGTTTAATGGGACGCTTGTTCTGGAAATTTTTTTTGGTGTTTTTATTTGCGTTTTTAACCACAGGAGTAGGCGTCGGTGTCTCGGTATCGTTATGGCATAAAAATGCATGACAACCAAAATGTCACTGGAGTCGAACGTCATGCTCATTTTGCTAAAGCGGCTTATTCTGTATTGAAGCATGGTGGTAGCGTCGCGTTAAAAGCGTTTTTGGCAGAACGCGAGTCAGAGCCTTTTGCGCCACCTATTTATGCCGTCGATGAATCAGGCCAGGATATTTTAGCGCGGCCGGTAAGTGCTGAGACTATTGCTCAAGCGCGTGAGTTGGTTGATTCTTTTGCGTTTGACCACGCGGTTTATTCTGTATCGGCCGATGATGGGCATACTTATTTATTATTTGCCTCTCAACCTGGCTTGGGTTTCGGCCCCGATAGAGGCCCACCACCCGATTTAAGCCACCCACCGGGTGATATGAGAGGCCCACCGCCAGGTCATTCTCACGACTTAAATGCAGAATTTAGGCAATTCAGTCGCCAACCGGTACTGCCTATCATTGCCGGCACGCTAGTGAGTTTTATTTTTAGTTGGTTACTCGCAGGGTATTTTGCTAAGCCGATTAGGCATTTACGTCAAGCGTTCGAAGCTATGTCGCAAGGGCATTTACATACTACCGCTGCACCCAAAATGGGTAAGCGCCGTGATGAGTTGGCCGATTTAGGCTTACATTTTGACCACATGGCCGAACGTATTCGTATCTTAGTCGATGCGCAACAACAATTACTACACGATGTTTCCCATGAGTTGCGCTCTCCGCTTGCCCGAATGCAGGCCGCGATTGGCTTAGCCTTGCAACAACCAGAGAAAATGGCCGCATCGCTTCAGCGTATTGAGCGTGAATCACAACGTATGAGCGACTTAATCGGTGAATTGCTAACTTTTTCTCGCTTAGAAGTCGATGATTCTGCGCACGCTGAGCAAACTATCGATATGGACGAATTGCTTGATGAAATTGTCGAAGATGCCCGGTTTGAAGCCAATCATAAAGCGGTCAAAATTATGTTTTCTCGCCCTGAACACGTTTTGTTAAAAGGCCGGGCTGAATTAGTGCATAGAGCGATAGAAAATGTGTTACGCAATGCGATACAACATACGGCAAACGCTTCGCATCTATTAGTCGACGTCAAACTCGATAAAACCAAGCAACTCTTGAGTATCAGCATTGCCGATCAAGGGCCGGGCGTGAGTATGACTGAATTAACCAAAATCTTTGAACCGTTTTATCGGGGCAGCCATAAAACCAAACAAGACAGTATTGGCTTAGGTTTAGCGATTGCAAAACGAGCCGTTGAGCTGCATTTTGGCAAGATTTACGCCGTTAATCGGCCTGAGGGAGGTTTGAGAATCGTGATGGAGTTTCCTTATTCTGCGAAATGAGTAGGCTAAAACCCATGTGTTGAGCGTTTTCAAGCATGTAGGGTGGTTTCGCGATAGCAAACCGCCATCGGTGTACTCCGAAACGGCGGATTGCCCGTCGGCGAATCTTCCTTACATCTTATACGACTGACTGGTTTGAGTTAGCGGCTTGCGAAACGTGTACGTTGCAATTCAAAGTTATCCCCTAAAGGAGGATTGGAGGGGGGCGAAATGACAACCCAACCCTCCGCAGCATGTTGTTCTTGCCGTGCTTTCAGGTCAGCAAAAATTCGGTCTAAATCATAATCCATACTGGCCGCGTGTTGCTCACGGATATTACGGACTTCCTGGATAATGCTGTCACTCATTTTCACCTCCAATGAGTTCTTCGGGTGTACAAATAAAGGGCAGGAACAAGCTTTTTAGCCGAAAATTATGAGCAATCTTGGCTTGTATTTCTGGGTTGGCAATATGCCGGCAGTTCCAAGTTAACAAATAATCTGCAAAATGAACTGTCGCAATCGAAATGTGTAATGCGTCTTCGCTTGCTTTTGTGGGAACGATACCGGTGAGCACCAAATCTTTGGCAAGTTCGACGCATTGCGCTGTAATTTCAAGCAAGGGGATGCCCTGCAAAGCAGCTAAACGTTTGCTTGCGGCATCTGAATCGCCCGCACTACACTCGGCAAGGACAAGTTCCGATGCATACAGGTCGAATTGACTACGTTTGTCCCAAAACAGATAAGTGCTTTGCTGGTGACCCGCTTCAATTACATTCCTGCTGGGCTTAGCGGTAAGGTAGCTGATGACGGATGTTTCAATATAGACCTTGCGGCTCATTTAAATAATCCTTTTAGAAACTTGCAAGAAGCGTAAAACTCACAAGGTGATATTTGTAACACTAAAGCGCGTAGGATGGTTTCGCGTTAGCAAACCGCCGTCGGTGTGCCCAGAAATGGCGGATTGCCTATCGGCGAATTCACCTTACATCTTATACGACTTACGGGTTATTTAAGTGGTTGAAATTGTCATTCAATGCTTAAAGCAACCTTCAGCGCAACATTTAATTCGGCAAGTTTGAGAACAGATAACTTACCAATATAATCAGTCAATACCGATTTGTGCAAGCTCACCAACTCATCGCAGTGGATACTGCTTGAATGTTTTAATCCATCGGCAACATCAACATGAACCTGTGTGGAAAAACCATGATATTTGCTATAAATCGGTGCGCTAACAACTGTTGAGAATTGCGAATCAATTAATAGTTGGCGGCTGACAACAACGAAAATCCTAGAACGTTTTGGGTCGCGGGTCGATGGGTGCGCTACGCGATATAAATCACCTCTATTCATGAATCAATTGGTAGCTGAGTACGTCTTCTGCCTCCCGATTTAGCTCATCTGCATATTGGTTAATCTGTTCCAATTCCCCCCCCATTTCTTTATGGGTGGTAAAAAAATAACGTAACGCTTCAGCGATAAGGTTTGAACGATCCTCTAACTGAGGTGCACGACGCTCTAATTCATTGAATAGTTCATCCGGTAAAGAAATGTTGGCTTGAATAGTCATGTTTAATTTCAGGATAAAGTGTTGAACTCATGGCGGGTAGGGCGGTTTCGCGATAGCAAACTGCTATCGGTGTACCCCGAAGGCGGATTTATCGGCGAATCCACCTTGCATCAATACGACTTACGGTTTTTGGTGCATGGAATGCACCCTACTTGRACTTTAAAAAAACAAAAACACCATGAATAATTAAAAATCTGTAATTTTTAAATAAGGTATGACCACACCGCAATAATTATTTTCTATGAATCCAAGAATTTTTCCAAAAAAATATAAAATAAAGAAAGTGGGTATCCATAAAACAATATAACTACTAATCCACGAAAGTCCTTGCACTAATGAAGTTAAACCAATTGTGTGAATAGCAGAAAGCTGGAATACAATAGGCAACTGCAAAAAAATAAATTTACTTTTTGAAATCAGCATTTGGTAAAAAAGCAAGGACAAAAACATAAAGCACTTATAAATAAATAGGTAGAACATAAAATCACTCCTGTCTTACTCATAATAGTTTTACCCAACGTAGAGCTGGCCGGCGCTACGCGGCTTTTTCGCGCAGCGTCCAGCGACTGAAAGGAGCGAGGTTGAGCGCCGGGTTAGGCGATGGTATTGAAAGCATCGTTTTCTCATGAACTCGCTACAGAACGGAAAATTATCACTATCAAAGGAATTATGGCGAGAACAGCGCCAGTTGAAACTGCCCAGCCCTCGAACCAGTTCAAAGGCCCCTCGTTTTGTCACGACATCCACTGATTTGTGCGAGCCGAATTAGCTCGTAGGGCGGTTGCGCGATAGCAAACCGCTATCAGTGTACCTTGAAATGGCGGATTGCCTATCGGCGAATCCCCTTACATCTATACTATTTACGTGTTACAGCGTTGTTTTTGTTACAGAGAAATACCAAAAGTAAACCAATGGACTTCAACTTTAGAGCTG
>NZ_LAJX01000292.1 GCF_000963695.1 Methylocucumis oryzae
AACAAAAACAGTGTTAACTATAACAAAACAGTGTTATTCGTGTAAATCTGGCATATAATTAAATTTTTAAGCGCGATTCTAGGTTTTTTAACCAGTTTTTATAAAAATATTAAAATTTTTTATGTTTATAAAACAATATGTTATATGCTAAATATAACAAAAACAGTGTTCAATTTTTATAGATACAATAATATTTTTAGGCTAGCTTATGGCTAATAAAAAAAAATAAGAAAACAGGACTTTCTTCGTTAATTGTTACCCAAGCAAATGAGCTTATTGAAGCTCGGTACAATCTTACGTTAGGCGAACAAAGACTTATTTTAACGATGATTGCTAGAATTCAGCCTAATGATGAGGATTTTAAACCTTATTGCATTAGCCTTATTGAATTCGCTGAGTTTTTGGGAATTAATAAAAACCACATTTATGCAGACTGTAAAAAAATCACTAAACATTTATTAGAAAAAAGTTGTTGAGATACAAGAACCTGGCAGGTTATTGCAAACTCATTGGGTTTCTTCAGCTGATTATATTGATGGTAGCGGGATGGTTAACTTGACTTTTGATCCGTTACTAAAGCCATACTTGTTACAACTAAAAGGGAACTTTACATCCAGTAGACTTGAAATGCTGTTAAGTTTTAAAAGTCAATATACGATGCGCATGTACAGTTTATTAAAGCAATATGAAAATCTGAGTAAGCGCGATATTGACTTACAGCAGCTGCGTGAAATGCTAGGTATTGCAAAAGATCAATATCCACTTTACAGCAATTTTAGAGAGCGGATTTTAGAACCTGCGCAAAAAGAGCTTAAATTAAAAGCTGATCTCCATTTTGAGTTTGATGAAATAAAACAAAGTCGTAAAGTTTCGGCAATTCGTTTCCGCATTTTTTACTAAAAAATTAGAAAACTTGGCTGTTGGCAACGAAATAGTAATGCCTACTATTGATTTACCTATATTAAGCCATGAAATGGGCTCTGTGTGCGATAAATTGCTAGTTTTAGTGCCAGAACTACATAGAACTAAAAAAACCGTGCAATCGGCCTTAGAATCGTTTGAGAGACGATATGGTTTTGACTATGTCAGGCGCAATATTTTATATAGCAATGTTAAAGCCGATAAATCGTATGCAGGATTTTTAAACAACGCATTAAAAGAGGACTGGGGGCATGATTGGGAATTAGAGCAGCAAAACAATGTGCCAGGAAAAAATAAGGCCATGACTGTATGGGAGCGGCAAGGTTTTTCTAGTCAGAAAGAGTATGATGAACACATGTATAAAACCCAAATGCAAAATTATGGTATTGTGATACGTTAATATAATTTAATTTTAACCTCAAAATGAACCAGGAGTATTGATTTGGGGTATTTTTACGATCACCTAGATCCAGACCTAAAAGTGATGCTTTTAGCTCAAATACGCAACCTTTGGACACATAATTCCACTTCTCTTGAAGGTAATAGTTTAACCTTAGGAGAAACCGATTTTATTTTGGCAGAAGGTTTAACTATTCAGGGAAAGCCACTTAAAGACCATAATGAAGTGTATGGTCATGCTAAAGCCATTGAGCGAATTTACGCTTTGTTGAATAGCAGTGATTCCATGACTAAACAAGATTTATTTCGTTTGCATGAAACCGTATTGACTGAGCGTATTATTGACATAGATCATCCGGTAGGGAAGTGGAAAACACAAGCTAATTTCACCACTTATGTTAATCAAGATAATCGTCAAGCTTGGCGTGAATATCCAGCACCTAGGTATATTGATGGTTTGATGTCGCAATGGCTAGATCGACTTAATACTGATATAAGCACTATTCATGATAGTCAAACAGCCGCAAGTATTTATGCTGATTTGCATTTAAGCTTTGTTTGTATTCACCCTTTTTTTGACGGTAATGGACGCATGGCTCGCTTATTGGCTAATTTACCCGTTTTGAGATCTGGCTTTCCACCGATTGTGGTGCCACAAGAAGATCGTTTCCGCTACAAGCAAATCTTATCCAATTATCAAAATACCATAATTGACTTAGCAGAGCTGAGTGACTTGTCATTTTTGCCCGATAATGCCGAGAAGCAAGAGTTCATTCAGATATGCCAAAGCTATTGGCGTGAAACTCTTGTATTGCTGGATCAGGCTAATATTATGCAAACGAAACGTAGTGTAACTAAATTGTTATGATGTTTACTTATTCAAATTGAGTAAGATTATTTTATAATCAGTTTCATATCATCTTTAGCGAGAGAAAATGAGCAGAATAATCTTAATCGCTTCCCAAAAAGGAGGTGTTGGCAAATCAACCACCGCAGTAAATATTTCTGCAGTATTGGCTGATCAAGGTCATGATGTGTTATTGGTCGATTCTGATCGTCAAGCGTCAGTCTCAGAATGGTGGGCTGAGCGTAAGCTAAATCATCCAGATAATCCTAAAATTGCTTGTATCCAGAAATACGGTGAGATTGATGACACGTTGGTCGATTTAGGCAAACGTTATGGCTATGTGATTGTCGATGTAACGGGGCGCGATTCCGAAGAAATGCGTTCAGCTATGGTTGTTGCTGATATTTTATTAACCCCCGTTAAAGCTAGCCAAGTGGATATTAATACGTTGCCTAATATGTGCAAAATTATTAAACAATCAAGATTAATCAACAAAAACTTAGTGGCTTATGCTTTTTTATCTATTGCACCTAGTAATCCAAAAATCAATGAAATAGAACAAGCGAAGCGGACAATTTTAGAGTTTCCAGAACTAATATTGCTTGAGACTGTTGTCTTTGATCGCAAAATATATCGCGACTGTATGGCTGATGGGCTTGCTGTGACTGAATTGAAAGGACGCGCCGATAGTGAGGTTGCTGCAAGAAAAGAAACATTGGCTTTAGTGGAGGAAATCCTGCATGGTCAAATTTAAAACACCTAATGAAATGGCCGCGCGCAGGGCATTTATTGCTGGTGCAGACAAAGATGGCATTATTCAGCAAGACAGTGGAGTTTGGTCATTTTCAGATTTAAAAAATCTGACAAATGATGAATTGATTGAGCGGCTAGAGCAGGTTGACAATCAAGCCACATTGATAAAATGGCGTATTTTATGGGCTTTGCGGCAGCGATTCCCTTCAGACAAATTGTTTGGTCAATATATTTCCGATTTAAAAGCTACCCGCGCAATTTGCGCGGGTAGCCATCAAGAAATCAATCGTGCACTTCATGCTGGACGTTTCTGTGAAAAATATGGCATCGTAAATTTAAGTTCGGTTGGATTATTGCAATCTTCAGTATATGCCTTGTCCAGGCCAGCAAATGAGACAATAGCCGATGAAGTCTATAAGAAAATAAAAAATAAAAATGTGCCTATTAAGGATGTTGAGCGTTATATCGAACAAGCCAAAGCAGTACTAACCATTGACGAACAATCAGCAAACCCCGAGCAAATGCCTTATGAAAATAGCTTAGGTATTGATGATGGTAAAAAAACTCAGCTAGAAATTACCGAGTCTTTGATACCTTTAAGTTCACATATTATGGAGACAGCTGAAAAAGTACCTAGTTACAATCATCAACGTCGTATGGCTATTTTAGCAACATTGCCGCCGTTATCTGAAGATGAGCTGTCTAATGAAGAGATTTTAGAAGAACTCAAAACGTTATGTTTTCAATTTATGAAACCATTATCAAAAATAATTCAGATTTTGACATCCTCCTCGCCCTAAAGAACGAGGATTCCTACGGTGCTCAGGCGGCAATCGCCTGAGTCGCTTCGGTGGGTTCTTGGCCCGACGCCCCAACCGCAGGCGAAGTATCTGCACAAGCTAACCGGGCGTGTCCCGCCCTTAGAACATTGATAGCACCGACCAGATCGGCGTTTTCCTCGAAACCGCATTCCACACACTCGAACCGCGCTTGGCTTAGCCGGTTCTCTTTGGCGACATGGCCGCAGCACGGAC
>NZ_LAJX01000293.1 GCF_000963695.1 Methylocucumis oryzae
CACAAGCTAAGCCAGGCAATAACAACGCAAAAATAACAAAGAAAATAGTCATAAAAACATGCAGTGATTAAAAGGTTAAGCCATTATATCGGCAAGCCTGTAAAACCACATTACTCACTAAGCAATAATCCATTGCGTTGTTTAAGTCATGATGCCATGTTGCTGCGCATAGCGAGATGATACTGTCCCGTTCCCGCGCACCTGCCTCAAGGCAATCACGCGGTAAATGACAGGACTACTTAGTTTCTACAGCCACCGGATAAAACATACCTCTGACATCACCGTAATAAGTTTGTCCGGTAGTATGCAGATTGACATACAGTTGGCCTTCATCGGCTATGGTTTTCATGCCGCCAATCGTTTTAACTCTATCTTGCGGCAGTTCTTTAAGAATCGGGCAGCCGACGGTGAACGCATCGATGAGCGAGCCATCACTAGAATCAGTCACGTCGGTAATATCTTGGTTATACAGCGTGATATGTATTTCATTATCGGCGAAATAGCTTTGTAAGTTACCGATTAACGAGAAATCAATCAAAATAGGCCCTAATTGTCCTGGCTTACCGCAATGAATATGCATCATGTTGATTTGACTAACATCGATATTTTTTATAGCCATGTGAAAATACGCCCGGCTCAAGTCTTTGCTAAACGTTAACACGGCTTGAGCGCGATCTTTACGCTGTTCGCGTGGGGTTGACGGCGTAGTGGATTTAAATTGCGCTGGCGTATTAGCCGGCGTATCACTCTCTTCACCGCCTTCTTGTTGCGGACTGGCAAACGCTTCGTAAAAAAAAGCCTTGTTTAGCGCCACTGGCTGGTTTCAATGCAATACCGCTAGTGTTTTTAATTTCAGGTCTTGAGCTTTCTGCATACGCCATAGGCATAGCCGTTAACGCGGTTAAGCCCATAAATCCTACTGTACTCAATAATAATGTTTTCATAGCACCTTCCAAAATTCAAAAGTTAATTATCATTATTTCTCGTTGCAGGTTAGAGCAAGCAACGAGAGCAATGTTGTGATGGTTGCCACGTTGCGTGGCTCGTGTTTACAAACTTTTTTAAATATTCCAGCAATGCTGTTTTTTCTTTTTTGCTAAACCCGGTGCCATATTCGTGACCGCAGCGGCTATTGCCTGAATTTCTATCGCTACAATCCGTCGTTTTTAAGGTAAAGTTGGGTTCAGTTTGTATGGTTGCTAAGCCAACGTTTTTTAATATCGTAAGCAGAACCTATTTTGAATGTCGCAACGCGGTCTTTGGCGGGCGTTAACAACTCAGCTAAGGTAGGCACAGAGCCATTATGTAAATACGGCGCGACCGCCCAAACGCCTTCTAACACACGCGACTCATAAGCATAAGACGGTGTTGTCGCATCAGCATTGTCAGCGCTGGCGTTAGCGCCATCGGAGAAACCGAGCAAATCTTCTAGTGTGCCAAAACCGCCTAAGTCTTGCTCGACCGAACTGACAGCCGTGCCAAAATCTGCAGTCAATTGAGCCAGTAAGTCTATGCCCACCTGCCCTGGCGTGGTTAATACAATAGGGAAATAATGTTGAATAATGGCCCCTTCGCTAGCTCTTGCTAACACTGAAATGGCTTTATCAACAGACTTTAATGGCTCATCCGTTGGTAAAATCGTCGCGCCTTGCATCACGCCAGTTTTAACTTCATAGCCTAACAAGCCTATTTCTTTAGAATCCGTACCCACATCAACAATAGGCGTTGCCCAGGTTTTTTCGCTGAATGAACGGAACTCACCGTCTTTAATGCCATGGCAATCAGCACAACTTAGATTGTCAGCGTTAGGGTCGGGTTTATTGAAGACTTTGGCGCCAGCGGCAGCCAATTTTTTATTCAACGCAAACGGCCATTTAGGCGCAGCCAGTTTCATGATTAGCTCTTCTTGGCCGTTTAAACCGGCAAAATTAGCCGAGTTTTCTGCTATATAATTCATGTTAAGCAAACCCGATGCGGCTTTTTTGGGATGAAACTGGGCAAACACGCCATAGACTTCGCCGATATTACGGGCAAGTCCTAGCAAGCGATTACCATTAGGCGAAAATCCCGGCCATTGCGTGTAATCTTGTATCGAGGCATTCCATAAAAACGGGTAACGCACAGGTGCATCAGCGACTTTAATATTTTCTGGAATCATATAGGTTGGCGCCGTGCCAATGTCTAAGCCAGTCAAGCGATTAAAAATCATCGAGACGGCATCTAAAACGCCCAACACCCCAAGGTGATTGGGTCGGTAAGGCTCTGTCCACAAGCGTGTGATAAGGCAAAAACCAGTCATTCACCTCTGTGCGTAATACGTCTTGTTCCAGTTGGGTTGGCGTATGCCCTAACACGCTAGTCGCAAATTCAGTGAACGCCGTTGTATCGTTCAATATCGTGTTAACAGCATGATCGAGATCAGCCATAAAGCCTTGCATATCGCTCAGCGCTGGGCCACCGTCTATGCGGTAAGACGTACCTGATACGTCAATTTGTCGGGTATGGCACGCAGAGCATGTCATGCCTATTGATTGTTCACCGTTTTTTTCAGCGGCGACGGTAAAACCGACCGGGACATTAGCGACCTTACTCTTAGGATTGGGCAAATAACCATAACGGCTTAAACTACGCGCCATAAATGGCTTGCCATTGGCTTGCTTTAGCGCTTGCATCCATTTTAACGGCATGATGCGCGAGCCTTGGTCTTGGCTGTAATAGGTTTGGCGGGTAGCGTCAGTCCAATCTGTGCCTTGATTAGTCATGACGAGTGCAGCGCTTGTGCTGAGTGGTAACACCAGGCTGGCGCTAACCAGCAAGCTGCGGGTAACAAAAGGGAAGACTTTATTTTTTTTCATTATGATTTCCTCAGGGTAAAAACATCGTTGTTAAACAAAAATGTTTTCACTGTCAGAAAATCTAACAGCACGCAGCAATAAAGTTACAGATTATTGATAGAGTTCACACGACGGACCAATAAATAGGTCAAAAAGCCAGTAATCACGATATTGAGCATAAAGAATATCGCGACTTCGACAGAGACTTGCAAGACAGGATTAAACCAGTAGGCAAACAACAACAAACTCGCATAACCCAACAGTGATAATAAAGTTTGCAACCCAATAATATGTGCGTTGGGCGCGATTAACGCGGCACCCAGGATTAAATACATATAAACATTAATAGGCGCACTCAGCGCGGCGGCATCGCAGATAAAAATACCCGTGACAGCCACCACGGTCACGACCATACACGCGTATAAACCTAAACGCTGCCATTTTTCACTAGCCAGTATTGTTTGTAGTCCATAAAAAAATACGGCTAAACCCGCCGTCGCAATCGTCAGTACCGTATGAAACATGCCTTGATGCCTAGGCAACTGCAACACCGACATAGCAAACCAATGCAAACCATATAAACATAACAATACGCTATAGCTGCTTGCCAAAAACGGTTTTTGCCGCACCCATTTCACGCAACGTTGCCATAGGTTTAACGGTTTAGCACGTATCGGTTCATTATGTAAAAACAGCGCTAAATCATCGGCTAAATCTTGCGCTGAGGCGTAGCGGTCAGCCGGTTTTTTCATTAAACACTTTAGACAAATCGTCTCTAAATCACGCGGTATGGCTGGGTTTAGTTGTCTAGGCGCAATAGGGTCATCATGGCGTAACATTTTTAACACCTCTAATATATTGCTAGAGGCAAAGGGTACGCGTCCGGTCAGTAATTGATATAAAATCACGCCTAAAGCATAAATATCACTGGCACAACTGACCTCTTCTCCGCTGTCAGGAATTTGCTCAGGCGACATGTAATGCGGTGTGCCTAGCATTAACCCGGTTTTAGTCATCTTAACAGGAGTTTCCAAATATTTTGCTAGGCCAAAATCGGTAATTTTGACAACGGGCGCGGTATTTTTTAATGAGCTAAATTGCGATATGCGCGGCAAACCTTGATCTAAGGCGTGGTTAAATAAAATATTTTCCGGTTTTAAATCGCGGTGAATAATGCCGCGCTGATGCGAATAATGAATAATATCGGCGAGTTGCTGAATTAACGCCGCCGACCACATTGGACAGTGTGGCGCATCGTCCATGACTTGCTGTAAACCTTTAGCATCTAATAACTCTAACGCAAGATACAAATGGCCTTGATACTCGCCAATTTGATAGATTTGCACAATGCCTGGATGTTGCAGCGTCGCAATGGTTTCCGCTTCCAGGCGTAAGCGTTCGCGTTGTTCAGTATGTGCAAGCTCGCCATTTAAAATGACTTTTAATGCGACTTGACGTTTTAAGCGTTGGTCAAACGCTTTATAAACCACGCCCATGCCACCGCGCCCTAGCTCGCCTATAATCTCATAACCATCGATATGTGTTGGTACGATAGGATCAGTGGTGCCTAGCGATTGTCCACGCACCAGCTCAGTAAACGAGTCCGTGAGCGATACCGAATTTAATGATTGGTTACAGGCATCACACCCGAATAAATGTGCTTCAATCGCGACCGATTCAGCATCGTTGAGTTTACCCACAACAAATTGGCGCAACTGCTCCATAGAGGGTGACTA
>NZ_LAJX01000294.1 GCF_000963695.1 Methylocucumis oryzae
CCAACACCGCTATTACCCGCTAAGTCGCTAATACCGGTTAAGTCTAATGTCAGCGTGTTAGTTGTATCAGTGACGTTACTATCAGGTGTTAATGTCGCTGTCCATGTGATGCCACTATCGTTGCTGCTGACATTGGATAAACTACCGTTTTCGACGGTGAGGTCGGTGTTGGTAAACCCGTTAACTGCTTCAGAGAACGTAATCGTGACTAGCGAAGTATCGCCTATGGTTAATGCGGAATCCACGACAACAATACTGGCGGTAGGACGTGTGGTGTCAAGGGTGTAATTGCCGCTGTTAGCACTGCCAACACCACTATTACCCGCTAAATCGTTAATACCGGTTAAGTCTAATGTCAGCGTGTTGCTTGTATCAGTGAGGTTACTATCAGGTGTTAATGTCGCTGTCCATGTGATACCACTATCACTCGTTATTAAGTTGGTTAATACGCCATTAGCGACGTTAACATCGGTAGTAGTAAAGTTAGTGACAGCTTCGCTAAAGGTAAAAGTTACCGTAGCCATATCGCCGACTTTCAGTGCCGTATCAGAAACACTGATCACCGCTGTCGGTAATACACCATCAATAATGATGTTTTTGGTATCGGCAATATTATTGCCGCTTGGTAATGTCGTCGAGGTTAACGCATTGTTTGCTAAATCGGTTACCGTGCCAGTCGTATAAGAAGAAACGGTCAAATCATTGCTGGCTTCGTTAAGGCTTACCGTATAGTTTCCGGTTAATGTCGTACCGTTAGTCGCGGCAGTCAGATTAATCGTAACGCCAGTATCCAGCGTGACCGCAAAGGTAGAACCGGCCGTCACGGCTTCGTCCATAGTCGCCACAATGGTAAGCGTATCGCCGACTTTATAACGGCCATCGCTGTCACTGACACTAAACGAACTTAGCGTCGGTCGCGTCACATCGGCAACGGTGATTACTAAGTCATTACCAGTTCCACCTATATAGCTGATGCTGAACATAACTCCACTGGCGTTAAACGTTGCGCCTTCAGCAAGACCATTGAGTGTCCCTGTAATCGCACCACTGCTCGTTTTGTTGATTAAGGTAAAACTATCCCCTACGATGGGTGTAAAGCCTAAATTAAACGTAGCGGTCAAGCCATTTAAATCAAGCGCACCGCCTACAGCGATTTGATCATAATTCGTGCCTGCCGTTGTGCCATTTAAATCCACCGCTAAGACAGCGCCGGAAGCTCCGGTGAAATCACTGTTTAGTGTCAGTAATCCGGCACTGTTAATGCCAGGCGCTATTGTAGCTGAGGACGATAGCGTTACCGCGCCGGCAACATAACCGGTACCGCCTAATATTGCACTCGATGCCACCGAAACCGAGCCTGTGCCGCTAATACTGCCGTTGATCAGTAACGTACCGGCTGAAACAGTGGTAGAACCATCATAGCTTTCGGTATTGGATAAGATTAAAGTACCGGCACCTGTCTTGGACAAATTAAATACATTAGCGCCATCGCTGATAATACCGCTTAAGGTCAAACTTCCTGTGTTAACGCTGATACGGGTATTACCGGTTAACGTAACCGCGCCGCTTAAGCTATTATCTCCGCTAAGACTAGCTAATGCACCGCTACCTGATACGCCTGTTCCTGTTAAAC
>NZ_LAJX01000295.1 GCF_000963695.1 Methylocucumis oryzae
CAAAAATATCTTCCCTATCATTTGTGTCGCCTTTCACTAGGTTGGTAGCTGATGATTGGAAAGCTACATAGCGACCGTTATCGCTAATCATGGGTTTCCAGCTTGCTTTGTTGGCCTGGGCGCCATTTGAAGCGACGCTGACGCGAGTGGTGGTTTTCGTTTTACGGTCATGGACAAAAATATCTTGAACGCTATTAGTATCACCTTCTACCAAGTTGGTAGTTCCAGACAAAAAGGCTACATAACGCCCGTCTGCACTCATTGACGGTAGTGCGCTCCAGTCTCCACCCGTTGCTTCGCTGCCATCGGATGCTACGCTAACGCGTGTTGTTTGCTTGGTTTTTAGGTCATGAACAAACACGTCATAATTTGAATTATTGTCATTGGCTACTAGATTGGTTGCATCCGATGTGAAAGCAACATAGCGGCCATTAGCGCTAATTGCCGTGTGGCATTGCCAGGACGGCCTAGCTTGAGTGCCGTCGGAAGCAACGCTAACCCGTCTTGTTTTCTTGGTTAGACGGTCATGGACGAAAATATCAGACGAGTGATTAGTATCGTTAGGTACCAGCGTAGAGGCTTCAGAATTGAATGCGATGAAGCGATTGTCGGCACTAATTGCCGGATGCCAACTTCTGCCATCGCCTTGCTTGCCTTTAGTGGATTGACTAATCCGCGTGGTTTCTTCGGCGTTGACAGTAAACGGTAACACCAAACCGAGGATTAATAAGGCTTTAAGCGCAGTGCATAAATTATTTTTGATGCATAGAGCAGGTTGTGTGGTCAACATGGACATCTCCTGAAAAGGATTAAAAACACTCTCGTAGGGTTTGTTAAGACGTATTAGTTAGGTGTTGGCATTAATTTGCCTACGAAGCGGAATTTACCGGCTTTAGTGATACCGTTAGGGCCTGAACGGTCAGACCAAACAGAAGATGCAAAGACCAAATTACCGGATAAGACAAATGTGTCGCCTGAGACACTGACCTTGGTATTAGCTGTTTCAAAGGCCGCTACACCGGCTTGACCTGCACTGGGGATTAAATTTAAATGCGCAGTGATATACCAGCCATCCGTGCCAGGTTTACCGCCTGGTGTTGAACCTGAGTTAACGGTGGGTCGGTTAGGGTCATAGCGTAATGCCATATCGCCTACGGTAATATGTCCATAGCGACCATTCACTCTAAAGGCGCCACCGACGCCAATTTGCCCGGTAAACGTTGCAACAGGGTCGAAATCATCAAAAACGGCTGTTGTCATTTGCGGGTTGCGGCCACCGTTGTCGTTAGCAGGTATTGCAGGCTCTATTCCATGAGAAAACATTTTAAACGTAGGTTTAGGCCACGGCTCGCTTAACGGCAAGCGGTGCATCGCGACTAAATTGGCGCCATCATCAGTGATTAATGGGTTAAAGTTATGCAGAGAGATGAGGTTATAAGCGATAGTCGCGCTGCTAACTCTTTTTGAGACTCCCATCACTTGATAAGCGGTTAATGGTGCAATTTCTTCGCTGGTAAACCAGTCTTCAAAATATAAGTCGCGTACCGTATAGGCGTCGCCTGAAATAATGCCTTTTAAGCCATTATCGAACACCATGTTGTTAGTGCCCGCCGTGTCGGGTTGCCATTTCTCTTCGTTAGGTCGACCATAACTATCAACACCGTTATAAGCATTACCCGCACGGTTCATAATGGTTGCGAAGTTGGCTGGGTCAAGCTGAAGGGTTAACGCGCCTTGTTTAAATGACATAGACTTGGCTTCTACTAAGGTTGCCGTGGTCAGCGCGAGTAGGGCTGAGGCAGCCAATAAAAGCTTAGAGTGTTGGTTGAAATTATTCATTTTCATCGTTCCTCACTTTGGGTAGTAGTGGGCAGTCGTTTAAGACTAAGCCTTAAGCTGTTTTTATAGGGCGTATTTGGAAGCGTGTGTTGTGAGCATGAATCTCCTAACTTTAGGGTTTAATAAAACCGGGCGTTCAAGGTTTGAGCTATCGCGCCCGGTGGCGATGGAAGGAGTGGCCTAATCCGTATTCTGGTGTTGTTGCTATAGCCAGGTAGGGTGCATTTCATGCACCTTACAAACCTATGCGGAGCATGGAATACAGCCTACTTGGCTCGTTGTAGTTAGCGGTCAGCGCGAATAATCGAGCCAACGTGTTCGCCATTAACCGCCGCTTTAATAAGTTCAGGTTTAGTGCCATTAATGACTTGAAATTGTTTGACTAAGCGTGATGTTTTTAAAACATCCAGCAACACTTCATCGAAAGGCAGAGTGGCTAAATTGAGGGCTTTTAATTCGGAAACGGTAATTTCTGGAATAAACTTGGCTGAAGCATGTGTTTTGGGATCAGCATCGTATAAGCCATCGACATCTTTGACTAACGTGACGGTTTTGCAGCCAAAGCACTCGGCTAAAATTAAACAACCCGCGTCGGTTCTATGCGGTGGAATACGACCAATTCCCGGTGGGTGTTCCCAGAGCGAATAAGGGGGTACGCCGTTAAAAATACAACCTGGCGCGGTTTTAATGAATAACGGTAATAAGTGACCAAAAATTTCGGGTGGAATCGCAACCACACCATGCGGCGCTAATAACGTACCTAGCATGTGGGCATTGCCTAGCGCGTCAGCGACAGAAATTTTGTGCTAATGCGCCAGTCGGTAAACCTAAATCACAGCCTATAGAAAAAAACGTGTTTGCTGCGCATTCCGCCGCCAACACCTAAAATAAGCTTTTCTGTTTTGAGCAAGTCACCTAAGACTTCTACGACCGGGTACGTCAGGGCTTTACCTTTATCAATTATCGAGCTAGAGCCAATTTTTATAACATGCGTTTCAGGTAGCATACGCACGACGGGGGTTTCTGTTTCTGTCGAAGCCATGACTTGTTTATCAATAAGGCTTTCGCGCATTAGAAAAGAATTGAGATGGTGCCGTTTATCAGTTTGGTTATTCATGAGCTGTTACAAAAGTTAGTCGTTAATCTGCAGTGATAATGGTGCCAACAGGCTCGCCATTGAGTGCTTTGGTGATGTTGCCTGGCACTAAGCCGTTGATGATTTGAATACTGCGCCTAGATTCGGCGTTTTTCATAAATTCCAACACCGGTGGTTCGACCACTGAATCTTGTAAATCCATGGCAATCATTTCATCGACGGTAATATTGGGGATAAACTTGGCGTGTTTGTCTTTTTTAGGGTCAGCTGTGTAAAGACCGTCTTCGTCTTTAATGTAAAGCATGGAGCGGGCGCCAAACATTTCACTGATAAGATAACAACCACTATCGGTGCGATGCGCAGGTAGACGACCAATTTCCGGATTACGTTGCCAGAACACATAAGGCGGCATACCAAAAAAAGACGACGGCTTGCCGTTCAGCGAGATAAAGCGGTAGTTGTGGGAATTGCACCGGTTCAATAAACGGGATGCCGTGCTTAGCCAACAGAAAATGAATCATCCGCGCATTTTGCATACTGACGAAGGTGCCCATGACGCTTAGCACGCCAGTTGGCATCCCTAAATCAACGCCGACGCTATAAGCGTGTCGCGCGCGCGTACCGGCACCGGTGCCGATAATCATTTTATGGTGCGGCAAGTTTTCAATCAGCTCATCTAAAATGGGCAAAACCGCAGCGCGACCACGGTCAATAATGCTTTGACCACCGACTTTAATCACGTTGGCATTAGGTAATATCTTAAACATCGGTTGTTCCGAGGTTTGCGATAAAACGGATTTATCAGTCAAATTGCCACTAATTAAAGATTGGCCTAGTTCTGTTAATAATTGGTTACTCATGTTTTTATAGACGTAGTAGAGTTTTTGTTATCGTTGTTTATTCACTTTCAGCTATAGGGAAGCTTGATGGCGTTTAATTCATAAGTTTCTTCAGTCTCCAAGGCCTGGTGTAAATCTGTAAATAACGCTTGTGCGTTTACCGTTAACAAGTCCAGAATTTTTTGTTTTGGTGGCGGCATCGACGGCATTACCCGCAATACCATCGACGCTTTCCCATGATTTAATAGAATCGATAGGTGCGTGGCTGACAGACCAGCGTGCGGCGACAACCGGAGCTAAGCGCTCTGCGCCCTGCTGGGTGAGCGCATCAAACAATTGATTGCGGTTGGTTTGACCACTTTTTTCAGTAAGCCCAAATTTGTTTAATACTTTATGCATTTCTTTGCGCATCACAGCCTTAGCGGAGTTTTGCGCTCGTTTGACATTGCCTAAGATGAGTATCGCACCGGTAGGTGCTGATAATTCAGCGAGCTGCGATAGCACATGGGTGTGGTCAAGTTGATGCATTGCGCGTGAGCTAAAAAATACTGACACGCTGTGTGCAGGCAGTGGCCACGGTAAATTGGCATCCATTTGAATCAACTGCGGTATTTGTGTGGCATCGGCGTAGCGTGCGCGATAAACCGCTAACATGCCGTCAGATAAATCAATCCCTGTGTAACGCATAGGCAGTTGTTGTAGAAAAAAGCCGATTTCGCCGGTGCCAGCACCTATTTCTAAAAATTGCCCATGTTGGTAAGGCATGATTAACTGTCCAATAGCGTTGGCGATAGCATGTGCTGTTGCTGCGCCTAAACCGACACGCTGGTCGTAAATATCCGCTTGAGTATCAAAATTGCATAGATAAAAGTTGCTTGCCCTAGGTAAAGATAAGAGCCTTGAGCGTGCGCAAAGGGTTAAGTTAAGCGCTTCAAGGCAGCTAGCCATATATCGTCGTTTGGCATAAAAAGAGAAACAGCAAAAAACAGGCCAATATGTATATGCAATTGATTTTAAATAGTTTTTTATTGTTTCGTGGTCTGTTGCTAGCAAGAAATACCGGAGGAGTAGGTCATATCACTTTTGAACTGTGTTATTTAACCTATTTGGCTGGAAGGCAGTGGGGGGGCTTAATCAAGAGATGTTTTTATTTATATAGTTTAGTATATAAAATTAGTTCGCTATTGCCGCCTGTTGATATAAAAAAGTACTGGAATAATAGGGCATATCACGATTGAACTAGGTTATTTCACCTGTCTTAACGGATAGAGGTGAGTATCTTGTGTTCATCATCGTTCCCACGCTCTGCGTGGGAATGTGCTGCAACCGCTCTGCGGTGTGAAACGAGACGCAGAGCGTCTTGGCTACGCTCCCACGCTAGAGCGTGGGAGCGATGAAATTTATGAGCGGTCACTTACATGGCTTGTTTTTTGCTTTAGTCAGACCTTTCAAGTGTTAAAAACCTGATTTGTATTCGTTCGATATCTGACTTATTAACCTTTTGATATTAAATGGAATTATCATCTATTATTAATCTTCAACACATAGTCAAAACCTATTCTCCCCAATTGTTAGCGCTTGATAATGTGAGTGTTTCGGTGTTAGCACAGGAGTTTATTGGCTTAACCGGTGGCAATGGTTCGGGTAAGTCGACTTTGTTAAAAATAATCGCCGGGCAATTAAAACCTAATCAAGGTAAAGCCGAGGTATTTCAGCGTGACGCGTTTAAACACGCCAGTCAGTTAACGCGTGAAATTGGCTATATTAGCCAAGATTGGGCGCTAGACCCTGAAATGAATGGCAAAGCCTTGTTGTATTATTTTGCTGCGTTATATGGGCTAAATTCGACAACAGCAAAGCAACGTATCGAGGCATTAATCACTGAATTTGATATGCAGCCTTTCATTGCGCGTCGAGTTAGCACATATTCGGGCGGTCAAATGCAACGCTTGCATTTAGCTATCGGGGTTATTCATCAGCCTAAGCTATTACTGTTAGATGAGCCTAGCAACTCACTCGATCCTTCGGCTAAAGTGTTTTTATGGGATTTTCTTAAAGCTTATCGGCAACTGGGTAATACGGTGTTGGTTGTCAGCCATGATTTAGACTGTGTGCAGCAGTATTGCTCGCGTGTGTTGATGTTTGAGCAAGGGCGGATAATCGCCGATGATACGCCTATGCAACTTATACAGACCCATTCACAGCCTGTGCTACACATTAAGACGGCTGACGATATAGCCAATCAACAAGCGTTAGAGCAGGGCTTACGGCAAGCGACCGGCGCTATGGCTATTCACTGCACGGTGCAAACAGTTAGTTTAAACGTTTCAACACGCGGATAAGGCTGAGTTATTGTTAAAAACCTTGCAAGTCTTCGCAGGCCTTGGGGAATCCGTTATCGAATGCCGTTGGGAGGCGTCCGGATTAGCACAAGCGTATTTTAAATTGACCGGGGCAGCGTTAAGCAAACAAAAACCAGCCCAGTCTAAAAAAAATCAACCGGGTTCGAGGAAGCACCATTGAATTTTACTTCTTTTGCGGTCTTTTGCGCCGTGTATGAACGCACGTTGCTCAAAACGTTAAGGCGGCCGGTACCATTAACGTTTTCTTTGGTACAGCCATTGATGTGGATGTTGTTTTTTGGTTTTTTATTTCATCGATACAGCGTAGATAATCTGCCGCCGGGTTTACAGTATCTCGACTTTTTGTTACCGGGTATTTGTTGCATGACGGTCTTATTTGGTGCTTCGCAAGCGGGCATAGAGTTAATTCGCGACATGCAAACTCGCTTTTTAGCGCGGGTATTATCGACGCCCGCATCAAAAGTTATGATGATGGCGGGCAAAGTCTTAGCCGATGCTAGCCGCTTATTGCTTCAAGCTGTCTTAGTATTGATATTGGGTTTAGCGTTGGGGGCGCAGGTGCAGTTAAGCCTTAGTATCTTAGCGATAGCCGCCGCTGGCTTGTTACTGTTCGGCATAGCCTTTTGTAGTTTATCGTGCTGGATAGCGTTAAAAGCGCGTTCTCAAGAAAACATGGCGAGCTTTGTGCATTTAGTCAATATGCCGTTATTATTTACCAGCACCGCACTCGTACCTGATAAGCAAATGCCGGGTTGGCTCGCGAATCTGGCGCGTTTTTAATCCGCTATCGTTGGTGGTTGATAATACGCGCACGGCGCTATTATTCGGTGTCGATGGTGACTGGTATAAACCGCTGTTGCCTTTGTTGATTATGGCGATTTTGCTATTTTTAGCCGCTGTTGATGGGCTTAAACGTTATAAAGCTTGAAAATATGAATTTATTTCAAGTGAATTGACAGAAGATACAGTCTTACTAAATTTATGGAGCATCCAAAGGGCACGTCATTATCCCTAAAACCATACGCGACGCTTAATTAGTGCTTGGAGCACCGCGCTGGGTTCAGGCCTTACATTTGACGTGACACCTTCGTTTATTTGGCGATTTTGATGCAAATTGTAACGCCTGACCTCGTTCATAAATGCAGCTGCTAAAAATTGAAATTGACGTTGGTAAACCAAATGGAATTGTAAGTATCAGAGCCTTTGAAGTTATTGACATATTGCAGTTGATAACCCGTGTCCACGTTAAAATGCGGGGAAAATTTGTAGCCAATTCCGGCATAAGCACGATTTTGGTTAAGACCGGGTTGCACAAAGCTTTCCCTAGAGCTGTAGTTTAGGGAATTAAGATAGATAAACAATTCATCAATGCCAATCAAATAAGCCTGGGTACCGGGCAAGGTGTATTGCAAACGCAAACGGTGGCGCATACGGTGTCCGCTGTCAGCGTCGGCAAAAAAACGTTGCTCCAGCCGGAAGCGGTATTGCAGGTTCAGCGCAGGGCTAATATTTTCAATCCATTGCACCTGCTGCATCAAGTCATGCGTGGCATTGTCAAAACCCACACCATTATTATCGCTGTACTCCCCTTGCCAGGTGTAACCCAACCAAAGCTGAAGTTTTGGCGTAATTTTGTAACCCAACAAGGGGCGAATGATGAATTGGTTAAATTCTGAAGAATCCTGATTGAAGCGCGGCGCCAATTCCAGAAAAGCCAGATAGCGGCTACCGCCAAAATCGGTTTGATAAGTGCTACTGACCCAAGTTTGCCTATCATCGGTAGCATCAGCAACGGGGACAAACGGTAAACTGAAGCAGATAAATAACACTAACGATCTTTTCATGGGAAATGAATCAGGCGGATAGTGCGCGGATTCTAGCAGACGAATTTCCATATAGTCCAGTTTTGCACACTCCCAAGCTTTTTAAGGGGCGCAGGGTTCAGGCCTTACATTCGACGTGACCCCTTCGTTTTGTAAAGCCTGACCCCGTTCACACGAGGAGCGTAACTGCCATTAAGTTAAGGAATATAACCAAATAATCAATAACTTCCATGTTGTGTTTTGTGAAATATTCTTCCGTAGGTCGGGTTAGCGATAGCGTAACCCGATAACGTCGGAACGGTAAAATGTTGGATTACGCTATCGCTAACCCAATCTACACGCCTAATTATCTGATTATTAAAAATTATATCTTGACGGCCGTGAAAGTGGGCGTGGGAACAAGAAAAAATCGTGGAGGTGAATGATTACCCAGTATAATTTGCAAGATTAGTGAGTGATAAAACGATAAAGTTGAATATTTATGAATCTCAGAGACTTACGTTATTTAGTGGCTGTGGCTGATTTACGCAGTTTTAATCAAGCAGCAGAGCAATGTTTTATTAGCCAGCCTACGCTAAGTATGCAAATTAAAAAAATGGAAGAGTCGTTAGGTGTGGTCATTTTTGAGCGTAATAATAAAAAAGTGCTGCCTACCGAGTTAGGGCAACATATTATTGCGTCCGCGCGCCGAATTCTGCTGGAAG
>NZ_LAJX01000296.1 GCF_000963695.1 Methylocucumis oryzae
TTGGCATTAAGGGATTGCCGAGATCCAGGACACACGGATGTGCTTGAAGCTTTGCCATCCATGGCGACTGGATTCCGGCAATCCCTGCCGGAATGACGGTTTAGCTCTACTGGCTAAAATTAAAAGCGTCCCACCTTAAGTGGGTAGCCATCTGGCGCTTTGATTTTACCAGTTTAAAACTAACTATTGGCGGTCTACATCTAGCCGTCGATGTTAACGATTGTCTGCTGCAATATGGACTTGATTACGTCCAGTACGTTTGGCTTGATACAGTGCTTGGTCGGCAGCTTCTATTAAGCTATGCACGTTTTTATAAGGGGGGCATGAGGCAATGCCTACGCTAAATGTCGCGTGAAACGTTCCATGAGCATGGGCAAAGGCGATTTTGGCAAATACCTCACGTAATTCGTCTAATAAACGCTTAGCCACGCTTTCTGGAGTGTTGGGTAATATGAGCGCGAATTCCTCACCGCCATAACGAGCAGCAATGTCGCCTTTGCGTAATCGGTGGCTAAGCAATCGGCCTAAACCTTTAATAACGCGGTCGCCGACTAAATGACCGTAGTGGTCGTTAACCAGTTTGAAATGGTCTATGTCGAGCATTGCTAGCGTGAAACCTTCATGGTAGCGGTATGTTTGTGCAATTTCACGCTCTAGCGCAAGTTTAAAACTAATGTGGTTGAGCAAGCCTGTTAAACCGTCACAGTTCATTAAACTGTTTAATTCGCGAAAGCGTTTGGCTTTAGTGCTGACTGCGGCGACTAAGTGGTTATCATCTATCGGCTTTTGTAAAAAGTCATCCCCACCGGCGCGTAATGCATTAAGCTGCTGTTCTAATTCGCTTTCAGTAGATAAATAGACAATTGGAAGATTGGTGTAACTGCCATGTTGCCGAATGACTTGCGCGGCTTCTATGCCTGTGCTGCCGTTCATGTATAAATCCATCAGAATTAAATCCGGTCTAAAGTTTGGCAACACGTCTAATAAATGGCCTGGATCATTGATGATTTCTGTATCCATGCCGGCACATTGCAAGATAGTCGCGTAATGCTCGGCTAATAACACTGTGTCGTCTACGATTAAAATGCGATAGCGGCTGCCTTGCTTACGGCCAGTGAGAATTTCTAATTGATCGGCGAGTTGGTCGAAGTCTATGGGCTTTGTGATATAGCCTTGACCGCCGACACGCATTGCGCTGAGTCGGTGTTGCCAAGACTGATGTTGGGAAATAAAAATGCTGGGAATGTTTAACTGCAAGGTTTTACAGACGTCAGCGACCGCTTCGGTACCGGCAAATTCACCTTCGACAAGTTGTATATCAATCAGTAGTGCATCAGGGATTTGCTGGTAAATAGCGTGTTTGAAGTCACTAACCGAGTTAAAAGTTACGACTTGATAGCCAAAATGAATCAGTTGTCTAAATGATTCGGCGGCAATGTCTTCATCGTCTTCTAAAACATATATAACCGCTTGCTGGTTGGACAGATACTCTATTTCAGCACTGTCATCGGTGATAAGTTCGGTTTTAGGCTGCTCATGGCCTTGTTCAGCTAAAGCGACAAGCTGTTGCAATAGCCTCCTCACGGTTGTTACGGCTTCAGGCAAGCTGCCATGTTGATATTCTTTGAGCAGTAATTCTAGCTCTTTGGCGACATCGCCTAGACGGAAGAAATTAAATGTGCCAGCGGAACCGGCAAGACTGTGAACTTGCCGCAGTAAATCAGTGAATAATTCGCTGTTATCAGGGGTGCCCTGGCTGTTTAGCCAGGCGGTTTGTATCAAATTTAAACGCTCAGGCAACGTCGAAGCAAACTTTTGTTGTAAATTACGCAGTTTAACGTATTTGTTATTGTCAGATACTACCATGTTGCTTCTCTAGCAATTCTCGAATGTGCTCAGCTAAGGTGAGCGCATCAAAGGGTTTAGTAATCACGCCTATAGCCCCCATCGCTAAATAAGCGGCTATTTCAGAGCTTTGCACTTTAGCGGTCATGAAAACAGCGGGTGTTTGCTTAGTATTAGGTAGTTCGCGTAATTTGGTTAATGTGGTTGGGCCATCCATGCCAGGCATCATGACATCTAAAAGTAGTAAGTCAACGTTGATATTGGTTGCTTGGGTCAGTGCTTCTTGGCCTGATGCGCAGGAAATGAGTTCAAAGCCTTCATCTTCTAGGGCAAATTCGGCTACTTCACGAATATCAGGGTCGTCTTCAACGTAGAGTATGCGTATCAGGTCGGTCATGTTAATGATTTATGCAGTAGTTTTTGAATAGTCTGAATGAGCTGCTCATTACTGGTCATGGATTTGGTGAGCGCTGCACTGACTTTGGAGCTAACTTCATGGTCTATCGTTTGGGCGGAAAAGATTATCACGGGGCAATGGTTTTTTAAATCGTCTAATAAGTCTAAGCCTGAGCCATCTTCTAAACCTAAGTCGAGAATAACTAAGTCATAATGTCGGCTGGCAAGCAATTGCCGTGTATCGGCTATGCTTGCGGCTTGCTGATAATGGCTAATGTCTTCAAGTAACGCCTTAATGATTTGCACAATGTCGACATCATCTTCAACATGTAAAATAGTTGGGCGCTCGGTATTTGATAAGACGTGTTGTACAGCCGTTTTTAAGCGTTCGTGGTCGAAAGGCTTTTGTAACCAATCGACAATCGTCATAGCGCTACCGGTAAAGGCGTTGAGATTTTCTAAGGCACGTCCTGAAATAACAATGACGGGAAGCTGCTGCGTGGCTGGAATGGTGCGTAGCTCTTCGACAAGTTGTAGGCCATTGCCATCGGGTAATGCTAAATCAAGCAACAGTAACTCGTAGTGTTTTTGCTTAAGCAAGGCTCGGGCGGCTGCTAGAGTTGCTGCAATATGGCACAAAATACCTTCGTTTTTAAGCATTTCGGCGAGTATATCGGCAACATCGGGGTTATCTTCACAGATTAACACCGGTGCTAGCTCTTGCTCGCTGTAGCTCGAGCTTTGTGTTAATGGCGCGGCATGAGCAGGCAAGTCAAAGAAAAATTGTGTGCCGTGGTCTAGCTCAGAAATAAAATTTAATTGGCCATGATGACGCTCAATAATCGCTTTGCTAATGCTTAAGCCTAGGCCGGTTCCGCCTTTTTGTCGGGTATCAGAGCTATCGGCTTGGGCAAAACGTTGAAAAATTCGATTACGAAATTCTTCAGGTATGCCAGGACCTTGGTCGTAAACGTTAATGCGATAACCTGCTTTGTGAGGCTCTACGCGGATTTCAACCTGACTATCTTCAGGGGAGAATTTAATCGCATTAGACATTAAATTGGCAAACACTTGTAACAGTCTGTTTTCATCGACATATACAGGCGCTTCGCTAAGCTCTGTTAGGGTTAATCTTAACTGGACTCGGTGTTTTAACGCATAGCCTAAATTATCATCGACGGCACGCTGGGCTAACGCAATTAAATCCGCTTGCTTAAAATCGAACTCAATTTTGCCGGATTCAATTTTTTCTAAGTCTAAAATGTCGTTAATGAGTATGGTTAAGCGTTCGCTGTTGCGCGCCGCCATTTCTAACATTTTGCGCGCCTTGTCTGGTAAATGCTCGGCTGATTTACCTAATACTAAGTCAAGTGCGCCGCGAATCGAGGTTAACGGTGTACGCAGCTCATGGCTGACAGTGGAAATAAATTCACTTTTTAATCGTTCCAGTTGTTTGCGTTCGGTAATATCGCGGGCAATATTCGAAATGCCTATCGTGTTGCCGTCTTCATCGATAATCGGTGAAATAGTGACGGAAATATCGACAGGCGTACCATTTTTATGAATGCGCACCGTCTCTAAATGCTCTACTTTTTCACCGCTGACTAATTTTTTAGCTGCTTGTTGTTCTTCATGTACTCTATCGGCTGGATACAGTATTAGAGAGGGTTTGCCGATGATTTCAGTCGCGCTGTAACCAAATATTTTTTCTGCGCCCTCATTCCAGCTTGTGATGATACCGTTTAAATCTTTGCTGACGATGGCATCATCAGAATAGCGGATAATCGCATCAAAAACGTTTTAAATGCCAATTCCATTAGGCGGGTTTCGCTTAAGTCGTGGATAACCACAATAAACACCGGTTCATCGGCAATTAATACTTCGCTTGCACGGATTTGCAGAGGAAATAATGTCCCGCCTTTACGCATACCATGTGCATCAATATTGGCTAAGTGACTGGTTTTAGGTGTTCGTGCTAATTGTCTAAGAAAGTCGGGTTCAGCGACATAATAATCAACTGGGGCCAGTAATAAACCAAGAGGCTTATTTTTGAGCTCGTAATCAACATAACCAAACAGTGTTTGTGCGCTGATATTGCTGGCTTCTATAAAACCTTCGGCGTTGACGCTAATGACCCCATCAATGACGGTGTCGATAATGGCGTGAAACCGGTTTTCATGCTGTTGCAATTTATATTCAGACATAAGCGCCAAAAACGCTTTTTGCTTGCTTTCAAGCTGTAAGCGAGCGTGGCTTAATTCTGTTTCGGCACTTGTAGCTAAGTCTTGTAGCAACAGTTGCTCAGATTCGGAGAAATTGCGTGGCTCATAGCCTGCCAATGACATTATCGCTAAACATTGACCTTGGTCTGAGCGTATCGGTAGCCCAGCATAGTGATAAACAGATTGTGCGTCTGGAGCGCTATCTGTTTGCCATATAGCGGCATTATGGGCAAGCACTTGTTTGGGTAACGCAAGTACGTCAGCAAGTGGTGTGGCGAGTCCTGGGTGGTTAAGATACCAGTCGTGTGGTGAATTTAATACGCTGAAGTAAGTGATAGGAATACCTAAGCTTAGCCTGGCCAAGCGGGCGATGCGCGTTAAACGTTGCTGGGTATCCGCGTCTAAATTCATAAAAATATGGCGAGTTTTTAAGTGATGAAAAAAAGCATATAACGCCATGTGACGTCTTATACATTTCTTTATCAGTTTATATTAAGTTCCTTTATAGTTTAAATGGGAATTTCAATAATAATTGATGTATGTGTAGAAAGCTTATGAATTATTCCGACCCGCCTTGTAATTCTTTGGGTATGGTATACGAATCTTTTTCAAATTTTAGCGTGTATTGCTTGGTTTCAGGTATGACGCTTTCTATGCATTCCGTGCCGATAGGCTGAGACTTTTTTTTCGCACGGGTTTCTTTTACGAGCAAATCAGCAAAACCATTAGTTTTGTGCGGCAAAACAATTAGTATTCGGTTAAATTCTTCAAATTCCCCCGCGCAGTTCGTATCCCATTCTCCTGTAAAATCATTTACCGTAAT
>NZ_LAJX01000297.1 GCF_000963695.1 Methylocucumis oryzae
GTCGTGCGTAGCGGCGAAAGTTGGATAACCTCGTTATTGTTTAACTGGATTATTCCCATTTTGATATTGGTTGCTATCTGGTCATGGGTGATACGCCGTACCTCAGGAATGCAACGCGGTTTTTTAAATATTGGCAATAAAGCGCATATTCATCCTGATTCATTGCCTAAAGTTACCTTTAACGATGTTGCCGGTGCGGATAGTGCTAAGCAAGAGTTAAGAGAATCTATAGACTTTTTAAAAGCGCCTGAAAAGATTCAAAAATTAGGCGGTCACATGCCTAAAGGGGTGTTGCTAGTAGGGCCACCGGGTACAGGTAAAACGTTACTGGCTAGAGCCGTTGCCGGTGAGGCGGGCGTACCGTTTTTTAATATCAGCGGCTCCGAATTTATTGAATTATTTGTCGGTGTCGGTGCGGCGAGAGTTCGAGAATTATTTGAACAAGCGCGTAGTAAAGCGCCGTGCATTATTTTCATCGATGAGTTAGATGCGATAGGCCGTTCGCGTAGCGGTCCGGTCACGATGGGTGGGCATGACGAGCGTGAGCAAACCTTAAATCAGCTATTAACTGAGATGGACGGTTTTGATAGCTCAGTAGGCGTGATTGTCATGGCGGCGACTAACCGTCCTGAAATCTTAGATAAAGCGTTGTTACGGTCTGGACGTTTTTGACAGGCAAATCATTGTTGATAAACCCGACTTACAAGACCGCGTCGAAATTTTGAAATTGCATACTAAACCGATGACATTGGCAGAACATATTGATATTAATGTGTTGGCGAAACGGACGCCGGGTTTAGTAGGGGCAGATTTAGCCAATATCGCTAATGAAGCCGCGATTATCGCGACACGGTTAAATCATAGCAAAATCACAATGGATGATTTTGAAGCCGCTATCGATAGAATCTTAGCTGGGCCGGAAAAGAAAAATCGCGCTTTAAATCCTGAAGAAAAACGCCGTGTGGCGTATCACGAAGCGGGGCACGCTTTGGTCGCCGAAAATGTACCCAGTGGTCAGCCCGTGCATAAAATTTCGATTATTCCGCGCGGTGTCAGTGCCTTAGGCTTTACTTTGCAATTACCGGTAGAAGAAACGTTTTTATCGACCGATGCCGAATTAAAAGACCAGTTAGCCATTTTACATGGCGGTAGAGTTGCTGAACAAATCGTCTTAGGTTCGGTATCTACCGGTGCGCAAAACGACTTAGAGCGTGCCAGTGAAATCGCGCGTAATATGGTATGCATGTTAGGTATGAGTAAGAAAGTTGGCGCGTTAACCTTAGGTAAACGTCAACAGTTACAGTTTTTAGATACCGAAGGGACTGAATACCGTAATTACAGCGAAGAAACTGCCCGTTTAATCGATAGTGAAGTGCTATTACTCATTGAAGAAGCTGAAGCTAGAGCCACTGAAATTATTACGACGCACAGAGCTGTGTTAGACAAACTAGCGTTAGTGTTACAAGATAAAGAAGTCATTAATCGTGATGAAATAATCGAGGTTATTGCTCAGTCTTGAGCAGTTTTTTCTAGCAATAATCTTAGCGAAATACAACGGCGGTTTCGCATTAGCCTAAAAAAATCGTTTCGTTTACGAAAAAACACAAAAATATTCAAACAGATAACAAGCGTTCGGGCTTCACCCATTGGGTGAACAACAAAATCAACATAACGTTCTGATTTATTTAGTGTCTTTGGTGTTTTTCTTGGATCAACTGCGTTTTTTAGGATTAGCGAACCGCCGCTTTTCCCCGAAGAAGTTATTTGTCTCAGTTTAAGCGAGTAGCTTTTTATATTGGCTGACTACTGAGCTTTTTTAAAGTAGATATAAGCGCCAATCAACAGCGCAAAAATGAAGATCGCGACATTCAGTTCCTGGATAATTAATACGATTTTTTTGCCCATAGTGATGATAAACACTGAAATACACTATTACCGACACCGTGCAAGCCAAAAAATCGACTATCGCAAACTTAACAGCATTCATTTGACCGAGTCCAGCAGTCAGAAACAACAGATTACGGACTCCAAATGGCACGAATCGCCCGAATAACAGCGTTAATATGCCATAGTTTCGATAATAGTCTGATATCTTGTCGATTCTATCCCGAGCCATTAACTTGGAAAAAATCGCCAATGAATCAGACGCTCTCCTAATACCCTTCCTAAGCCGTAGCAAATTAGATCCGAAGCATAGGCTCCGGCATAAACCGCACCAAACAAATATAGTAAATGCTCAGGGGTTCTCGATGCCAAGGTTGCCGCCACGAACAGCATGCCATCTTCGGAAATAGGAAAATTAAAACCGGCAAGCAATAATAGGCCGAATATTATCCAAGGAGCGTATTCAATATGATTTTCTATTAAAGCAATAATTTCCGTCATTAGCCTACACTAGTATTGCAAGGGAGTAATTATTCCTTGTTGTTAAGATTCTTGCAGGCGAGGTAACCCATTATTGCCCCCCATACCAGCATGTACAAACCATGCAAAATGATTTCGAAATTAAGTCTATAGGCCCCTATATAGTAATCATACAAATAATCCAGAAAGGCTATGGCTAATATCACCTTAAGCGCGCTCGTGAATTTTAACTTATGCGCATAAAAGGCGTTGGCGCCTAATATAAAAAAACCCAAAAAAAACCGAACTGCCGCATGTTTTCCCCATTCCCAATTCAAAAACGGCATTTTCAGAATAGCTATATTCATAAAATAAAGACCTGTTAAGCCTATAGTGAATACCAGCCAGAAAATTATTCTCATAACACAAAGTCCCGATAAATTTAATAAAAAAGCTGGCATCGATCAAAGCAAGCATAAACCCATGAAAAGCAATCTGTGGTTGGCCGAGAAACCTCATCGGCGTCGTAACAGAAATTTTTCCAAACCTACCGTTGCGTAAATTGCAATACCGACACCAATAATCAGTAGCCACTCATCATAACCAATAGCCGCACTACCGAACAATTGCTGCATGGGCGGCCAGTAAGTAAACAGCAATTGCAGCATGGTCATGCTACATACGCCGAAGATTACCCATCCATTGGAAAAGACCCCGATATGAAACATCGAATATTTCAGCGAGCGGCAGTTGAACAAGTAAAACAGTTCGCCGAAGACAAATACATTGACTGCCACAGTGC
>NZ_LAJX01000298.1 GCF_000963695.1 Methylocucumis oryzae
TAACGGCAACACGGGGACTGCTGGCAATACCGGTGCGACAGGTGCTAACGGCAACACGGGAGCTTCTGGTAATACCGGTGCAACAGGTGCTAACGGCAACACGGGAGCTTCTGGTAATACCGGTGCAACAGGTGCTAACGGCAACACGGGAGCTTCTGGTAATACCGGCGCTACAGGTGCTACAGGTAATACAGGAGTTGCCGGCGATACGGGTGCCACCGGGGCTACAGGGAACACAGGAGTTACCGGCGATACGGGCGCTACCGGTTCTACGGGGAACACGGGGGTTACTGGCGCTACAGGTAGCACCGGTGGTACTGGCACAACAGGCGCTACGGGTATCACAGGACCTACTGGCAATACCGGGCCTAATACCGTATCCGCATCTACCTCAACCACTTATAACGGCTTATTAAAAGGCAATGGCTCCATCGTCACTACAGCAACTGCGGGTACTGACTACTTAACATCATCTTCCTCGCTTAACGCGAACAACATCTCTTCCGGTTCGATGAACCCTTCATTCCTCAGTTCTTCAGGCGCAAGCAATGGCGATGTATTAACTTACAATGGCTCACAATGGGCACCGGCAGCCAGCTCATCAGGCGCATCGGGGTTTAACTTTAGCTACATAATTAATAGTGGTGCAACAGTAACGATTAGTGCGCACTATATAACCATAATCGGCGGCCTCCAGCCCCAATCGACTAACGAACAAGATGGGTTTAGATTAGTGCCGTCAGCCTGTAGCACGGTGTCAGTTCAAGCTATCTCTAATGGCACACTGGCAAACAACACATATACCATTAAGGTGCGTAAAGCCACAAATGGGGCGTCAAACTATACTTTCTCGGATGCAGTCACATGCAGTACAAGCTTTGGCGGCGGCAGTGTACGTTCTTGCTCGACCTCAGCGCCGGTGTCCTTTAGTTTAGGCGATGGCATTGGTGTTTTAGTGTCAGGCGGAACCACTGCTCATAACTCTGAATCGACAACTAAAGCCATCTATATTTCAGTAAGCTGCCAATAACCCTTTGCTAAACCGGTCGTTTAGAGTGCGACCGGTTTCGATTCAAACAACCGACACATCACTTATCGCCGGAAGTTTCTCAAATCCGCCAGACTATGATTAAATTCCTCATTATGATTTCGGAGTCCCTATATACTTCAAACGGTCAAGCTTTCGGTTTTTAGGTAGGGTGCGCTGCACCTTTATATCATCATTAAAAATCAATGAAAAAGGTACGCATAGCGCACCCTACCGAAAAATTTGACCATTCAGCGTATAGATACTGCTTAGCTGAGTCATTTCTCATTACCCGCTCAAATCAGCCTAACCGGCTGTTTCTGTTTAGGGTAAACGGTCAAGAGTCATTATGTATCATTATTTAGAGGTGTTATGTTTGTTATTATTGGATACGTTGTCATCATTGGCGCGTTATTAGGCGGCTTTATCGCCTCTGGTGGTCATGTCGGGGTTTTAGTACAACCGTTTGAGGTGCTTATTATTTTAGGCGCGGCGTTTGGTGCGTTTATCTGCGGTAACTCGATTGATATTGTTAAAGGCGCGATAAAAGGCGCAACGGCTACGTTGGGCAATTCGCCTTATAACAAAGAATTCTACATGGAGTTATTGCTCTCGTTTAATGCGTTAACCAATAAAATTCGCAAGGAAGGCTTGCTATCATTAGAAGACATTATCGACGAACCGCAAATTGATACGATTTTTTTGCCTAAAGTGCTAAAAGATCATCATTTGATGGAATTTATCCGTGATAATCTGCGTTTAATGCTAACCGGTGTTGAAGTCATGGCATTAGAAGAACTCACCGATCAAGTGTTAGAAACTCACCATGAAGACGGTCACGCACCGATAAAAGCGGTGCAAGGCGTTGGGGATGGCTTACCGGCATTCGGCATTGTCGCCGCCGTGTTAGGGGTGGTACATACGATGGAGTCGGTCGGTATTCCGCCAGCAGAATTAGGCAAGCTCATCGCCGCTGCGCTGGTCGGTACGTTTCTAGGTATTTTAATGGCGTATGGTTTCGTCATGCCAGTTGCGTCCGTGATGCAACAACGGTTCGAGGCGGGCAGTAATGCGTATAAATGCGTACAAAAAGGCTTGTTATGCACTGCTAAAGGCATGTCGCCAACGATGACGGTTGAATACATGCGGGCAATGATTACCTCAGGTATGCGCCCTGATTTCTTTGAATTAGAAGCGCAAATTAAAGCGAGAAAATAACGGAGCACGTCATGGCTGAACAACCCATTATCATCAAAAAAATTAAAAAAGGCGGCCATGCGCATCACGGCGGCGCATGGAAATTAGCGTATGCCGATTTCGTCACAGCGATGATGGCGTTTTTCTTATTGATGTGGTTGTTAGGCTCGACGACCGATGCTGATAGAAAAGGTATTGCGCAATACTTCTCTGACCCATACAAAATTTCATTAATGGGTGGTATGGATGTCGGAGACAGAACCCAGCTAGAACCGGGCGGTGGTAAAGACTTAAAATCACAAGAACACGGCCAAGTCGATGAAAAAGACGACTTAAAACACTTAGAGCAATTAGAAAGTGAAATCAAGGCGCTGATTAATTCAGAAGCCAAATTGTCTGAGTTCAAAGACCAAATCAAATTGGAAATTACCCAAGAAGGTCTGAGAGTCTTGATTACCGATAAAGAAAATCACCCCATGTTTAAGCTAGCCAGCTCGGCAACCGAACCGCAAACTCAAACAATTTTGCGCGCATTAGCCCCCGTGATTAACGAATTACCGAATAAGATTTCAATCAACGGTCATACCGATGCCCGACCGTTCCCTAACAACAAAGCGGCTTATAGTAACTGGGAATTATCCAGTGACCGCGCCAATGCAGCGCGTAGAGAGCTCGTCATTGGCGGCTTAAACGATGAAAAAATTCTACGCATCACCGGCTTATCATCTAGTATCCCACTCAATTCTGAGGATCCATTAGACCCTATTAACCGCCGTATTTCCATCGTCATCATGAATAAGAAGACAGAAAACGAAATTGTGCAAGGCATGGTTCACTCAACTGAAGATAAGCCTGCTGAGCCTGCACCGGCTGAGCCAAGTGCAGGTCATACCGAAAGCGCTGCACCGGCACATGAGTCACATGAAAGCGCGGAACCTAAACCCGAAGCAGAACATAATGAGCATCATTAGTACCACTCTTGAATGGCTTACAATCTGATGCGAGCCAAGTTGATGAATAGCATCTCTTTAAGAGATGCTATTTGTCTAAAATAAAAAATACCGCTGTGCCATTGGCAGTATTGCTAATGGCTCACAGGTTAACAACATACCATCGGCGCGCACCGCATAGGTTTGTGGATCGACCTCCATCACCGGTTGATAATGGTTGTGGATTAAGTCTTTTTTTGCTAAT
>NZ_LAJX01000299.1 GCF_000963695.1 Methylocucumis oryzae
AAGTAACAAGGTTATTGTAGTTTTACCGCAAACATTTGCCAGTTTTGATAAGCAGATCTTCAAAATTGATAGTTAATTGCAGCAAGTGCATCTAAAAAGCGTGAATAACTCTTAAAAAAATAAAAAATCACTGTTGTAACCTATTGATTTTATAAAAATCCTAAATTGAGAATTGCTGGCGAAAATGGCGCCATACCAATGCCTTGACAATAGCTTGCTTATCACCTTCGAGGGGGCGTGTGATTAAAATAGCGGCCACCTACTTAAGACGGGACAGCCACGTGAGAACAACGTCATCTAGTCATGGATTGCCGAACTCCAAAACATAAGGATTTGCTTGAAGCTTTGCCATCCTTGGCGTCTGGATTCCGGCAATCCCTGCCGGAATGACGATTTAGCTCCACAGACTAAAATTAAAACTGTTCCGTCTTGAGTGTGTCGCCAAAATAGCGTGATTAAAGCTATTTAACCCGATGTAAGTCTTTTTCATAGGCGCTTAATCTTTATCTTGCCAAGGTGCGACTTTTAATAGCAGTAACATACCAGGCACAGCGAGGGCAAAACATAAGAAATAAAAATGGCTCCAGCCTAATGCATCTACTAAAAAGCCCGTTGCTGCATTGGCGACGGTTCTGGGAATGGCGGTTAAACTGGTAAACAACGCAAATTGCGTTGCGGTATAAAGCGGATGTGTGGTTTTGGCGATAAAGGCAACGAATGCCGCTGTGCCTAGGCCTACGCCAAAGGCTTCAAAGCCTATGACTAGCGCTAAGCCAAGCAGGGTATGTGTTACGGTTGTTAGCCAGGCAAAGCCTAAAATTGCTAGCATTTGCATTAGCCCAAATAACCATAAGGCTTTATTAATACCTAATTTTAGCATCCATAACCCACCTAATAACCCGCCGATGACGCTAGGCCAAAGTCCGGCATTTTTAGCGACCAAACCGATTTCGGTTTTGCTATAGCCCATGTCTAAATAGAACGGCGTGGCGAGTGCCGTTGCCATGCTATCGCCTAATTTATAAAAAAACATAAACGCTAAAATTAATAACGCAGTGCTGATACGGTTACGGGTGAAAAACTCGCGACAAGGTTCGACGATAGCTTGTTTTAAGCTTTTAGGCTGAGTGTCGGCTTGTAAAGGTTCTGCTACGACGAGACTCATAATCATGCCAGGCAACATAAATAACGCTGTAATGACAAATACCCATTGCCATGTTAAATAATCAGCTAAAATTAATGCGAGTGAACCTGGTACCAAACCTGCTATTTTGTAGGCATTGACATGAATAGCATTACCTAGGCCTAGTTCGCTATCGACTAAGAGTTCGCGTCGATAGGCATCTAATACGATGTCTTGCGAGGCGCTGAGTACGGCTAATATGACCGATAACGCTATAATCATTGACAAGTTGAGTTTAGGTTCAAACAAGCCTAGCGTTGGAATAGTGAATAATAATGCGCATTGTATTAACAGCATCCAGCCACGTCTGCGGCCTAATAGTAAGTTGTAACGGTCAAAAAATGGTGCCCATAAAAATTTCCAGGTGTAAGGCAGTTGTATTAGCGAAAATAAGCCGATTTCTTTTAAGTCTACGTGCTCAGTTCTAAGCCAGGCAGGGACTAAGCTAATTAAGATATACAGCGGTAAACCTGAGCTAAAGCCAGTGAATACGCATATTAGCAGGCGAGAAGTTAAAAAAGCAGGCCAGCGAGTGATTGATTTTTGCATGGGTTGTAAATTTGCTGGGTATGGGGGCAGTTAAACAAGACAATCAGTGTTGTTGCCGGATTATCTAGGCGTTACTGAATTGCTAGGCGTATTATTTAAATGATAAGATTTTTTGGATTAACAAACTTTACAGAGACATTGCTTTGTTTGTTAAGCGTTTCTAGCATTAAGTATATATGTTGAACAATCATATTCGGTCGTAAAGTTGAAAAAACCGCAAATATGAACTTATGCGGTATACTTAGTGCAGTGATGTTTTCGGTTTTAGTTGCACTAAGCCAAAAAACGAAACGTTGTAGAGTATATAGCAAAAGCATCATCGCTTTATTTTTGAATTTTCAATAGATTTTTTTCTGGTAATGTTGTTACCAGTAAACGCTAGTTAGATTGATTTTTACTATTTACGCATGTTGTCAGGGCTGTTTTATGCTAAAGAAAATTAAAGTTAAAGATGCGCAAGTAGGCATGTATGTTCATGAAATTTGTGGTAGTTGGATGGATAATCCGTTTTGGAAAAAATCATTCAAACTAGAAAAGCAAAAAGATTTACAAACATTACTTGAATATCAGATTAAAGAAATTTGGATAGATACCAGTAAAGGTTTAGATGTGGTATCGAATGCCGAGTCTATTTCAGAAGAAGAGGAAAGCACACAGATTAATACGGCATTAGAGGAAATTGCCCAACAAGAAAAGCATTTAAAAATCCGCGCTTCATTGCCTGATGAGTTGGTTAGAGCGAGAAAGATTTTTTGGCGAATGCCAAAAGGTAATGTCATTAAAATGTTTAATGAAGCGCGTATGGGCAATGCGATTAAAATCGATCAGGCATCTACACTGGTTGAGGAAATTAATCAATCAATCCAACGTAACCCTGAAGCATTATTAAGCCTGGTTCGATTGAAAACTGCCAATGATTACACGTATCTACATTCTGTTGCGGTGTGCGGTTTAATGAGTGCGCTGGGAAAAGAGCTTGATTTAGACAGTGACACCATTAAAGAAGCTGGTATGGCTGGGTTAATGCATGATTTAGGCAAAATTTTTGTGCCGGGTAAAATCTTAAATAAAGCGGGTCGCTTAACCGATGAAGAATTCGCCATTATTAAGACGCATCCTTTTAAAGGTTGGGAGCAATTAAAAAAAAGTAGACGGTGTTGGCGAGATTACGTTAGATGTTTGTTTGCACCATCATGAGCGTGTTGATGGTAATGGTTATCCTGACCGTTTATCGGGTAATGCACTCAGTTTATTTGCGCGTATGGGTGCAATTTGCGATGTGTATGATGCGATTACCTCAACGCGTTGTTATAAAGCGAGCTGGGAACCGGCTGAGTCGCTACGAAAAATGGCGGAATGGAAAGATGGACAATTCGATGAAGTGATTTTTAGCGCGTTTGTAAAGACGATAGGTATTTATCCTTCGGGTACGCTAGTTAAGCTTAAGTCAGGACGTATGGGTGTGGTGATTGAACAAAGCAATGAAAGTTTGCTAAAGCCTATTGTTAAAGTCTTTTTCTCAACCAATTCTATGGCTTACATCATGCCGCAAGTCATGGATTTATCGCAGTCGCCTGATAGCATTATGAGCAAAGAAGACCCCAAGCAGTGGGGGTTTGACTTATCTAAGATTATGGCGGTTTAACATATCGTCGTTCTTGTTTAACCCTTGTCAAACCGCTTTCATATACGCTTGTTACACTATGGTTGATTCGCTAAAGGAGCAAGCGAAGCACGGATAACACAGCATTCCGGAGAATGCTGCTGCTATCATTTCTTAACATGAAAGCATAGCAAGGTGTAACAATGAAATTAACACAAATCGCAAGCGCGCTCGCTTTAAGCGTTGCCATCAATGGCGCTGTTTTTGCCGGTAACTATGTCGATATTAAAGTCGTGGCTATTAACGATTTTCATGGACAGTTAGAATCACCGGGTAGCCTGCGTAATTTAGCGGCAGACACAACAGCAACGATACCCGTCGGTGGCATTGATTGGTTGGCGGGCTATATTGCCGATATTAAAAGTAAAAATCCAAATACTGTCGTTGTTTCAGCCGGTGATTTAATAGGCGCAACGCCGTTATTATCCGCGTTATTTCATGATGAACCGACCATTGAAACGATGAACCGCGCAGGTTTAGATATTAATGCGGTCGGTAATCATGAGTTTGATGAAGGCAAAACTGAGTTATTGCGTATGCAAAACGGTGGTTGTCATCCTACGGATGTAAATACGTGTCAAGGTGCTTCAGTTGGTACGCCCGTGCCTTTTGAAGGCGCGGATTTTCAATTCTTAGCGGCTAATGTCGTTGATAAAACCACTAAAGAAACGCTTTTCCCGGCGTACACCATTAAAGAATTTGAAGGCGTTAAAGTCGCATTTATTGGTATGACGTTAAAAGAAACGCCATCTATTGTTACTCCTAGTGGCGTCGCGGGCTTACAGTTTAAAGACGAGATTAAAACGGTAAACCATTTAATCCCAGAGTTACGCGCGCAAGGGGCTAGAACGATTATTGTGTTAATTCACCAAGGCGGCACAACAACGGCAACCGCGTCTATTGAGAAATTAAATGCTTGCGAAGGTGGTTTAGAAGGCTCACCGATTAAAACGATTGTCAATGGCCTATCTAATGCTGTTGATGCGGTGATTACCGGGCACACCCATGCGTTGTATAATTGCTTGTTAACGACAAGAAATGGTAAGCACAAAGTGCCTGTGACCAGCGCATTAAGTATTGGGCGTGTAGTGACTGAGTTAGACTTAAAAATTAATTCAGAAACAGGACGTTTGCGTAAAGTCAGTGCTAACAATGTTGTGGTTGATAGAAATAATACGGCGATTACACCTAATGCAGAAATCGCTACGATTGTTAACAATTACAAAACCGTTGTGCAGCCGATTGCTAACCGCATTATTGGCAGTATTAGTGCAGATTTGACGAGAACAAATAATGCGGCGGGTGAATCTACTTTAGGCGATGTGATTGCTGATGCGCAATTAACTGCAACAGCGGCCAAAGGCTTTGGCGAAGCACAAATTGCCTTTATGAATCCAGGTGGTGTTCGCGCCGACTTAACCTACGCATCTAGCAGTGCTGGCGAAGGCGATGGTAATGTGACGTATAGCGAGGCGTTTACTGCACAGCCGTTTGGTAACAGTTTAGTGACGATGACATTAACCGGTGCGCAAATTGAAACGTTGTTAGAGCAACAATTCGTAGGCTGCCCTAATGGCCAAAACGTTTAGCCGTATTTTGTATGTGTCTAAAGGTTTTAGCTATACCTGGAACTCATTAGGTGGCGATTGCGATAAAGTTGATCCTTCGACTATTCGATTAAACGGTACTGTGCTTGAGCCAACGGCGAGTTACCGCGTGACGGTAAATAATTTTATGGCGACCGGTGGCGATAAATTTACTGTGTTAACGTCTGGAACTAACTTATTAGGCGGCGCCCAAGATATAGATGCACTAGAAGCCTATATCAAAGCAAATTCGCCGATAGCACCTGGCGCGTTAGATAGAGTATCCGTGTTGCCTTAGTTGGTATACAGATTAAGATTCCGGCAAGCGTTTAAAGTAACGCTTGCCGGGTCATGAGTCAGATATACTTTAAACGGTTAAGTTTTCGGTTTTTACAGCTAGCTGTAGGGTACGCTACGCGTACCTTTTTATTGATTTTATTGCGATTTTTTAATGGTACGCACAGCGTACCCTACTCAAAAAAACCGAAAATTTGAACGTTTAGAGTATAGCTATGTTTTTATTCGTAGCGAAACACGCCTTGATAACTGTAAGTCTCACCCCATAGCGGATGAGTGATAGTAAGGAATGAGCATAAATTAATTTCGACAATAAGGCGATTGCTGAGATAAATTTAGCCCAAAATAAGTCTTTCCAAGCCCGAAAATGATTGAACCCTATTCAAAAGAAATTGAAGAACAAATGCAAGAATTGTATGGCCGCCTCTCCGAAAAAAGCAGGCGGTTATATGCAGGAGTCGAAGCGTTAAAATTGCCCCATGGCG
>NZ_LAJX01000003.1 GCF_000963695.1 Methylocucumis oryzae
TCTAAAGGAGGATGTGCAGGTTTTAAAACAAGATGTGCACGTTCTAAAGGAGGATGTACAGGTTTTAAAACAAGATGTGCAAATTCTAAAGCAGGATGGACAGGCATTAAGAAATGATTTGGAGTCTTTTAAAATCGAAGTAAGAACTGAATTTCAGGCAATTAGGACTGAAATACGCCACATGGAAGACCGACTAACGATGAAATTTCTCGATTTAGAGCAGCGCATGACAATTAAGTTAGGTAGCTTAATTGTTGTAGCGGTAGGGGCAATGACGGCTTTGGATAAATTATTGTAAGCTATACTTTTCTATCTAATTTTCGATAGCCAATAGCTTCGCTTAAATGTTTAATGTCGATGTTTGGCGCGTCTGCTAGGTCGGCTATGGTTCGCGCCAGTTTTAAAATCCTATGATAAGCGCGGTTGGATAAACCAAATTTTTCCATCGCTTGTTCTAGCAACTGATGGCCAGTGTCTGATACTTGGCAAAATTGCTTCACTTCTTTAGCACTCATTGCCGAATTGGCTTTGCCACAACGTGTTAGTGCGCGATTGCGAGCATTGATTACCCGTTGTCGAATAGTGGCACTGGATTCTTCGCCTTCCGGTGAGCCTTTACGCAATATTTCATGAGCGATTCTGGGTACTTCTAAATGCATGTCTATACGGTCTAATAACGGGCCAGAAATTTTTTGCCCGATATTTAGCGACTTGCTCTGATGTACAGCGGCAGCGTCCTGAGGCATCGCCTAAATAACCGCAGGGACAAGGATTCATTGCGGCGATAAGCTGAAAACGCGCGGGAAATTCGGCTTGTCGATTAGCTCGTGAAATGGTGATATGGCCTGTTTCTAGCGGTTCTCGTAGAACTTCTAAGACTTTTCGGTCGAATTCGGGTAACTCGTCTAAAAATAATACGCCGTTATGGGCTAACGATATTTCACCCGGTTTAGGTTGGCTGCCGCCGCCGACTAAGGCAGGCGCAGATGCTGTATGATGAGGTGCGCGATAAGGCGGATGTAGCCAGGTGGCAGGATTAACGCCGAGTTCACTGAGTGAGGCGATACTCGCCGTTTCTCGCGCTTGCTGCTCGGTTAATAGTGGTAAAATCGTCGGCATACGCGCAGCAATCATGGACTTGCCAGTACCCGGTGGGCCTAGCATCAATAAATTATGCGCGCCAGCCGCAGCGATTTCACATGCGCGTTTGACATGGTATTGTCCATGTACATCGGCAAAATCTAATTCAGTGTCAAGCTGAGTGCTTTGTGTGGGTGCTTGAGAAATTGTCTCGAGAGTGGTTTGCCCTGTTAAGTGCGCACAAACGGCTAATAAATGCTCGGCTGGAATAACAGTGATGTCTTTAATTAACACCGCTTCGGCTAGATTCTCACGCGGTAATAATAGCTTTCGGCCTAGTTGTTGTGCTTGTATCGCAACAGGTAACACGCTTGTGACCGGGCGCAAATCGCCGCTTAACGATAATTCGCCTAAGAATTCATAATCAGATAGGGTTTGGGTGGGAATTTGACCCGATGCCGCTAAAATGCCTAAGGCTATCGCTAAATCGAAACGACCACCTTCTTTCGGTAAATCGGCGGGGGCTAAATTAATCGTAATACGTTGCGCCGGGAATTCAAATTGACAATTGAGGATTGCGCTACGCACCCGGTCTTTGCTTTCTTTTACCGCTGCTTCCGGTAAACCTACGATGGATAAGCTGGGTAAGCCGTTACTAACATGTACTTCTACTGTGACTAATGGTGCCGATAAACCAGAACGCCCACGACTGTAGATGATGGCTAAAGACATAGCTGAACAGGTGGGCGTTGCGAGGGTTGTTTACATTTCTTCTTTGCTAAAAAGCTGCTGCTCTAAATCCGCAACACGTTTTTCCAAGTCTTCGAGTTTGCTACGTGTCTTGGCTAACACCAGTTTTTGCACTTCAAACTCTTCGCGTGTGACTAAATCAAGTTTGCCCAACACGCTTTGCACAATCGCATGGACGTTTTTTTTCCATGTCTTCTTTGAATTGATTTAACCCCGGTGGAACGGCACCCGATAACCGGTTTGCAATATCATCAATGGTTTTGGTATCAAACATAAGGCCTCTGAATACAATAAGTTACAAAAAGTTGCCATGTAAACCCATCAACTACTGATTAAGCAGACAAGTACTAGGCAGCATTTACCAAGAAACAATAGCGAGCGTTAAGCGGCTTGTTCGGCTAACACATGTTCGCGGCAGATTTTTTTAGCATCTGTTTGGCTTAACGGTAATTGAGTTAAGTTGCAAACATAATGATTGTCTTGCTCGATGAAATTAACACAACTATGGCAAACCCCAAAACCTTTTAGCGCTGTTTGCTTTTTGCAATTCTGCCAATAATCCGCTTAATGCCGCGTCTAAACTGTCATAACCGTGTTCGACAATAGCTTGCTGAGCTTTTTCAAAGACATCCATCGGTTTAATTTCTTGTAAAAGCTTTAAACCAGCCTCGGATAATGCTAAATGCACGACGCGTCCGTCTTGGGCGTCTTGGCTTTTTTCCAAGTAATTTTTGCGCTCTAACACTTGTATCGATTGCGAAACGGTGCCTTTGGTTAAGCCTAAAAACTCGGCGACAGCGGCAGGTGTATCGCTAAAGCGGTTGCATGTCGCTAAATAGTCTAATACTTGCACATGAATCGGCTGCAACCCAATCGCAGCAAATTTTTTGCGTTCTTCTGAGCGTACTAAATTGCTAATACGCTCAATTAATTTAAAAGTCGTCGTAGTATCGTGCATTTATTTAGGAAACGCTTGTTTAAAAAATTCAGGTTGCGCTAATGCGCCTTTGTGAATATCACTGTTGTAATAAACGGTTGCAAAAGGTTTATTAGCGCTGTCGTGTTCTCTAAAACCGGTCAGTTCGGTTTTGCTGGCGATAGTTGCGCTCCACCAGCCTGATGGATAAATACATTGTGGAAAAAACAAAGTTTGTAGTTCGGCAAAGCCAGCGCTACGCATAGCATCACGCATAGCTGCGATTAAATTCATGTGTAATAACGCCGATTCGCTTTGTTGTATCAATAACCCGTTTTCCGATAAACACGCATAGCAATCGCGATAAAAATCAACGCCGAACAAGCCTTCAGCCGGGCCTACCGGATCGGTGCTATCGACGATGATTATATCGATAGACTGAGGTGCGGCTTGTTTTATCCATTTAATACCGTCGATAAATTGTAATTCAGCTCTTGGGTCATTGTTAGATGAGCAAAGTTCGGGGAAATAAATCTCAGCTAAACGGGTGACGCGCTCATCAATATCGATTTGCAATGCGTGTTCAATGCCTGGATGTTTTAGGACCTCTTTTAACGTGCCACAATCGCCACCGCCTATAATCAATACCCGCTTAGGGTTGGGGTGGGTAAATAACACCGGGTGGCTCATCATTTCGTGATAAAAGAAATTATCACGGGTAGAAACCATGGTGCAACCGTCAATCACCATTAAGTTACCAAAGCTTTTGGTTTCGTAAATCTCTAAGTGTTGAAACGGTGATTGCTCTTCGTGGAGTTTTTGTTTGATGGCTAAAGAAAAGGCTACTTCATCACCAGGGGCTTGTTCAGTAAACCATTGTGTTGGATTCATGTAGGAATTCCTGAAAAATAAACGAATATTAGGCCAGCCATTATATTAGAATTCGAGCTCTTTTTTGTGACACGCGGAGTGTTAAATGAATTTACTCGATGACAGCAATTGGACGATACAACAGGCCGCCGAGGTTTATGCGATTAAGCAATGGGGCGAAGGCTATTTTGCCATTAATGAACGCGGTCATGTCAGCGTAAAGCCTTGTGCTGACAAAGACTTAGAGCTAGATTTATTAGAAATCGCCGAATCGTTAACCGAGAAGCAGTTATCGTTACCCGTTTTAGTACGTTTTACTGATATTTTGAAAGATAGAGTACAGCGTTTAGATCAAGCGTTTAAACGGGCGGCAGAAAAACTAAACTATCAAGGCCATTATACGCCTGTTTATCCTATTAAAGTCAATCAACAACGGCAGGTGGTTGAAGGGATTTTAGCCGCTGATAATATTGGCTTAGAAGCGGGCAGTAAGCCTGAATTATTAGCCATTATGGCCTTATCGCATCAAGGTGTTGTGGTCTGTAATGGTTATAAAGATAGGGCGTATATTAGACTAGCGCTGATAGGCTTAAAAATGGGCTTGAATCTGTATTTAGTGATTGAAAAGCCGTTAGAGCTAGAGTTGATTATCGAAGAGGCCACGCGTTTAGAGGTGCAACCCATGTTAGGTTTACGGGTGCGTTTATCCAGTATTAGCGCGGGGAAATGGCAAAACAGCGGTGGAGAAAAATCTAAATTTGGCTTACATGCTTACGAGGTCTTGCAATTAGTCGAGCGCTTAAAGCAAGTTAATATGTTATCGGCGTTGAAACTCATGCATTTTCACATGGGTTCGCAAATCGCCAATATTCACGATATTAAAATCGCCCTAAAAGAAGCCGGACAATTTTATGTCGAGCTACACAGGCTAGGTGCGCAGATAAAAATCGTCGATGCGGGTGGTGGCTTAGGCGTCGATTATGATGGCAGCCGGTCACGGCGGGAGTCGTCAATTAATTATAGCGTAGATGAATATGCGCAAAACATTGTGCGCAGTTTTGCCGATGTTTGTGCCGAAAAGCACGTTCCTGAGCCAGATATTATTACCGAATCGGGACGAGCATTAACGGCGCATCATGCTGTGTTAATCACCAATGTTACCGATATTGAAACAGTATACAGCGATGTCAGTGCTTTAAGCGCTCAAACTGATTTCAGCAACCCCGTCGAGGCTTATCATGATGCTTATTTCCAAGTAGCAGAAGCACGCGCTCAATTTGCCCGTGATAAGCTTAATATCAATGGCTTAGCCCAAGCTGAAAATGACTACGCGTTATTTTGCCAGCGTTTAGCCAGTCGTTTAAATCCAAATAACCAAAATGAAGCGGCGATATTGCAAGAGTTGCAAGAAAAATTAGCCGATAAAGTGTTTTGTAACTTTTCACTATTCCAATCCTTGCCGGATATTTGGGGGATAGACCAAGTTTTTCCTATCATGCCTATACATCGTTTAAATGAAAAGCCAAGCCGACGTGCGGTGATTCAAGATTTAACCTGTGATTCGGATGGTCGTATCGATGTTTACGTCGATGGACAAAACCTTGAGAAAACCATGCCGGTACATGCGATTAATCGCGAACAACCGTATTTAATTGGGTTTTTCATGGTAGGGGCGTATCAAGAAATTTTAGGCGATATGCATAACTTATTCGGTGACACGCATTCAATCAATATTAAAATCGACGAAAACGGTTATCAATTTTTTGATTTGCAAGAAGGTGAGGATGTATCGGAGTTATTGGATTATGTGCACATTAGCAGCGACGAATTAAAAACGGCGTTTAAAGCTAAGCTGGCGGCTAGTGATTTAAGCGTAGAGCTACAGCAAGCGTATGAGCAAGAACTCAATGCCGGTTTAAATGCTTACACTTACTTGGAGAAATAATCATGCAGGTTGGATTAATTGGGTTAGGCGCAATGGGACAAGGTATGGCGAAAAACTTAGCCAAGCACGGATATTTAACCGGTGTTTATAACCGAACAGCCGCGACAGCGCAGCGTTATGCCGATGAATTAACGGTAATCTGCTACCTAAGTATAGCGAGGTTAGCCGAAGCGGTTGATGTCATCGCAGTATGTGTGACCGCTGATAATGATGTGTTAGATATTGTCAAACAAGTTGCTAATGCCGCTAAACCAGGTACGGTAGTTGTCGATATGTCTACGGTCAGTAATGCGACTGCACGCCAAGCGGCTGAAATACTCGCTGATAAAGACATTGCGTTTCTCGATGCCCCTGTATCGGGTGGCGTAGAAGGCGCGAATAATGGTGCATTAGCGATGATGGTCGGTGGTGATGCCGCAGTGCTAGAGCGAGTCACACCGGTATTACACGCGATGGCAAAGCGTATCATGCACATGGGGCCGACGGGCGCAGGACAAGCGACTAAGGCGGTGAATCAAATCATGTGTGCCGGCATTAACCAAGCAGTGACCGAAGCCTTAGCGTTTGCTAAAGCACAAGCGCTAGATTTAGAAAAAGTCATTGATGTCGTTGCAGGTGGCGCAGCAGGCAATTGGTTTTTAGACCATCGCGGTAAAACCATGGTGAATGATAGTTTTAAGCCGGGGTTTAAATTAGGCTTACATCATAAAGACTTAAAAATTTGTCAAACGATGGCGGCGGCCTCAGGGGTTGCCATACCTGTGAGCGATATGACGGTTAACGACTATCAACAACTGATGGCGCAAGGCTTTGCTGATGAGGGTATTTCAGCGTTGTATCGTTTAAAGCGTTAGTCGATGTACTGAGGCAAACTTAATGGTTAACTCAAAGGCTTGCTCAGCGGTTAACCCATAATGTATCGCTGATAGCGCGCGAATGACGCCAGCATGAGTGACAATAACGACTGATGCGGCGTTAAGCGCGGTTATATCCTGATAAAACGCGAACACACGTTGCTGCAATTGCCTATAACTCTCACCGCGAGGCGGTGCGGTATCCACATAATGGTCGCACCAGTCGCGTAGCTCGGCTTGCGGCAACGCTGAAAACAAGCGATTCTCCCAGGCGCCAAAATTTAATTCTAATAATCTATCATCGATATGCACATCATCAGTTAATGCTAATGCTAGTTGTAAACAACGGCTTAGCGGGCTGCTAAATACTAAAGCTGTGCTAGGTAAACAACATTGTATGCTGGGTAGTTGCTGTTGCCAGTCCGGCGCTAAGGGTACGTCAGTTTGACCATAGCAAGCGCCCAACGGCGCGCAAGTTTGGCAATGTCTAACTAAATAAACGTCCATAACGCTGATGTGGTTAAGTAAAATACGGTTTCAGTAACTTGCTGACTTGCCCCTAGGCAATCACCGGTATAACCACCAATACGGGATTTAAAGTAACGGCCTAACCCTAATGTGATTACTGCCATAGGCACTAACGCTACAGCACATAACCCAGGTAAAAACAGTAAGGGGAGTAATGCGTAAACTGCTGCATAGCCTAGTTGCGCGGGGCTTAACCGCATCACTGCCTGTTGGCTTTTAGATGTACCGATACGCGCATAATCGTAACCATGCATTAACCACAACGGTGCGAATCGGCTAAGGCTATGACCTGCTAGTAAAAGCCAAGGTGTGTGATTAGCCGGCAAGCTCGTTAGCAGACTGATTTTTAATAGCAATAAAAATACTAAACCTAATACGCCGAAACTACCTAAACGTGGGTCTTGCATAATTGTCAGGCAGTGTTCTTTATCACGACCGCCGCCAAAACCATCGCATACATCAGCAAAACCGTCTTCATGTAACGCACCCGTTAATAGTAAACTCATGACAAGGCTTAGCAATACTGCAACGGGTGTAGGCCATAATAGCGTAGCACCGTAAAAAACAAGCGCCGTTAGTGAGCCAACAAGCCAGCCTATAACTGGTAAATAAATACTCGCGGCGGCTAGTAGCTCAGTATTTAACCGGCGATGAATGGGAATGCGGGTATAAAAACTGATAGCAAGTAATAGTAACTGTAAGTGTTTCCTTACGTTTTTCATGAGTAGCATATATTCAGGTGCGTTGTCGCTTTGAATCATAGTTTAGAAAACTAAAGGTCTACCGGTTATGTTAATTCTTGGTAGAAATGGTCGCGACCAGCAACTGAGTTACCAAGCCTTAGGACGAAAATCTTGCGTGTTGACAATCGATGCCGAGTTACCTGTGGCACGAATACTGAACAAGCCTTGGTTAACTGCCATATCTTCCGCACCTGCGACCGCTGTCAACCATGCCACGCCGCCATATAGCGTATTGTTGGCATAGCGAGGTAGCCACTGCTTCATTTGTCCTAGTTTGTGCAGAAATTTTTTCACATCGTCTGGACGCAACGTGGTTTTAACCTCAATTACAACCACTTCATGACCGTTATGCGCCAGAATGTCGAACTCAAAGTTGCCGCCGTCAGCGCGCTTTCCTTTTAGACGGGTCGACGTATCGCTAATCGCAATGCCACGCTGATTCAGTATCTTGACCAAATCGCCTTCCACTAGCGATTCCATTAAACGTCCCCATTGCGAAGTAAACAAGTCATTCAACTCGTTTATCTTGCGGTCGGTTTCCTTAAATTTGCGGTCTGTTTCTTTGAACTGACGGTCGGTTTCTTTTTGGCTCTCACGCAGCTCTTTAATTAAGCGGTCGGTTTCCTTAAGCTGTAGGCTGTTTTCTGCAAGCTGTAAGCTATTTTCCGCCGAACTGCGCGCCACTTCGCGGAACAATTCCCATACTTCATCACGGGTTACGGTAGACATTGTGTGACTCCTGTTCAAGTTTCAACTAAGGATTCGCCTAAAAATCAACGTATGGTATGCAAATAAGTCAGGTTGCGCTAAGACCATAAAATGCGCTTATTAGGATGCGTCGAACGAATAGAGGCGCATCGTTCGCGTGTTTGCTCGATTGATGTGCCTCGTACCTCGGTACATCTTATTTGACACTTCTTATCGTGACCCGTTGGTAAGTATTCTGATAAACAGGCAAATCATAACACAGCGCCATAGCTCTCCTGAAACGTCATGAGGCCTGTTCTAATCAGAACAGGCCGTCGCCATACCTCAAAAAAACTTCCGCTGTGTGGAAAAAGGAAATAGCTAAAGGGTAAAAGTGTTAAAAAGCCCGCACGGCACGGACTAAGAGCTGAATGTAGTTATAGTTGCTGAACTGGTCGCCACTAGCAAAGCTCTGGGACCAAACGATGTGGTTATTGTACACAGATGAACTCCAGTAGTCGCCAGACGCAAAACCACCGACATTAGTTATCGGTTCAATAGCACCTGGACCGATGGCTTGGTACATGAGGTTTAGCTCATCTTTCGACGGCAGAAACCAGTCATCGTAACCGTTTAAACTCAGGTTGCTGACCAGGTTAGCGGCGTATTGGCCTGAGCCTTGGGCGTTAATAATTTTCTGAGTATTCGCCGCACCCGTACCAACAGCCGTAGCGGTCGCGCCGGTGTCAATATAAAAACCGTTATGCCATTGAATGCCTTCGCTTTGGTCTTTAGCGGCGGCTACTAAGCCATGTACGCCAGTCTTGTCAATGTAGAAAATAATGCCCCCTTGATAGGTTTTGCCGATTTGTATCGTTTGGTTCTCAAAGCGTATTAGAGAGGAGAGGTTCAGCAGTTCTGTGGCAGCTAGGTTGCTTGCTACGGCGCTGACATAGCCTTTGTTTTTAGTAAACGCCCATTGTGTTTCGGGGTCATCGTTTAACGTCAGTTGTGTCCAGGCATTTTGGTGTTGCGTCTGATCGATGCTGACTTCGTAGCAGGGGAATTTTTCGTCGCTACTCAGGCACTCAGTGCTGTCTTTCCGTTTGCCGTTTGGGTAAATCCGGTATAAGGCGTTAGGCGCGGCGCCGTTGTTCGGCACGAACACATGCACTTTATAGCTTGATGTGACCGGTGCGCGCCATTCGACGCTGGATGCGCTCCCTCCTTGCAGTTTTATGGCGGGGGCAACAGATTTACCCGACGGGGCAGCATAGCTCAGGCCCGATAGCGCGAAGGCTAAAGCGCACACACTGGTTGTTAACGCTGAATTCATTAGGGACTCCATTAGGTTGAAGGATGATGAAGCTTAGTGAGTAAGATAAACCACATGCCCGCATGGCTGCGCCGCCTATTCTACAAGGGATTAACAGAAAAACAACGGTGTCTAGTGCTCAGTGAGTTCACTTTCGTTACCACAAACTGGGTTGATTACATAATCTAGTTAACAATAGTAGCTGTGTTTTTTGGTTTGGTTACGACGCTTGGAAATGACACAGTCACTTTTAACCCGCCCCATTGAGAGACGCCTAAGATTAAGTCGGCGTTATGAATTGCAGCAATGCGTTGCACGATGGATAAACCAAGACCTGTGCCTTGAGCGGCGTAAGCCGTTTCTATACAACGATGAAAACGTTGTAACGCTTTTTCGTATTGGTCAGGCGCAATGCCTGGGCCTGAATCTTCGACGCAAAAATCCAAGGTTTTACCGCGTCCTATCACGCTGATTAAGATATTGCCTTGGTTGGGGGTGTATTTAATCGCGTTGTCAATTAAGTTGCGAATTAAGATAGCAATCAGTGCGGCGTTGACGATGATAGGTACGGGGCTTTCTTCGACGACTTCGAGTTGTATTCTTTTCCTATGTGCTTCAGGCTCTAAATGAGCGACGATTTGCACGACCTCTTTGTCGAGTTCTAGCACTTCTTGATTCATGTATTCTGTACCGGATTCGATACGAGAAAATGTTAATAATTGCTGCACCATATAAGTCATGCGATTAACAGCTTGCTCTATGCGTTTAAGCGCTTGTTTACGCATGCTGTCGTCATGTGTGCGTAACGCGACTTGGGCTTGGGTGAGCAACCCGGCTAGAGGCGTTCTTAATTCATGCGCTGCGTCAGAGGTAAAGCGGCGTTCATGTTCAAACGCTTGTTCTAGTTGTACGAATAAGTTATTAATTTCTGTGACCATGGGTACGATTTCATTAGGTAGGCCACGCGTTGATAACGGTTTTAAATAGCTGGCTTCGCGTTTGGCTAATGATTTTTCGAGTCTTGCTAAGGGTTTTAACGCTTGGCCGACAATCATCCAAATGACCATGCCTAGTACGGGCAGGCCAATTAAAAACTGGGTAACGAGTTGAGTAGAAATTTCATCGGCTAATTCCGCGCGTATTTCTTCTTTTTGCGCAACGTGTACACTGTATTCGCCTGTGGCATTGGTCAAACTATAGACATGCCATAAATCGCCATTAATTTCGGTTGAGCTAAAGCCATTCTGTAAATTAGCAAATGGGTATCTAGGTGCGCTATCCGAATATAAGACTAAGCCTTCTTTTTTGGACCAGAGCTGAAAGGCGATTTTGCGTTCATATTGTTGCGTGACCGCTTTTTCTTGTAACAAATCATCGAACATATACCATAATGATTCGTCGATATTGGTTTGATTTAAGCCTTTTAAAGCCGACGGCTCTTGGGTTTTAAGACTGAGAAAATTATTTTGTCCCGTCCATAAGTCAAAATTATTTTTGGTTTTGGGGTTACGCTTTAACGCATAAGCGTGTAGGTGTTTGTCTACTAAATCTTGGCTCCAATACGTTGACAGCGAGCCTTCACGTTGTAAGCTTTCTAGGAATGCGTTTAAGACTTTTGCCGATTGTGATAACTCGGCATCGAATAGGCTTGCGACTTCAGCGCGGGTTTGTTGATAGCTGACAAAAGCCGCAATACCCCAAATGACCATGGTTGCTGTTAATAAGCTTATCAACAGGCGTTTTCGTAACGAATACTTCATTATTCGTCGTCATTATCAATGATATAGCCTACACCTCGGACAGTTCGGATTAAGCTAGGCTCTAATTTCTTACGTAAATGGTGAATATGAACTTCCACCGTATTACTTTCAATGTCGGAATTCCACGAATATAGACTTTCTTCAAGTCGGGCGCGTGAAATCACTCGTCCGATATTGCTCATTAAAAAAGTTTAAAATCTCGAATTCTTTTTGCGATAAATCGATTTTTTCATTATTAAATGTGACTTGGTGCGCAGCAGGGTCGAGAATAACACCTTTGTATTCGATAGTGGGGACACTACGGCCTTCTTTGCGTCGTGATAACGCTCTTAGCCTAGCGCACACCTCATCTAACTCAAACGGCTTAATGACAAAATCGTCAGCACCGCTATCTAGCCCTTTAACCCTATCGGCAATAGTGTCTTTAGCGGTCAACACTAGGACCGGTGTTTCGTCTTTTCTCGCACGCAATGCTTTTAATACCGATAAACCATCCATGTCGGGCAGATTTAAATCCAACACGATGAGTTCGTAGCTATTTAGTTTTAACGCTTCATCGGCCAGTTTGCCGCTGGTTAACCAATCTACGGCGTAACCTTCCATGGTTAACCCGGCGACAATACCATCACCTAGTATTTCATCATCTTCTACTAACAATAAACGCATAGCTCGCTAATCACTGTTGAATTGAACATATACTTTAAACAGTTAAAATTTCGGTTTTTAGGTAAGGTGTGCTGTGCGCACCTTTAATAAGTTTTCATTAAAAATCAATGAAAAAAAGGTGCGTACAGCCCACTACGGCAACACAAGATACCAAATGTCACCGTTCAGAGTATATTCCTTTATCGCTTATCGCGGGTTAGTCTACGGTAGGTTTTGGCTCAGTTACCGGTGGTAACGCCATTTTGCTGAGCTTTTCATTTTTAATGAATTTTTGTTTTAAGCGCTCAAGTGCAGATTTCAAGGTGGTATCCATGACTGTTTCATTACCTATAGAAACAATCACACGGGTTAATTCCGGCATTTTATTTTTAACAGATGCGATATAGATAGGTTGCACATATAACACGGTGCTACCTATCGGTAAAATAACCATACGCCCCATTTCAACGATAGAACCCGCTTGTCCCCATAACGTGAACTGCTCAGAAATTTCGGGAACTTGTTGCGTTAACGCTTCGATTTGTTCTGGGCCATTGACTTGCACTTCTTTACCAAATTTATAAACAGTGATATTGGGTTTATAGTTTTCGCTACAGCCTATGCTGTCCAGTCCACTGGCAATACCTAACATACTGAGGTTGTTGCGTTGATACGGTGTCATCGGGTTAATTAAGACAAATTCTTCTGTGTCATTGCAACGCCCGAAATCCATGGTTTGATAATAAGGTAATACGATGCTATCGCGTAAATTAGCAAACTCCCATGTTTCGGCTTGTTCATAAAATAACGCTGGATTTTTTTGATGGTATTTAGCAAAAAATTTTCATTTGCGCATAAAACAAATCACGCGGATAGCGCAAGTGCTGGCGTAATTCTAAGGGCATGTCCGCTATATCTTTGAAAAACCCCGGATAAGCATTGCTATACGCCATTATCAATGGGTCTTTAGGATCGACAATATAATAATCAACATCGCCATCGTAGGCATCTACGACTATTTTTACCGAATTTCGGATGTAATTAAATTCTTGCGTACCGCTTTGGAAATGGTCAACCGATGGTTTTGATACAGGATATTTATTCGATAGCGTATAACCGTCGATAATCCAGTAAAACCTATCACGTGTAATCACCAAATAGGGGTCTTTGTCAAGCTGCAAAAACGGTGTAATTTTTTGCACTCGTTCACTGATGTTACGATGAAACTTAATTTTGCTTTCGGTAGTGATATTGGTGGAAAAAAAAGATTTTTTCATCGTTAAAGTAAATAGCTAATAAGGCTTTACGAAAATACGATGGAATCGGTACACCGCCAATGCCATGATAAATATCGGTATCTGCTTCCTGGCTGCCTGAAATATCAACAATATCTAAGCGGTTAGGTACAATCGCGTAATTGAGTTGTTCTTGGCCGTAATAAATATCAGGATGTTTGATACTAAATCCTACCGTGGATTGCATATTCAAATCGCGCAAATACCAGGTTTGTGGTTTATCGGCATCTTGTGACGCCGGTGTGACTACCGCGCCATAACCGTGGGTATAACGTAAATGTCGGTTTTCCCAATTTTGCGCGCCTTCGGGTAATTTTGAAATATTGACTTCCCGCGCCGAGATATTGACTTGGCGGGTATGGTCGAGGACAAAATACCTATCTTCATCGACAGAGCGAAATTTGTAATAAGGTCTGATTTCCTGAAGTTGTCGGTAGCTATCAATAATATATTCTCTATCCCATACTGGAATATTCTCAAAGCGTTTTTGCGTACTCCAGGTTTCTATATCTTTTGCGGCGTCGATTTGATTAGTTGTTTCTACGGTTTTAACGTTATTCAAATTATAAGCCGCTAAGGTTGCATCGATATTGCTTTGAATAAACGCTTGTTCGGTTCTAACCGGGTTAGGGTTCACGATATAGCGTTGTAATAATTCAGGAATGACTCTTATATTCGGTAACAATAACGCAGCTAAAAACGCCGCTAGCGAAATATAAAACGGCGTTTTAATTCGGTGCTTCTCAGAAAATAAATATAAGCCTGCACAGATCATCGTAGCTAAGAAAGTTAGTATCGCTAACCAGATTAGTGGCAGTTGGTAACGCAGCTCGACAAAACCAGGCCCATAAAACACCGGTTCGTGTGCGTCAACATACAACAACGAATAGCGTTCGAGCATAAAGCCCCAAACCACAAAAGCGATGACGAAACCACCTAAGACTAGTAGATGTATTTTGGCACCTAATGGAAACTCTTTACGTTGATAAGGCATGAAAAGATGTTCTAACCAATACAACAGACCAACCATGATGAAAATTAGGCCTGCCGTCGTCAGCAATTCTCGTTGAATCAATTCATAAAGTGGAAAAGACAGTAAATAAAAGCTGACATCATTACCATAAATCGGTTCGGTGACACCTGACGCAGCACCGAAAAAGAACAATAACGATTTCTCCCATTGGTGATAAAACGGCATAGCAACAAAGATTGCTAAGACCAGCGCAATAGGGGTATAAACCTTAACGCTGCCATTCATAAAGACATCGGAAAACCGCTGTAGTCGCCGACGCTCATCAGGATTAGCGAGTGCTTCTTGCGCGGTATTTAAGCCCAAATAGCGCGACGCAATCCAGAAATGCAAAAAGAAAATAGTGAAAAAGGCGAGTGTTACGCCGCCGGATAAAAAGAATTTATACAATAGTTTTAACCAGAAATATCCTTCAAGCTTAAGTGATTCAAACCACCATAAATCTACGAATAAATCTAAAAAAACAAAATAAAACGCAATATATAAGATGATAGAAAGCGCTAAAAGCGCACCAATCAAGACAGGAATTAACTTCAAATTTCGCATACTATCCTCGTAACGAAAGCAGGGAGGCTATGGTCGTTTCGCACCGCCGCCTTTGCACCAAAACTGACAAGCTTGTAATTTTTCAGTATTCTAACACTCAACGGCGGGTAAGCGTTTTTTCTTTAAGCCACATCCCTGTGGCTTAGCAACGCAGGGGTAGTTGCCGAGCAGCGGTTTTCTGCCAATATTATCGGATCGGCTATCACGTTCAACATAGAACTTTATGTCTGTATTACCACCTTTAAGTCTTTATATTCATATTCCTTGGTGCTTAAAAAAATGTCCTTATTGCGATTTTAATTCCCATGCACAAAAAAACACCTTACCAGAAACCGGCTACATTGCTGCTTTGCTCGCTGATTTACGTGCTGATATTGCGAACTACCATATCGACAGGGTGATTAATACCATTTTTATTGGTGGTGGTACGCCTAGTTTATTCAGTCCTAGTGCATTCGAGCAGTTATTGACCGGTATTGCCGATTTAATTCCCATCGCTAGTGATGCGGAAATTACCTTAGAAGCCAATCCAGGCACCGCAGAAAGTGCAAAATTCTCAGCATATCGACGTTTGGGTATTAACCGCTTATCGATTGGCGTACAAAGTTTTTCCAATACACTATTGCATAAACTTGGCAGAGTGCATGACGCAGAACAAGCTATTCATGCAGTTCATTTAGCTAAGCAGGCAGGGTTTGAGCAGATTAATTTAGATTTAATGTTTGGTTTGCCGGGAGCCAGCCTTGACGATTGCTTAGTTGACATCAATACAGCACTTTCGCTTGCCCCTACGCATTTATCATTTTATCAGTTGACATTAGAGCCTAATACCTGGTTTTATAAATATCCGCCCAGTTTGCCAAACGATGAAGCGATTTATGCTATGCAAATAGCTGCGCAAGCGTTATTAGCGGAGCACGGCTTTGAACAATATGAAATTTCAGCTTATAGTTTTGCCAGGGCAACAATGTCGGCATAATTTAAATTATTGGCGCTTTGGTGATTATTTAGGCATAGGTGCGGGCGCGCATGGCAAAATCACTCAGTGCTTACCTGATAGGATTATCCGCAGCCAAAAACCTAAACATCCAGAACACTATTTAGGCTTACAAGCGTTTTTTACCGTCTGGCCAGGCCATTGCTGTAGAAGACTTAGCCTTAGAGTTTATGATGAATCAACTGCGCTTAAAACAAGGTTTTACTGCTGAGCAGTTTCAAGCGATGACAGGGTTAACGATAAGCGCGTTAGAGCCAGCTTTGTCAGTTTGTCTTAAGCAACAGTTAATACAATTCGATGATTGGCATTATTTTTGTAGTGATACTGGCTGGTATTTTCTCGATAGTGTGTTACAAGAATTTATGGCGGGATAACTGACATTTTTTGTCAACACTATGTCAACTTCGTCACTTTTAAGCATTTTTCTGCCTTTTTATTCACATTGTGTTGTACTCTCTATGAATTGATGACGAGTAAGAAAAATCTATGCTTCATTGAGTCGGTCATTATAGCTAACCCTTTAACTTTAAATGGTAACATACAGACTAATGCTCTGTGGTCTGGTGCAGTTCTATAGCTATAATTGATAAAATGTTTGTTATTCACAGCACAAAACTATAAATTGGCGTACAAACTGCTTAAAGGGCTCAGTGCTGATTAAGAGAGAAGCTTTTATTATCACATAAGCAATACGGCTTGGCTTTTGGTTTTACTTTAGACGGGACAATGTCACGTAGGGATAGGGCGTTTAGAGAGGCACAAAACTGCTCCTGGCGTTTTCTGCATTCACCACATCCTTGTGGCTTCAGGTGGTGGCAGCATGGATGCTGCCACCAAGCCTATAGGGATGTATTTACGATGTCCTGCGCTCTGAATGTCCTGTCCCTACTTATAACTGGTGGCCGTCTTTAACCTACAATTGTTAAACTCATGCTCGACTATCAAAGAGATTTCATACATTTTGCGCTGGATTTAGGCGTATTAAAATTTGGACAATTCCAATTAAAATCAGGCCGTACCAGTCCTTATTTTTTTAATACTGGATTATTTAAAACAGGCGCTCAACTTAGCAAATTAGGACGTTTTTTATGCCCAAGCCTTATTAGCTGGGAGTATGACGCCCGATGTGTTATACGGGCCTGCTTATAAAGGTATTCCTCTAGCGTGCGCGACGGCTATCGCCTTTTCTGAATTAACTGGGCAAGATATTCCGTTTGCATTTAATCGCAAGGAAGCTAAGGATCACGGTGAAGGCGGTGTCATTGTTGGCTCAGCGCTTACCGGTAATGTATTGATTTTAGACGATGTTATTACCGCTGGTACGTCTGTTAGAGAATCGGTTTCTATTATCCAAGCTGCAGGTGCAACCGCTTACGGTGTATTAATAGCCCTTGATAGACAAGAGTTAGGTCAGAATGGGTGTTCCGCTATAGACGAAGTAAAACAACAGTTCGGCTTAGCTGTGACTGCAATTATCACACTAGCTGATATTATAGAGTTTTTAGCAAGCGAAGACAGGACGTTAGTTGCACAAATTACCGAATATCAACAACTTTATGGCATTAAGCAAAGTTAGCATTAAAATTAACTTTGATTAAATACAACGGTTGCAAATATATGAACTACAATTGTTGGATATGTTAATAACAGACCTAGACCACTATACCAAATAAAAGGCTAGCTATGAGGAATCTGGAATTTAAAGAAAAAATGCACGAATACACGTTATGGCGTGCAAATTTAATACAGTCCATAGAAATGTATCAGCAATGGCTTAATCGTTACGGATTAGAAACTGCCCATAGTACGAATACGATTTTAAATATTCTTAATAGCTTGCAAAATGATCGTGTGACTTTAGCGTTTGTTGCCGAGTTTTCACGCGGTAAAACAGAGTTAATTAATGCTATGTTTTTTGCCGAATCTGGCCTGCGTTTATTGCCATCGTCACCAGGACGCACGACGATGTCGCCTACTGAAATTTTTTATGACGAAAAAAGGTGGCAGCTACATACGCTTATTGAATATTGAATCGCGTTTAGAAAATGTTTCATTAGCAGAATTCAAGACCGTGCCCGAGCGCTGGCAGCATTTCCCATTGGATCCTAATTCTCCTATGCAAATGCAGAGCGTCTTCAAAGAACTGATTGCCACTAAAAAAGTTGATCGCGCCACTGCTGATCGCTTAGGTTTGTGGGACCCTGCCGAAGCAGAGGCTCAAGGTAATCCATTGCCTGAAGAAGTAGAGATTCCTTGTTGGCGACATGCGATGATTAGTTTTCCGCATCCGTTGTTAAAAGAGGGCTTATGCATTATCGATACCCCAGGTCTTAATGCATTAGGTACAGAGCCTGAATTGACATTGAATATGTTGCCTAGTGCGCAAGCTATTATTTTCATTCTTGCTGCCGACACCGGTGTAACTAAAAGTGATTTAGAAATCTGGCTAACGCATATTACGCGCGCTAGAAGCGGTAAAACACAAGGTTTAGCCGTCGTTATGAATAAGATTGACGCTATGTGGGATGATATTGGCGAAAATCACGATTTTGAGGGAGCTATACAATCCCAAATACAAGCGTCTGCTAGTATTCTTAAAATTAATGAAAATGCTATTTTCCCTGTTTCGGCTAAACAAGGCTTATTAGCTAAAGTTAAAAGTGACGCTAATTTGTTAGATAAAAGCCGTTTACCGGTGCTAGAGGAGTTTTTAGCGACTGATATTTTAAAACAAAAGCGTAGCATCATGATGAACACCATTGTGCGTGACTTAGGCTTTTTATTAAACGAGTCGTTGAGTTTGACCAATTCTTCATTAGGCCATGCCACTGAGCAACTAGAAGAGTTCAAGAAAGTCGATTTCCATAATCAGGAAATGACAGGCAAATTAATGGCTGAAACGCGTGATAAGCAAAATTCTTACATGGCTAATGTCGAGAACTTTCAATCAAGTCGGCGTGTGTTTATCGTGCAAGCCAAAATGCTTATTGACTCGTTCTCTGATGAAAAAGTGGATGCGGTTGTTGAGCAAGCGCGCATTGATATTACTAAGAGTTTAACGACGTATGGTATGAAGCAAAACATGCGCACGTTATTCGACAATTTACGCGATTTATTGCAAGATTCTATCGATATTACTAACGAAACGCGGCGCTTAGTTAAAGCTATTCATAAAAAATTCAAAGACGAATACGGTTTTAAAGAAATCGAGCCACAGTTATTTTCTGTCAAACAGTATCAGCTTGAATTAGAACAAGTTTTTGAAGAAGGCGAGGCGTTTCGCTCAAGTACTAAAGTCACGATGACTGAGCAACATATTGTTGTTGAAAAGCTTTATAACACGTTAATTTCTAAGGCGAGGGGTATTATTAAACAAGCCCATACCGATGCGATTGCGTGGAGTAATGGTGCATTAACACCGTTAATGCAGCAAATTAAAGACCATAAAAAGCAAATCGAGGGACGTTTTGCAAATGCTGCGCAAAATCAATGATTCTAAAGGTTCGGTCGCAGAGAATATTGCGGCGTTAGAAGCAGAGTTAGCACCATTAAAACGACAACAACACGAATTAATGGCGATTGTAAAAGCCATGCAAATTGAGCAATTATTACCTGATTATTCAGAACAATAGACGTTTTACTCGTAGTAGGGTACGCACGGCGTACCCTTTCAAGACTAATAAAGAGACTTAAATCCTCTTATCACACCTTCCGGTTACCCCCGAATTTGACTGCGTACAGCCAGCCCGGTATCCCTATAAAACACCTCATTAAAATGCTTAAGCATACTTCATGAGTATTTTTTCTAAGCTAGTTTCACAGACAGCAATATACGGTTTAAGCAGTATCGTTGGCCGTTTTCTCAATTATTTACTCGTTCCGGTTTACACCTACTATTTTGCACCGGCTGAATACGGTGTGATTTCTGAGTTCTATGCCTATGCTGGATTTTTTTCCGTGCTTCTCGTATTAGGCTTTGAGACAGGCTATTTTCGTTTTCGCGGCAACGGCGAAAGCAAGCGTGACAGCGCGTATGCCACTGCGCTATGGTTTATCGTGTTGTTAAATTTGGCTTTTGTTTCCGCCGCAATAGTTAATCAACAGGCGCTAGCCACCTTAATCCATTATGCCGAACATCCTGAATATATTGTCTATTTCACGGCTATTTTAAGTTTAGATGCGGTGAGTACCGTACCGTTTGCACGGTTAAGAGCGGAAAATAAAGCTTTACGTTTTGCTACGATAAAGCTAACTGAAATCATTATAACCATAGGCTTAAGCCTATTTTTTATTGTGTATTGTCCTAAGCTACACAGCGAGACACCTGATTCGCCATTATTATTCTTATACCAGCCGCAGATAGGTGTGGCTTATGTGTTTATAGCCAATTTAATCGCTAGTGCCGGAAAGTTTTTATTATTAACCCCGGAATTATTGGGATTGCGTTGGGGTATTAAGCGTCAGCTTTTTATTAAAATGTTGGTATATTCCACGCCAATGGCGATTGTTGGCTTTGCTGGCATTATTAACGAGATGCTTGATAGAGCATTGCTGAAATATTTATTACCGCATGATGTGGCTACCAATATGAAAATGCTGGGTATTTATAGCGCGTGTTATAAATTATCGATACTCATGTCATTGTTTATCCAGGCGTTTCGTTATGCGGCAGAACCTTTTTTTCTTTAGTTACTCGCGCCAACAAGATGCAAAACTTGTTTATGCCAAGGTGTTGAATTACTTTGTTATTTTTTGCGTGTTTATCTTTTTACTGGTTACGCTATTTATCGATTTTTTTCAATACTTTGTTGGCGAAGCTTATCGTAGTGGCTTAACCATTGTGCCGATTTTATTAATCGCTAATTTATGCTTAGGTATCCATGTCAATTTATCGATTTGGTATAAGCTGACTGACCGTACCGGTTTAGGTGCCTGGTTGTCGATAGCCGGTGCGTTATTAACTATTACGCTGAATTATTATTGGATTCCGTTATATGGTTATACCGGCGCGGCCTGGGCTACGTTAATGTGTTACGGTGCGATGGCTATGGTTTCCTATCTACTCGGACAGCTTTATTACCCGGTTGCGTATGATATAAAACGGCTGATAGGCTATATTACGCTGGGTATTAGTCTTTTTAAAGCCAAAGAGTTTGCCATTACCTACAGTAGCTTAAATGCTTGGCTAGTGTCGGGTTTATTACTCACTGTTTATCTACTGTTTGTTGTGCTTTTTGAGAAACCGGCTAAGCGCGTGCCGGTATCATGCTAAAATTCTGCTCCCATACCCAACCCAATACCCTCACTCAACACATTATGTCGCATATTCCAGAAGCCAAAGCACGTATCGTAGGCTTAATTATCTTATTACTATTAGGTGGCTGGGTTTTATTAGCGTATCTACCCTTAATTGCTTGGGCGGTAGTCTTAGCAATAGCGACATGGCCTGTTTATGAGCGTATGCTAGTACGCAAAGAATTACACGGTAAAGTGACGTTTGCGTCTATTTTGCTTACGTTAATGATAGGCACCATTATCTTAACGCCGTTAGGCTATGGCTTGCATCGCTTACTCCATGAAGCGCAATCGTTAGGTCAAGTCTTAGAGGCGGCACAAAAAGTTGGCATACCACCGCCGGAATGGTTAGGCAAATTGCCCTATATAGGCACTTGGTTAATCCAAAGTTGGCAAGAAGCCTTAGGCAATGCCGAAGCGGCTAAGACATTAATGCATTGGCTAGGTAATAGCGGTGTTTTAAGTTACACCAAAGATTTAGCAGGACAATTGCTTAGCCGATTTATTAGTTTTTTAATGATTTTATTAGTGTTGTTATTCGTTTACCAACACGGCAATTCTATTAGCCAGCAAGTGCTTGCTAGTAGCCGTAAGCTATTTGGCGAAGTCGGTGTGCGTTATGCCTTACATGCGACTGCGGCAGTACGTGCTACGGTCAATGGCATGTTGTTAATTGGCTTAGGCAAGGGGTTGCTATTAGGTGCAGGTTACGCTTTAGCAGGCACTGGCCATCCAGCAATATTGGGCACGTTTACCGGTATATTTGCTATGATTCCTTTTGCGGCTAAGCTCATTTTTGGCGCGTGTTCTTTAGTGTTAATCGCTGAGGGACATATTGTCGAAGCCGTAGCGTTGTTTACTTATGGCATGGTGTTAACGTTAATTGCCGATAATTATATACGCCCCATCTTAATCGGTGGCGCGGTTAAATTGCCGTTTATCTGGACGTTACTCGGTATTTTCGGTGGCATGGAAGCCTTTGGATTATTAGGTTTATTTTTAGGGCCTACCATTATGGCGGTGCTTATGTCGATATGGCGCGACTGGTTGAGCGACGTTAACACCATTAACGAAACATCCTGACTTAGAGTCAGTTTCACAACAGAGGAGTTAATCATGAAAAAAATACTATTGATAGGGACGCTTGCTATTTCTGCATGTACCACTAACCCACAAACGGGCGAAACCTCAATGAGTAATACGGCTAAAGGCGCTGGCATAGGTGCGGCAGTTGGTGCGGGTGCAGGTACGCTGTTTGGCGGTAACGACCTAGAAAATGCAGGCTTTGGCGCGTTGGCCGGTGGTGCCGTCGGGGCGGCTATCGGTGCTTATATGGACAGCCAAGAGCAAGAGATGCAAGAAACCTTGCAAGGGACAGGCATAGAAGTTAAGCGCTCAGCGAAAAACAAATTAAAACTCACCATGCCTAGTAATGTGACGTTTGGTTTCGATTCTGCCGATTTAACGCCACAAGCTCGGCAGGCGTTAGATTCAGTGGCTAAAGTGTTAAACCGCTATCCGGAATCGACAATTAATATCGCAGGCTATACCGATGACACAGGTTCTGATAGTTATAATCAAAAATTATCTGAGCAACGCGCGCTGAGTGTATCGAGCTATTTATCGCAACACGGTA
>NZ_LAJX01000030.1 GCF_000963695.1 Methylocucumis oryzae
TATGATCAAGCGAAATGACTAAACCACAAGCAAATATCCGCTCTGCCTTAATACTGGAATTCGGACACGCAGATGCGAGTTGAGGTTGAATATCGCCAAGATGGTGCCCAACGAAATATGGGCGCACAAGCAATAAGAGCATTGAGATCATGGCGCGTTGTTCATTAATAGTCATATCAACAGCATAACAGTTAGCGCAAAATGCTTGTATTGGATCTGAGGTTCTATGGTAGAAGAGACGATACCCCAAATACGCATTTGATAGGATAAGAACCAGCACAAGCAAAGTAACACTGCGCATTCATCACCTAGCTTTATTGTTCAACAATATTAAAATACGGAGGCATTTCATGAATATACGCCATATACATCGCATCCGCCATTGTCCATAACACATCGAGCTTAAACTTCAAAATAGCCAACATGCGCTGTTGTTGCTCGCGAGTTTTATACCAATCTAACGTAATTTCCAAACCATGCTCCACATCGCGACGCGCTTCGGTTAAGCGCTTGCGGAAATAGTTATAACCGTCCATTTGCACCCACGGATAATGGGTAGGCCAATTATCTAGGCGCTGTTGATGAATTTTAGGGGCAAATAATTCTGTTAATGACGAACTCGCCGCTTCATGCCAATCGGCGCGTCTGGCAAAATTAACATACGCATCGACTGCAAAGCGCACACCGGGCAACACATGTTTTAATGATGTCACGTCTTCTCGGCTTAAACCTACCGCAATACCTAATTGAATCCAAGCCTCAATCCCACCAGTATCACCGGGATGACCATCATGATCTAAAATGCGTTGTATCCATTTAGCACGAGTCTCTCTGTCTGGGCAATTAGCTAGGATATTAGCATCTTTAATAGGAATGCTAACCTGATAATAGAACCGATTCGCCACCCAGCCTTGGATTTGCTGCTGAGTCAGCTTGCCTTCGTTCATTAATTGATGATACGGATGATGAATATGGTAATACTTTTCCATCGCGCGTAACTCAGCTTCAAATTCTTGTCGAGTCCACGGCGTAGCGTCAGAAGTAGTCATAATAAGTCCTGGTTTATTATTAAAAAACGACATCTGCGTAGATGTCTACTAGATGAAGTTTAGCTTGATTAAGCGTCGCACTGCACAAATAACAGACTTAATCCGGGTTATATGCGACTTATAAATCGATTTCCATCCCGTCGTAAGCGACTTCAATGCCATTGTCCGCGAGTTGTTTAAACGGCTCAGAATCTTCATCCAAGATAGGATTGGTGTTATTGATATGGATCAATATCTTGCGTTTATCCCCTAAACTATTTAACACCTCTATCATGCCAGCTTCACCGGATTGCGGTAAATGGCCAATTTCCCGGGCATGTTTATGGCTAATTCCTTGTGCCACCATTTCATCATCGGTCCAAAAGGTGCCATCGACTAAGACACAATCAGCAGCCTGCATTGCGGACAACACATGCGGCTCAATTTCACCCAATCCCGGCGAGTAAAACACTTTTTTGCCAGTAGAAATTTGCTCAATAATCACGCCGATATTATCACCTTCGTGCGGGTCGTAGCGGTGCGGTGAATACGGCGGCGCTTTACTCAACAAAGCTTGGCTATAAAAACGCAAGTCATCAATGCCAGGAATGGTAAAACTGCTGCCGTCAGTTGGAATCGTATGCTGATTTACACCACAATAATGCGTTAGCATATTAAAAATCGGAAAGCCTGTACTCAAATCTTGCTTAACCATTTCGGTACAATAAATTTCTAACGGCTTACCTTCGCGTAGCATCAACAAACCGGTGCTATGGTCAATTTGACTATCGATTAATAAAATCGCTTTAATGCCGGTATCGCGAATGCCATTTTTTGGTTGAATAGCCGGAAATGCCTCTAGTTGCGCGCGTATATCGGGTGATACATTAAATAACAACCAGTTATTATTATCGGTGCTAACCGCTATCGACGACTGAGTGCGCGGCTTGCCATTCATGGCATTACGACGAATTCTGGCACAATTATGACAATTACAATTCCATTGCGGAAAACCACCACCTGCGCCCGCGCCTAAGACTCTTATTTTCATGATACGACCTGATGCTAAAACGTTTTATGATACGAGATTGACTTTTTACAGGCAAAAAAAAGGGGTTCTTGCGAACCCCTTTTTATACAAGCCGTTTGGATTAACGGTTGTAGATGTACATAGTTACTTCAAAACCGAAACGTAAATCAGTGTAGCTTGGTGTTTCCCATTTCATAAGTATAACCTCCAATTTAGTTTTAAATATATGCTAGCTTGATCAAGTAAGCCGGCTTGAAGTATACGATGAACGCTATGTTTTAGCAACTATTGCCATTAGCATAACTCGTTTACCTAAAAATAAAAGTTATTATTAATCATAGACTAGCAATAAAATACTATCTATAAGAACAATTCCTTTTCCAAGAAATTTAACTTAGCACTCACCTATCTAAGAAATTTACTGAAAGACGTATAAGCTGGGTATAAGTTAATCTTAAGTTTTACCGTAGCCGCCTATTGTTTAGTCTTGGCAGGATTGCCATTAGGCTAGCCAATGGTACAATCCGAAGCACTGTGCGCATAATTAAAACAAGACCATACGACAACATCAACCTTATAACCACTCAGGTTTACACCATGTTACAAAAAACGGCTATTACCCAAACCAATATTCACGATTTAATGGCCAAACGCTGGAGTCCACGCGCGTTTGCGGCCGATAAACCGGTTTCTGATACAGAGTTACTGGCATTATTTGAAGCCGCTCGCTGGTCGCCTTCGTGCTTTAATGACCAACCGTGGCGTTTTTATTGTTTGCAATAAATTCGATAATGACAACGCTTGGCAACAAGCCTTATCTGTTATCAATGAAAAAAACCAACGTTGGGCTAAAAATGCCCCAGTGTTAATTTTGGTTGCCGCCATGACGCATTTTAACCATAACGGTAGTCCTAACCGTCATGCCTTATACGATACGGGAGCTGCCAGCATGAGTTTATGCCTGCAAGCTGCCGCCTTAGGGTTAGCAACGCATCAAATGGGCGGTTTTAGCGTCGAACAAGCTATCTCGGTATTTAACTTACCCGAGCAATGCCAACCCATCAGCATGTTAGCGTTAGGTTACCAAGCAGATGCCAGCATATTGGATGCCGATTTCCAAGCGAGCGAACTCGCGCCCCGTAGCCGCCAGCCTTTAAAACGCCCACGTCTTTGCTAATCATTGGCAACAACCGGCTTTTGATTAAGTTCAACGATTACCGCAAGCAAGTAACTCCCGGTATAATCGCGCCTCACTTACTTTCGATTCATCGCTAACAGGTCTTAACACCATGACTATTAAAGACTACATGCACGATTTAGGCGTACAGGCAAAAACAGCCGCACGCGAGCTTAGCAAAACCGAAACCCATAAAAAAAATCAAGCGCTATTAGCCATTGCTGACGCACTGAACCAAGACCGCGAACGATTAACCGCAGAAAACCAAAAAGATTTGGCCACCGGTAAACAAAATGGTTTAGACCCGGCTTCGCTCGATAGACTCGCATTAACTCCAAAAGCCATTAACGCGATGATAGCCGGTTTAGAACAAGTCGCTGCATTACCCGACCCGGTCGGCGAAATGACCGGTTTTAGCTATAGACCCAGCGGTATTCAAGTCGGACAAATGCGCGTCCCACTGGGTGTCATTGGTATTATTTACGAATCCAGGCCTAACGTCACTGTCGATGCCGCCGCATTATGTTTAAAGTCCGGTAATGCCTGTATTTTACGCGGCGGCTCAGAAGCGATTTATTCTAACCAAGCCATAGCGGCCTGCATTACCAAGGGTTTAATGGCGGCAAATCTGCCCGTTAGCGCTGTACAAATCGTTGCGACACCCGACCGAGCCGCTGTGGGCGAATTAATCACGATGAATCGCTATGTCGATGTTATTGTCCCTAGAGGCGGCAAAAGCTTAATCGAGCGCATTAGCAACGAAGCGACTATCCCGGTTATCAAGCATTTAGACGGTATTTGTCATGTTTATATCGACGAACATGCCGATATTAACAAAGCCATTAACATTGCTGACAACGCTAAAACTCACCGTTACGGCGTATGCAACGCCATGGAAACCTTATTAGTCGCCGAAGCAATTGCCCCTAAAGTCTTACCGCAACTCGCTAACATTTATTTAAGCAAAGGCGTGGAATTACGCGGTTGTTTAAAAAGCTGTTCGTTAATCCCACAATGTCTACGCGCGACCGAAGCCGATTGGCATACCGAGTACTTAGCCCCTATTTTGTCGATACGCATCGTTGAGCACTTAGAGCAAGCGATTAACCATATTAACGAATACGGCTCGCAACACACCGACGCGATAGTCACAGAAAACTATACCGCAGCTAGACGGTTTTTACGTGAAGTCGATTCTAGTTCGGTTATGGTTAATGCCTCAACACGGTTTGCCGATGGTTTTGAATACGGCTTAGGCGCAGAAATAGGTATTAGCACCGATAAATTACATGCACGCGGCCCTGTTGGCTTAACCGGTTTAACATCGTTAAAATTCATTGTCTTAGGCGATGGTCATATCCGACAATAACACCACAGCGCTAGGTATAATGGGCGGCACATTTGACCCCGTGCATTACGGTCATTTACGCGCCGCCTTAGAAGTCACAGAATTATTTAAGCTGGACCAGCTAAAGCTCATTCCTTGCGCCCGTCCTTCGCATAGAAATCAGCCTCAAACGCCTGACTATATGCGTGCCGACATGCTCGCATTAGCGATTAAACACTATGCCAACTTAAGTTTAGACACACGGGAATTACACCGACCGGGTAAATCGTATACCGTCGATACCTTAGTCTCGCTACGTGAAGAATTACCAGAACACCCGTTGTTACTGTTTATTGGCACGGATGCGTTTAACCAACTGACTAGCTGGTATCAATGGCAGCGCTTATTTGACTATGCACATATTATCGTATTAGCAAGACCTAACACCGAATTACCGACATTAAACGCATTTTGCCAGCAGCGCTTAGCTCAACAACGCGATGAATTAAGCCAACACTTAGCGGGATTACTATATTTACAAACCATTACCCAACTGGACATTTCCGCAACGGCAATTCGGCAATTAATCGCCCAAGGTAAAAATCCAGGTTTTTTATTACCCGATGCTGTCATAGAATACATACACCAGCACCGGCTTTATCAATCCCTATAACAAAATAACAAACGCCATCCTTAGCAGCTCAGAGAAACTATGCAAGCAGAAGAATTAGTAACACTTGTGCAACACGTCTTAGACGAACACAAAGGCAATTACATCACTATCTTAGATGTCAGAGAAAAAACCAGCATTACCGACTACATGGTAATCGTCACAGGCACATCGACTCGGCATTTAAAAGCCTTATGCGATTACGTCACCGAAAAAACCAAAGAACAAGGTCTAAAACCGCTAGGTGTAGAAGGCGACATGAACTCTGATTGGGTGTTACTCGATTTAGGCGATGTCATTGTCCACGCGATGACGGCTCAAGCCCGCGCCTTTTACCAATTAGAAAAGCTATGGTCGGTCGATCAACCGGTAGCTAGCAGTTTTGCCATTGTATAACGCTAAACCTACATAGCGCATCGCGACCCTAGTTAAACGGGCTATGACGCTCGATGCCGGGGAGCGCCATGCGATGCTGTTACATCATCAACTAAGCTCCCAAACCTCGCACGCCTAGTCGCCATCAATATTAAACCACCGCATTCAGGCTCACATTAAAAAATGCATTCAAAACACAGCCAAATTAATGCGGTACGGTTATAATGGCGTACTTGCGCAGAGACATTCGACAAGCTGTCATGTGCAGGCTAACCCAGGCACTTATCAACAAACTGTAAGCGGCGAAGCAAAACTTAAAACAATAATCACGGCGACTTACAGACAGAAAACTTACTTTTCAACCCCAACCCTTTTCAACCCTAACCATTAATAACGAGAAAATACTATGTCAAATTTTCCAATCGACTTAAGCGCTTATCAACGTATTACGTTAGATCCTAGCGTACCGACGTTGACTGCCGAGCAAAAAGCCGCATTGCAAGCTAACATCCAATTATGCCGCGATGCTATCGTCTTTTTCACCTCAACCGGTGCTGCGCGTGGCGTAGGCGGTCATACGGGTGGCCCTTATGACACTGTACCTGAAGTGATGATTTTAGACGCCTTATTCCGTGGCTCAGAAAACTTCGTTCCAACCTTCTTTGACGAAGCCGGACACCGTGTTGCTACGCAATACTTAATGTCAGTATTAAACGGTGACATGCCCGCTGAAAAATTAACCCAATACCGCGCCGCGCATTCGCATTTGCCGGGTCACCCAGAATTAGGTTTCACACCAGGCGTTAAATTCAGCTCAGGCCGTTTAGGTCACATGTGGCCGTATGTTAACGGCGTAGCAATGGCCAACCCAAGCAAAACCGTATTCTGCCTAGGCTCAGACGGCTCACAACAAGAAGGCGATGATGCAGAAGCGGCGCGTTTAGCGGTTGCCCAAGGCTTAAATGTTAAATTGATTATCGATGACAACGACGTCACCATCGCTGGTCACCCTTCTAAATACCTGAAAGGTTGCTCAACGGCAAAAACCTTGGCAGGCCAAGGCGTTACTGTCTTAGAAGGTGACGGCGAAGATTTAGACAGCTTGTACGCCAACATCTGCAAAGCGATTAACACACCAGGCCCCGTTGCGGTTATCAACCACCGTAAAATGTGCCCAGGTATCGTTGGTTTGGAAGGTTCAACCCACGGTCATGACGTTGTATCAGTGAAAGTAGCGTTGGAATATTTAGAAACACGTGGCCACACAGCGGCAGTTGACTTCTTAAAAGGCGTGGTCGCGCCAAAAATGACCGACACCTTCTTAGGTTCAGACAATGCCAAATGGGATGCCAACCGTAACGTCTTCGGCGATGCCGTCGTTGAAGTCATGAAAGGCATGTCTGAAGCTGAACGCGTCGAAAAAAGTCCGCGTGATTGACTCTGACTTGGAAGGCTCATGCGGTTTGCACAAAATCCACACAGCATTCCCAGAAACCTTCATTTCATCAGGCATCATGGAGCGCGGTAACTTCTCTGCTGCCGCAGGTTTCGGTATGGAAGCAG
>NZ_LAJX01000300.1 GCF_000963695.1 Methylocucumis oryzae
CTTAACGCCCGAAGAAATCGCTATTGTCGAAGGCCAAGCTAAACCCCCAGCCGCCAACGGCTAAAGCCGTTGGACTCCAATAGGAGTAAAACGGCTTTAGCCGTTTTTTTTGTGCAAAAAAAGCCGGACAAGACTCCTGAGCAGAGGAACAACAAATCGAAACCCCGGTTACCGGGCTGTACGCTTAAACGCCCGAAGAAATCGCTATTGTCGAAGGCCACGCTAAACCCCCAGCCGCCAACGGCTACAGCCGTTTGGACTCCAATAGGAGTAAAACGGCTTTAGCCGTTTTTTTTTTGTGCAAAAAAGCCGGACAAGACACCCTTGCATGGGAACAACAAATCGACATCCAGGTTTACGGGCTGTACGGCTTAACGCTCGAGGAAATGGCTATTGTCGAAGGCCAAGCTAAACCCGCAGCAGCCAACGGCTAAAGCCGTTGGACTCCAATAGGAGTAAAACGGCTTTAGCCGTTTTCCATAAACGTTTTGCCTCAACTCGGCATTGTCCTTTAGTACTAACCAGCGTGGCTTATTAGGTCATGTCGTCAGGAAACGACTCTGTTCTATACCTGGCTATAGTTAAGGTGTCAGACCAGTAACTCGCTGGTAATCCGGCTTTTTGCTTTAAATGATTCAGAAATTGTTGCGGTTTAGGTAGGGATTGCCAAACTGCCGGTAAAAAGGTGCTACGCCTAAAGCCTTCTGACAAGATTAAGCCGTCAATACCGGGTTGTAATTGTGCTAACAAGTCGCTTTCTGAGCTAAACGTCATAGGTTCGGGCGCGGTGAGAATGGCGATATGTATATCGATTAAGGCGAGTTCTGATGATTGTAACGGCGGAAACCTTGGGTCTTTAAACGCGGCAGCATAGGCGTTTTCAGCAATGTCTATCGGTAATAGCCGCACCGGTTCTAACATGCCTATACAGCCACGTAATTGCTGTTGTTTATTGAGCGTGACAAATGTTGCCGCAGGTTTGAGCAAGCTGTCTGGATAATCTTCTAAGCTAGGTGTTAAGGCTTTGCCATAGGTTAAGCCGTGTACTATCGAGGCTTTAGCCAGCGTTAATAAGATTTGTTGTTGTTCGCTAGTCAATGACATAAGCACCATACCCTACGACTCTACGTTTATCGCCTCCGGTATCGCCCGAATTGCGCAAATCAATGGTTTTAACGGTTAAATTTTTATCGCGCGCTAGTTTTAATAAGCCACTTATCGGCACTTTGCCACAGGCGGATTCGTAATCTAGGCGCTCATATTGGAGTTTTTCTATCGCAATACTCGTGGCTTTATCCAATTTTTGCGCGGTTTCATAGTTGTGATAATGGCTTAAATCCGAGCTAATCACGATAAGCGTTTCAGGCCCGCCCCATAGCCGCTCTAAAACAGTGCTGATTTGCTCTGGTGTTGCATCGCCTACCACTATCGGTATTATGCTAAAGCTAGCCAGTTGCTGCTGTAAAAAAGGTAGTTGCAGCTCTAAGCTATGTTCGTGTGTATGAGCTTGTTCTAAGATGCCGACATACGCTAAATCAGCTAAAATCGGCTCAATGGTATGGTCAATCGGAATTGCACCTAAAGGGGTGACATAAGAGTCCGCTTGGGTGAGTGCTAAACCTTTAAAAGCGACCCGGTGTGATGGCCCTAGCAATACAACACGATTAATCGTATCAAACGCTGGCTCTAAGCGCGCATAAGCGCTAGCGGCAATCGCACCGGAATACACTAAGCCAGCATGAGGTGCGATGAGCGCTTTAGGTACTCTAGTACCGCTATGCGCCCGAATTAAATAAGCGTGTACTTGTTGACGCAATTGATCGGCGTTGGCTGGGTAGAAACTACCCGCAACCGCAGGCATTCTATTCATAATGGCAGTTCCTTAACGATAGACAGGTGTAGTATGACTGAATTTCTAGTAAACGATAACAAGCGGTTAGCAGATACGGTATTAACTCACTATTGGCATCGTTTAGACGATGGTCGTTGTCAATGTGATCTGTGTCCGCGTTATTGTAAATTACATGAAGGCCAGCGTGGTTTATGTTTTGTTAGACAACAGCTAGCCGGGCAAATTGTGATGACCAGTTATGGCCGGGCGAGTGGTTTTGCGATTGATCCTATTGAAAAAAAGCCCTTAAACCATTTTTTACCCGGTACGCCGGTGTTGTCATTCGGCACGGCGGGCTGCAATTTAGCCTGTAAGTTTTGTCAAAACTGGGATATTAGTAAATCCAGAGAAATGGATACCTTAATGAGTTTTGCAAGTCCAGAAACGATTGCACAAGCAGCGCAAACCTATGGTTGTGCTAGCGTAGCCTATACTTATAACGACCCCGTGATATTTCATGAATATGCTATTGATACCGCGTTGGCTTGCCGGGCGTTAGGTATTAAGTCAGTTGCCGTATCCGCCGGTTATCAATGTGCTGAGCCTAGAGCAGAATTTTATCGCTATATGGACGCAGCTAATATCGATTTAAAAGCGTTTACCGAAAAATTTTACTATCAAATTACCGGTAGCCATTTAGCGCCAGTATTAGAAACCCTTAACTACATTAAGCACGAGACTCAGGTGTGGTTAGAGCTAACGACGTTAATTATTCCAGGCGAGAATGATTCCGATGCGGAGTTAAACGCGATGACACAATGGGTTGTTGAGAATCTAGGCCCTGATGTGCCTATGCATTTTTCCGCGTTTCATCCTGATTGGAAAATGCTAGATAAGCCGCGCACGCCTTTAGCCTCGCTATTAAACGCACGTAATATTGCTTTAGCTAATGGTGTGCGTTACGCCTATATCGGGAATGCGCATGATAAAGCCGCCGATAGCACATATTGTGCTCAGTGCGGGCAATTATTGATTGGGCGAGATTGGTATGTGTTGTCTGAGTGGCAGCTCACCGAAGTTGGACGTTGTTGCCACTGCGGTGCAGTTTGCGCAGGAGTTTTTGAGGCAACACCAGGTGATTGGGGTGCTAAACGTGTGGCAGTGAGGCTTCATGATGATTGAGAGGCTTACCCTGGTTTATGAGCCATTTTTTAACGTTATTTTCAAAGAATTAATTTTTTCAACGGGTAATTGAGTGTACTTAACAATTTTTTTCCACAGATTCGTTATCTAATAGCATGGCTATTGCTATTTTTTCAAAACCCGATTTTTCACCTTTCTTCAAAAGCTGCATCTTTGACATTTTTTAAATCCCAATATTGAAGCAAGCTTTTTTGGTATTGCTCATACTGTGCTGAAGTTAAATGCGCAAGTTCAGCTATTTCAAATCCCCTTTGAAAAATAGGCTCATTTAAAACAGTTGGAATATGGTCAAAACTTTCTAAATTCTTTAGAAAATACAGCCATTTATCAAAATGACTTTCTAACTCACTTTCTCGTTTGTTAAATAACGGCATTTGCAAAAACTTAAAATTCAATTTCTCATAAAACACATCACCGTCTTGGTCTTTTAAATAAATATCACGCATAAATTTACGCAATTTACAATCTTTATCATACTCAAAATCCAAGATGGCAATAAAATAAACCGGCATTAATTGGTAATTCCACAGGCCTTTTTCGGCTTGGTCACGGATTGGAAACATCGCATAAAATAGTGACCTATCTTTTAAATACTTCAACTTGCCCTTTTGCATTTCAACGATAAATTTTTCGCCGGTTTTACTCTCGCAATAAATGTCAAAAATAGCTTTCCTATCTTCTTCCGTGTCAGACAGATTCTCACTGTTTTTGAAAGTCAAATCAGCAATTTGATGATGAATGGGTAAAAGCTGGTTTAAAAAATCAATTAATAACTCTTTACTGCCTTCTTCACCGAATAATTTTTTAAAGCCAAAATCCGTATAAGGATTGAAATACTTTTTTTGCACTGAAGTTAATTGACTCATAACCTAGCTCCGATTACCAAATAGTTGTTATAGGGTTCGATGATAGTGTGTTGCTTAAACGATAAAGTTAGTAAATTGTCAGAAAGCACTTTTGATTTCTATCAGGTTACCGCTCATTTCCTGATTGATTTCAATGGTAATATTCATGTTTATATACTCTGAACGGTCAAGTTTTCGGTATCTTGTGTTGTTGTAGGGTGCGCTGTGCGCACCTTTTTCATTGATTTTTAT
>NZ_LAJX01000301.1 GCF_000963695.1 Methylocucumis oryzae
TGCACTGCCGCCCTCGACTAAACCCAAATTCTCGATACTATCATTGGTCACGGTAGCGATAATGGTATTGCCACCGGTTAAGCCAAGCACCACTTCTGAATTCACCGAGCCTTTTTGAATATGATTAATCACGCCGGTCAATTGATTGCGCGCTGATAAACGATAACCGCCAAAATCAGACACGATAATGACTTGCGGTGCTTTCACCAACGCAATGACGTCAATTCCGGCTTTAATACCTAAGGATTGCACGGATTCTTTTGTCATTGAAGCCACTATGGTTTCACCGCCTTTTAACATCACTGAAACCGTAGCATTCACCACACCTATAACCACTTCAGTAACCTTACCGAAAAATTGATTACGCGCACTTGCTTTCATAATAAGTCTCCTAAATAGAAAAACAACGTCGGGTTGTTCTAGTAGACGTTGATTGAGTTGAGCCAAATACACACTATGTTGCTCATTTAACTCGTTAAACAGTTGTAATAATGATTTGCCGGCAGGTGTTAATTTAGTGCCACCACCCGCACGGCCGCCTTGTACCGTCATGACTAATAGATTTGGCGCTAAATTATTCGCGCGCTCTATCATTTCCCATGCGCCTTTATACGTTAATCCGACCTCTTTAGCCGCTTGATTGATTGAACCACTATGGTCAACAGCCGCCAACAAGCGAAATAAGCGCTCTCCTAAACCACCTAATAAGCTGATATGGCCTTGCAGTAGACCGACTGGGTGAGCTGCATCATTAGGTGTCGCGTTTTGCTTAGACATAAGTCCTCTGAACCTGGTTACTCAATAGTCAAACCGGCTACCAACGTAAAGCGGGACAGGGTATTCAGGATGAAGGTGTTGGCAGCAGGATGCTGCCAACAAGCCTACAAGGATGTATTTACGGCGTCCTTTATCCTGAATACCCTGTCCCTACTAAAGTGATTAGCCGTCAAACCCTATAGTAACCTAAATAGCGACAATCGATAAGTACTGTCGCTCTCGCTCTGCCTTGGTAGCCAAAGCAAACATCATCAGTGTTTTCAATACTAGCAACCTAGTTAACGCATAATTCTGGATTTTTAAGTATGTTGCATTAGTGTGATGACTTAGTTTCAAGTAAACTATTTAGTTAGAATCAGGCTAAACACGTTTAACTAAGCTAAGTTATAACGCTCACAAACGCTTATTGACTTATTTTATTGGATAAACGGCGTTAGCTACTGAACACATGCATTCGTTAACTGTTTAACTACGTTCTCTCACTAAGGAGGCCGCTTTCTTATCAACAACACATACGTTACTAATCCACAACGCTTTCTATAACTAACAATAAGAGGTAGAGGATATGTCAAATATCGCAGGTAAAGCATACGCGATGAATGTAATCACGCCGGTTCGCTGGTATACAGCCTGGGTTAACAAATTATTTTTTTGGATAGCCGTCAAAAAGACCCAGCACCTTATCAGGCTTAATAACCTTATCACTGATTCACTACGCCCGCTGGGTCATTATAAAAAGAGACCAATTTCCACATTTAGACCCTAAGCAGCCCAAAGAAGACTTACATTACGCCTACATGCTGTTTTTCAGTAATTTTAACGGCAGTTGGGATCAATACGTCGATTCCTTCACATTCGCGATACCCGGAGGGCTGGATTTATTCTGGAAATGGAATATACGCTATCCCAAATCCGTCGCGTTAACCCCTTTTCACGACTACATTCATTACAACCAACTTGAAACTATTCATTACTACAACGCGTATCCGCTCGCGACCTCTAATGACATTAAAGGTGCAAAAACGGTAAAAAGCGCGTTACTGCAATTTCAAGACAAAAGTCAAAACCTAACAGACGAGCAATTCATGCAAGAATACCGCACCTTACTACGCGGCTTACAACATGACCTAGGCGATATGTATCCAACCCCAATTGTTACCATGTCAGCGCTGCAAGTAGAAAAACGACAAAAATGGCATGACCGCAATTTAAAAACAGGAGAAAACCATGTCCAGTAATATCAGCGGCAATGCCTACGCCTTAACCATTTTATCGCCTATCAAAAACGAACGGGCGCAAGACGAATTATCGTGCGCTGACTTAGTACGCGATAAATTACAACAATGGAATTTTGCTCATAACAGCCCTATGGCGTTAGTACCCAACACGTATTTATGCCGCTTCTTTGTCTTAGACGATGTCTATACTGAATCCTTACCCGGTGCTGATTTGCGCAGCCTATTTTCTGACGTGCTCAGCATTCTTTCTAGCGCTATTCGGCGTAGCCAATTGCCTAAAGAAGATCACTTAAAATCACAATACCTCGTGTTCTCCAGCAACTTTTACGGTGGGCCAACAGGTGATTTAGACGGCTATCTGCGCGGCATGTGGAACGCGATTGAACAACCTATTAGAGATATATGGGGGCATTGCTATGGCTTTGCCCAGGTTAACGATGCCGACAGTTTTATTACTTACATGAAAAAATGCCAGCTAGACGCAGCACTATTTTTTGTAGGCTCAAACGACGAATCCTTAGCTGAACAACTGAAAGCTTTGTACTTAAAACAAGAATTCAGCAAATTTGCCAGCGCTAACCAAGCTTAGATGCCGCCACATTACGAGCTAACTTTCAAGCCTTTATTAACCGCGTACAACCCACCAATCTTGCCGAACCCACGTGGTCAGCCGGTAAATATCGTTTAGGAGAATAACACCATGACCAAGCAATTAGATTTGTTGGACATACAAGGCAATGTCATTCGCGCGTATGGTCGCTTTGGCTACCCCGTTGCGCGCTATGTGTTTTTTAATGTTAAAAATGGTGCTAAAGGCCGCCAATTTGTCGCTGAGATTAACAAAAAAAGTCACCACCGCCGCCGAATGGGGCGATGGCCCTAACCAAGTCAAGCAGCCCGATTGGACCATTAACATCGCCTTTACCTATCAAGGGCTAAAAGTGCTAGGCGTTCCGCGTGACTCGTTAGTCGGTTTCTCACCGGAATTTATTAGCGGCATGAAAGAACGCAAAGATATTTTAGGCGATGACGGTCCTAGCGACCCTAAGCAATGGGATCCAATATGGCAAGGTAATCGTGAACAACGTGAGAAAGATATACACATTTTCATCTCATTAAACGCGCGACGCCCAGATATGCTCGAGCAAAGCTATCAATGGTTAATGGGCATACAATACCAATATCGAGACAGCATCATCTTACTCAGTGGGCATAGAGGCGACAATAACCAGCTCATGGATTATCAAGATGCCAAAATCGTGTTTGAAAATGGTAAACCGACGGCTAAAGAGCATTTCGGTTACACCGATGGTATTAGCGACCCGGTATTTGAAGGCGTGCCTTACGATGCCGATAGGGTTAACGGGCGCGGTAAAGTCTTAGAAGACGGCAGTTGGGCGCCATTAGCTACCGGTGAGTTTTTACTCGGCCACATAGACGAAGCCAGAGAATACCCACCGGCACCGCAACCGGTATTACTCGCGCGCAACGGCACCTATATGGTGTACCGTAAGCTACACGAAAATGTCGGCACGTTTGAAGCCTATTTAGATCAACACGGCCAAACTTACCCAGGCGGAAAAGAATTATTAGCGGCAAAATTCGTTGGACGTTGGCGCGATAACGGCGCACCGTTAGTCAAAGCGTGGGACGCGACCAGTAAAGCCAGTTTTGACGTAGAATTCGATGCCGCTGGTGAACAGCAAAAAGACCAATTACTGAGTAATTTTGATTACGACAACGACATGAGTGGTGGCAAATGTCCGTTTAGCGCCCACATCCGCCGCATTAATCCGCGCAGCTCGTTACAAATGACAGAAGGTAGCCTACCCGGCTCGCTGACCGTCAACAAAGATGCTTTCGACACCCCAGGGGCATTGTCTAATCGTCGTCGCCTTTTACGCCGTGGCCTGCCTTATGGTCAAGTCACCGACCGCAGCCGCGATGATGGTAATCACGGCATTATCATTATGATGGTAAACGCCGACATCAACCGGCAATTTGAATTCGTGCAGCAGCAATGGATTAACTATGGCAATGACTTTAAAGCCGGTAACGACAAAGAAATTATCCTAGGCAACCACAGCGCCGACGACCAATACCCCAGCAAAGCCGTATTACAAGTCGAGCCGGATAGCGACCAAGCGCCGTATATCTTACCCAAAATCCCTCGCTTTGTTGAAACACGCGGCGGCGATTATTTCTTTATACCCAGCATCACTGCGTTAAAAATGATTGCGCAAGGCGTGATTGATCCTACCTAAGCTTAAACCATCGGTTGAATCCAAGTCGGTTCAACCGATGGGCTATTCGTTCGTTAGGATGGTTTTTAAAGAACCCTCCGCAGCTGGTGTATGATCTTACGCAAATCCCATCAACCTAAGAACTGCGATATGACCGAACCCACTATCCTCTGCCCCAAATGCACAACTGAAATCCGCCTCACAGAATCGCTAGCCGCTCCGCTGATTGCCGCCACCCGCCAGCAATTTGAACAACAACTGGCACAAAAAGACCAAGACATTGCCCAGCGCGAACAAGATCTACGCGAACAACAAAAACAACTGCAAGCCGCTCAACGCAGCCTAGAGGAGCAAATTGCCCAGCAAGTCGCCGCGCAACTGCACACCGAACGCCAGCGCATCATCAGCGAAGAAAGCCAAAAAGCCAAACAAGCTGCTGCCAACGAACTCGACAGCAAAACCCGTGAACTGGCAGAGCTGAACGACGTGTTAAAAGAGCGCGATGCCAAACTTGCAGAAGCCCAACAAGCCCAAGCCGAACTCATCAAAAACAACGCGAACTTGACGATGCCAAGCGCGAACTAGAATTAACCGTCGCCAAACGCATCCAAGACGGCCTCGCCGAAGTCCGCGCCCAAGCCAAACGCGAAGCTGAAGACAGCCTTAACCTAAAAGTGCTGGAACGCGAGCAAACCATAGCCTCCATGCAGCAAAAAATCGAAGAACTCAAACGCAAAGCCGAACAAGGCTCGCAACAACTGCAAGGCGAAGTCCAAGAACTGGAATTGGAAGCCATGCTGCGCGCCAAATTTCCTTTCGACAGCATCGAACCCGTCGCCAAAGGCGAATACGGCGGCGATGCCCTACAACGCGTGATAAGTCCAACTGGACAAATCAGCGGCACGCTATTATGGGAAAGCAAGCGCACCAAAAATTGGAGCGACGGCTGGCTGGTGAAGCTACGGGAAGACCAGCGCAACGCCAAAGCCGACCTTGCCGTACTGGTCAGTCACGCCCTACCCAAAGGCGTGGAAAGCTTTGAAGAAATCGACGGCATCTGGGTCGTAAGCCCCCGCGCCGCTTTGCCCGTCGCCACCATCCTACGCCACACCTTGCAACAAATCGCACTCGCCCGTACCGCCGCCGAAGGCCAACACGGCAAAACCGAACTGGTCTACCAATACCTCACCGGCCCACGCTTCAAACAACGCGTCGAAGCCATCGTCGAAGCCTTCTCCACGATGCAAGAAGACCTAGACAAAGAACGCAAAGCCATCCTAAAGCAATGGGCCAAACGCGAAGCGCAAATCGAGCGGGTGATGAACGCCACCGTCGGCATGTATGGCGATTTGCAGGGCATCGCGGGGAAATCGTTGCAGGAAATTGAGGGCTTGGAGATGAAGGTTTTGGGAGTTGATGAGGAATTGTAGTTGTAGTTGTAGGGTGGGCAATGCTGTTTTGCCTTTATGCCCTTTGGTTACACCATTTTGGCTTGCCAACCCAGTTAATGTAGTTACACTATAGTAGTTACAAAGAGGAAAAAAATGATTATTCTTTGGGATGAAAACAAAAACATCATTAACCAAAGCAAACATCGGATCAGTTTTGAACTTGCACAACGAGTATTTGATGACCCCTTGCACATCAGCAGACAAGACCGTATCGAAAACGATGAACTGCGCTGGCAAACCTTGGGGCTAGTCAATAATGTCGTCTTATTATTGGTCGCCCATTCTGTCAGCGATACTAATGGTGAAGAAACAATACGCATTATCTCGGCGCGAAAAGCCGATAAAACCGAACGGAGAATTTATGAACAAGGCCAATAACCAACCGTTAACAGCTCAAGAACAGGCAGAGCTAGCAAACCTTGCCGCCATACCAGACGAGAAAATTGACTATTCAGATATACCTGCCACCACACCGGAACAATGGCGTGAAGCCGAACAAGGGCGATTTTATCGCCCCGTCAAGCAGCAACTGACCTTGCGCATCGATGCTGATGTAATCGCTTGGTACAAAAGTCAGGGCAAGGGTTATCAAACGCGCATTAATGAACTGTTGCGGCAAGCTATGCAGGAAGAAATTAAGCGTATGTAGCTAGGGCTGGGATGGTTTTGCGAATCTCCGTCCCGCTCATAACCTTTGCACTAAACAAGAACGGCAAGTTTTTTCAATGGCAACAATGCGGGGGAATTTTGGGAAATCAAAAAACATATACTGAACGCACAACTGCCGCCAACAAAGCAATCGGATTTGACTATCAGTATTATTATTTTCTATACCGTATTTTAAAGTTAGGAATGAGCATAAATTAATTTCGACAATAATGCGATTGCTGAGATAAATTTAGCCCAAAATAAGTCTTTCCAAGCCCGAAAATGATTGAACCCTATTCAAAAGAAATTGAAGAACAAATGCAAGAATTGTRTGGCCGCCTCTCCGAAAAAAGCAGGCGG
>NZ_LAJX01000302.1 GCF_000963695.1 Methylocucumis oryzae
GTGGTAATGTCAGTGCTTGAGAGACTAATGGGGTTAAGCCGGTTAACAGAATAGCCGTTGATAACAGTTTAGTTTTCATATTCATCGTATTCTCCAGTTTGTTTAAGTTATTTATCGCGTTAATGAGTTTTAACTCATGGACAATAGAGCGATTACTGTGCCAAACTGACAAAATCATTTATTTTATTTATATTTCATTGAGTTATGAAAAATTAGTGGGTATATAGAACGTGGATAGGGCTGCGACAAAAGTTGCAGCTTTATAAGGAAAACTAGATAAGTGCGCTATAGAGAAGATGGTAAGGCCCGTGCAACAAGAGTTGCTATGCAACTTTTTTGTCGCATAGGCTAAGCCTTCCTCTTTTTTGCCAAGAGAAAACAGCTATACTTCAAACGGTCAATTTTTTTGGTTTCTAGGTAGAGTGCGTAGTGCGCACCTTTATATCATCATAAAAATCAATGAAAAAAAGTGCGCACAGCGCACCCTGCGGCAACGCAAGATACCGAATGTGACCGTTCAGAGTATAAACAGAGTAGCAATCTGGTATATGCTTAAAACTGCTAACTGTGGAGTTAGCGTCCTCAAACATTTTATGTTTAATAACAAAGAGGTTGGTATGAGTACATGGATTAAGAAAATTAGCTTAGGTATTGCCTTAGGATTAACAGGACATTGCGCGTATGCATTAACGTCATTATCCTGTCATGTGGCGATTGTTGGCGGTGGGCCGGGGGGTGTTCATACGGCGTATCAGTTAGCGAAATTACCCAAAGATAACCCCGATTCAAATGTATGTTTATTTGAAAAAGAAACTAAAGTAGGCGGGCGTTTTAGATGATGTTGCGTTAAATCCAAGTCGTCCAGACCTTGTGTTTGGCGTGGGTGGTTTACGCGTAATGGAAACACAAAATTATTTATTCAAACTGGCTGCGGATTTAGCGATTCCGCTAGAAGAAGCGCCATTTCGCGATGATTTAATCAGCGCACGCGGTTTTCGTGGTTTTAATTCCGATCAACTGAATAAACGTGCGTATCCTTTAGTGGAAAACACGGAAGGTATGGAAACGGCCTTATACGATAAGCTACGTTTTGGTCCTGAGCGTGCCAATATCAGCCAATATCCGGATTTCCGTTCCTATGTCAATGCAGTCGTAGGCAGCCAAGGCTATCATTTCTTAGCTGATGTGTTTAGATTTAGAGCCGATTTTGAAGCGACGTTAGATGCGCGGGGTTACATGGATTATTTTGATGAAGAATGGGATGTGTGTTGTACGCCTTATTATCCAGAAGGTGGTATGTCTCAGTTTGTGATAAGAATGGCGGCAGATGCTGTCTCCAACGGTGCTAAAGTCTATTTAAAACAACCGGTATTAAGCATTGCGTCTACATCAGGGCAATACACGTTAACCACACCTGATTACCAAATTACCGCAGACAAAGTGGTTATCGCCGCGCCTAAAAATGGCTTAAATAAAATTACGGGCAATATTGCTGAAGCGATTAAAAGCCAAAACCAATATCAAGATTTAGTCGGCATTCCGGTGATTACCATTGCGCAACGTTGGCCGAATGCCTGGTGGGAAAATATCGGTTATCCGAGTAAAGATATTCATCGTGTATGGACCACCGAGCATTGTTTTAACTTTATCGAGATTCCTGTCGCTAGCTATGACGCGCAACAATTGGTCACGCGCAGTGTTTACACCGATCAACAAGAATGCGTGACTTTTTGGCAGCGTGCAGCGCAACTAGGCATAGACACGGTAGAAGCAGAATTGCACCGTGGTTTGCAAGCAGTATTGCCTAAAGCCACTATTCCTAAACCGCTGAATACCGTTGTTCATTACTGGCCTGCGGCTTGGTATTGGTTAAAAGGCGGCAGTCAATTTACCAATGCACAAATTGCTAGCTGGGCAATTGAGCCAATTCCAGGCGAAAAGGTGTCGTTAGTTGGCGAGTCTTATAATCCACAGCGCTCGGGTTGGAGTGATGGTGCTTATAAGTCCTCAATAAATACCTTAAATGCTAAATATGGTTTTTCGATTACTATCCCTGAAACGCCGGATTTAAGCACAGTTAAAGCCAAGGCTAACAAAGCCGCTGCTAAATCAGCTTCAACACGATTAGGTCGATAAACTAAACACCTAGCGGTTTTGCTCTAAAGCCGCTAGTACACCACACCGAAGATTAGTCATATTAAGTTCACACTACCAATGGCTTTCCGATGTAAGACCAGCGAAAAAGTTTAGCCAGCGTTTCATGTGCGGAGGTTAGTTTGGTCATGTTTTTTGATTTGGTTACTGTAATATTGAGCTACCAACTTAAAACGGGACAATACCAAGCCGGGACAGGTTGTTTAGAGTGGCAGAAAACTGCTCCCTGCGTTTTCTGCATTCGCCACGTCCTTTTGGCTTGAGGTGTCGGCAGCAGGGATGCTGCCGCCAAGCCTACAGGGATGTATTTACGGCGTCCTTCACTCTGATAACGCCAGGGATGGCGTGTAGTAGACAGAAAACCGCTCCTGCGTTTTCTGCATTCACCACATCCCTGTGGTTTAGCAACGCAGGAGCAGTTGCCGAATGA
>NZ_LAJX01000303.1 GCF_000963695.1 Methylocucumis oryzae
TGTTTAGAGCGCAGGTGTCGGCAGCAGGGATGCTGCCGCCAAGCCTACAGGGATGTATTTACGGCGTCCTGTGCTCTGAATGCCCTGTCCCGGCTTAAAGTGGGTAGCCAGTTTTCTGTCGTTCGTGTTAAGCCAGTTTTCGCTATAGAGTAATGCGAGAGCAAGCGAGTACTAGCAAATATCGACCTCCCTCACCTCATCATCTTCGACAATCTGCGCCCAGACTAGCTGGCCTTCATCGTTATAGCGGTAATAATGCTCTGACTCAACTTCCCCATAGACGATTTTTTTGACAATGGACTATACGGTCTTGCGCGTCAAAATAACCTCGATAGTAGAAGTTACGGTAGTTTAATTCTTGCTCAGTAATTTCATTCACCAGTTTTAGCGGCAATTTGACACTACTGTAACTTAAAAAATAGCGCGCGTGAGTTTCAAGCGACATCGTAATACCAATCTAATAAGGTTTCGCCATCCCAATTTTCAGCTTCTTCGGGTAAAGGCTCTGGCGTTTGATATAACGTCATTTGCCCAGGTTTAGGTATTTCAACCAACAGGCTTTCGGCATATTCGAAGCTACACCCTAAACGCCCGGCTGAATCTCTTAACCATAATGCCGCCATAGCAATTGCATCTTCGCGCGTTTCACCATAGCCATACACAGCATAATCGTGTTGTACATATAATGTGGTCATAACAAACACCTCATAATTGTTTCATCGTAATATCTAAAGTCGAGATGCGGTAGGCAATTTGCCTAGGCGTCATATTTAACAATCGTGCCGCTTTGGCTTGTACCCAACCACTTTGCTCCAGTGCTGCGATAACGCGCTCACGGTCATCTAAGTTGTCATCATTGACGTCAACAGCCGGTAGCTTTTTCGCTTTAGGCTGAATCCCCGCTTGTGATACTAGCCTTTCTAAGCCTGTATTGACCATAACATCGCGGTCTATGCTGCCATTAGGACTCATAATCGCAGCACGCTCTAGGCAATTTGCTAATTCCCTGACATTGCCCGGCCAGTCATGCGCCATTAAAATGCGTAAGGCACTGTCTTTAATTTCCAACAACCTGCCGCCTTGCTGGTCAGAAATACGCTTAAGCAAAAAATCTGATAAATCGGGAATATCTTCAGTTCGTTCGCGTAACGGTGGCAGATTAATCGGCATGACGTTTAAGCGATAATATAAATCTTCACGAAATTTACCTTGCGTCACCTCCTCTTCTAAATTTCGATTCGTCGCCGCAATAATCCTGACATTCACTTTAATCGTATGCGTGCCACCGACGCGTTCAAATTCTCCTTCTTGTAACACGCGTAACAGCTTAGCTTGAAACGAGGCAGAAATTTCACCAATTTCATCTAAAAATAACGTGCCATTATTAGCCAGTTCAAATCGACCTTTACGTTGGCTAATCGCACCGCTAAACGCACCTTTTTCATGACCGAATAATTCTGATTCCAACAGCGTATCGGGTAACGCAGCACAATTAAGCTTTAAAAACGGGCCACTGGCGCAGCCTGAATTAAAATGAATGGCGTTAGCCACGACCTCTTTACCAGTACCTGACTCACCACGGATGAGTACCGTCGTATTCCATTTTGCGACTTGCTTAATTAAATCAAACACTTTTAACATAGACGGGGAATGGCCTATGATGTTTTCAAAGCGATAATTTTTAATCAATGCATGTTTAAGTTGATCGCGCTCGCTTTGTAAATCACGTTGCTTGCGCTCAGTTAAGCGAATGACTTTCACCGATTGCGCAATTAAATTGGCAATCATTTCCATAAAGCGCGCCCGCTCACCTAAAAACAAACTGTTCACCGGTTGTGCCGCTAAAACACCTATGGTATCGCCCGCTTCGATATAAATAGGTGAACCGATAAACGGTAATTCAGCCTCGTATAAGCCAGTACGCCCTAAAAAACGCGGCTCTTCTGAGATTTTTTCAACCACTATCGTACTACCGGCATCTAAAACCGCCCCCATGACGCCTTCGCCAGGATGGTAACGTACCGGTTGTTTAAAATTAACGACAGCATCGGCATGAACAGCACTGACGACTAAACTGTCGCTTTCGATTTCTTTTATCGTAATCATGCCCGAGCGCATACCCGAACGCTTATGCAAAATTTCTAACACCGCTTGCAATTTCGCGTGTAAATCATGCGTACTATTTAAAACTTGGCTGATTAAATACAATGTGTCTAATTCAGCCTCGACAAGCTGGGTTCGTTCCAACATGGACTTACTCTCCTAAGCTCCTATCCAATAACGGGAAGCTGATTTTAAATCGGCAACCTTGGTCATAAGTCGGATCAATATCGATAAACCCGTGATGTTGACTGACAATTTCTTTAGCGATAACTAACCCCATCCCGGCTTGATTACTACCGCCACTTCGGGTTGTATAAAAGGGTTCAAACACTTTGCTACGACTTTCTTCAGGTATGCCAGGCCCGGTGTCTTCAATAATGACATGCACCATATCTTGCTCGACATTGCTGGTAATTTTAATGCGTTGCTCATCAGAGTCGGTGTGGCTTAATGCAGTAATGGCATTATCGACAATCTGGTTAAATAATACGCGTAAACGATTTTCCGAGCCCAAGATGTGGGGCAATTCGGTTAACGGTTGCCATAAAATATCTATCCCTTGGCTCCAGATTTTCTGCTCATTCAGCAATAACACTTCATGCAGAATCTGATTTAAATTGACGGGGATAAATGCCGTCTGGCTGATTTCGGGTAGGCATTTTTGCATGGTGGCAATGGCTTCTTCACCAGAATGTAAAATTTGCTTAAGAATCTGTAATAAACTGGCATATTGTTCGTCACCTTTGTGCAGCAAGATTTGCTCAGCCGCCCTAATTTGGTTCATTGGCATTTGTGTTTGGTGCATAGCGCCTAATAACGTTTCCCTAATGCTACGCACTCGCTCATCTTCAGACATAATGGTTTTTAGCGTTTGTATATGCAGCTCTTCCATTTGCCGACGTTGGCGCGTAATGTCTGAAATCGTTAGAATTAAATACTGCTTTGAGGTATTCGCAAAAAAAGCATCGACATGTACTTCATTTTCGACAAACCAATTCCCCGCACAAGAATACCAACGCGCGCGCCGCCCTGGCTTGCCTTCAACGCGAAATTCTCGGTTGCTAAAACCTTGTTCGTTTTCGCGTAACTGCTGCCATTGCTTACCTAATTCTTCACGTAATAAGGTTAGAAAATATAAAGCCGGTTCGCCTTTATCTAAATCGCTGACTAAGGCTTTATACATGTGATTATCGAGGATGACGTTATCGTCATCGTCAATCACAACCATAGCAATAGGTGATGAATTAATCACTGATTCTATGAGCAATTTTTGATTATTAACCCGCTTTTCAGATTCATGAGTTAAGGTCACATCTCTATGCATACCAATATAATGCGTAATCACACCGTCTTCGTTCAACATAGGTGCAATCGCTAAATCGGCAATATAGCGCTGCCCCAATTTGTGGCGATTACATAACGTGCCGCGCCAAACTTTTTTGCTGCGTATGGTATGCCATAAATCGTAATACACCGATCTAGGCGTTCTTTTATCCGATAGAATGGATTCATTTTGTCCCAAAATATCTTCAGGTAAATAACCTGTCACGCGGGTAAATTCTTCATTCACATATAAAATATTGGCTTTTTTATCAGTAATCGAAATAGCTATAGGCACTTGCTCAACAGTCTCTACAAACAAGTGATAAGGGATAGGATTCGTATTGGCTAGCTCTGAGCCATTAAATACGTCTGATAAATCCCCCCAACGACTGTTACCAAATTATTCACATGTGTTTGCAAAAATTGTAATGAATTTTTTCTCATAGCAGCGCCTTAACGAAAACAAAGTGTTATCTCTTTAGCTTAATAGCAATTTTAGTGCCTATTAACTAAGTTGCTTATGATACCGATGACAAGTGCTTGTGTTAGGTTTGTTTTTTGCTTTTTTAACAAATCAGCGTCATTGCAGCGGTATTTTACTATCTAGCCTCAGTTTGTTAATTCATTGTTTTCACTTGATTAATTACTGTTACACAACAAACACCCACCAATACTATCGACCAAAAACTTTGTCGTCTTTGCGACAATCACTTTTAACTCCTATGGTGATGTCTTAATTGCCACATGAAGTTTAAGTGAATAGCATCGCTAACCCTAAGTTCTGTAACATGAATTTTTTTCTTAGCTAATTGGCATGGTTGCTGCTGGCAATAAGAATAACTGCAAAACCCGGCTACCAACTTAAGTAGGAACAGGGCATTCAGAGCGCAGGACGCCGTAAATACATCCCTGTAGGCTTGGCGGCAGCATCCCTGCTGCCAACACCCGCGCTCTAAAACGCCCTGTCCCGTATGGCATTGTCCCGCCTAAAGTGCATAGCCCAAACCCCTGCTAGGTA
>NZ_LAJX01000304.1 GCF_000963695.1 Methylocucumis oryzae
GTTAAAGGTGGTCGCCTGTATTCTTGATAAAGTGTATGCAACAGGCAGAAAAGTAGCGGTAGGATTTAAAGAATCTATGCGCATCGTTTTTGATAAGCACCTTAGGCAGTGGAACTATACCGCCGTCCCTGAAAAGACGGCTCTGGCAATTGACTAAGTTATTTTATGCATATTCCTTAAGCTTTTTTAACAACTGGCTAAAACCATTTGACTCCAGAGCGAATGTTAAAATAAATATGGATTTGTATTTATGAAAATGCTTAACCGATGTGCATATATCACAAGCGTTTGATTTTGGTTTAGCTATTATCCTTTAGCGCTTGTCTTGCTTACCTATCAAAATCCGCTGAGAATTCGATTTAACATAACTTTTCAAATTATTTTCTTACACACTACACACCAAAATAATTCAGAAAACTAAAACCTACTCTATGGCTATTACAAACATAGATTGGTAAAACAGGCAATGATAATCGCTAGTCAAACTAACTTTTTTTGGAGGCAACGTGTTATGAAAATCGCTTATAAACTGTTACTAACTTGTTTTATCAGTTTTAACCTAGCTTCGGCTTGGGCAAAAGATACCGACTTAGGGCTTAATGCCGATTTAAAGGGCAATCGCTTATTTCCTGCTAATAACCCTTGGAACCAAGCAATCGATACCAAACCAGTAGATCCCAATTCTACTAATTTAATTAATCACCTGGGAACAGATACCGAACTACACCCCGATTTCGGCGCGAATGCGTATTGGGATGATGGTAAACCCTTTGGCATTCCGTATCTCGTTGTCACGGGGACTGAGCCTAAAGTGCCTATGCGTTTCCGCTACGACGATGAAAGCGATCCAGGCCCTTATCCATTTCCAGCCGATGCGCCGATTGAAGGTGGAGCTAATTCAAAAGGCGATAGACATGTGTTGGTATTGGATAAAGACCGTTGGAAACTTTATGAAACGTGGAGCTCTTATCCTAAAACCGATGGCAGTTGGGATGCGGGTTCAGGTGCCGTGTTCAATTTAAAATCCAATAAATTAAGACCTGCAGGCTGGACTTCAGCCGATGCGGCGGGCCTTCCCATCTTGCCGGGTTTAGTGCGTTATGATGAGGTGTATATTCAGCACGCCATTAACCATGCGATTCGGTTTACTGTAGAAGACACGCGTAGAGCCTATATTTACCCGGCACGGCATTTTGCCAGTGACATTACCTCAAAGAACGCTTTGCCTATGGGCGCTAGACTGAGACTAAAAGCCGACTACGACATAAGCGGTTTTGAAGAACCGGCGCAGGTTATTTTACGAGCGTTAAAAAAATACGGCATGATTGTCGCTGATAATGGCGGTAATTTATTCATCTCAGGAACAGCCGATGAGCGCTGGGATGACGATTTATTAAACACATTAAAACAAGTCAAAAATACCGATTTTGAAGTCGTCAAAATGGGTAAACTGACTACGCAATAACGCGGCACAATCCAACGATATACTTTTAATACTGCCGGCTTAAGATTAATAAGCTTTTTATTCAATGAGTTATACTTAAGCAGGCAGTAGATATACTTTAAACGGTTAAGCTTTCGGGTTTTTCAGCTCGCTGTAGGGTACGTTACGCGTACCTTTTTATTGGTTTTATTACGATTTTTTAATGGTACGCACAGCGTACCCTACTCAAAAAACCGAAAAATTTGACCGTTCAGAGTCTATTTATCCATTAGCCGAACCGCTTTTTACTTTGACGCTACGTGGAGAAAACACGTTGATTTTCTTGGTTAAAAGTATCCAATCCTGCGTTGATGGTTGTTTTCCATAGCGCAGTTTTAAATATAGCGCGGTAATTTGCTGTATCGCCTCTGTGTGTTCCGGTAACTGTTGCTTAGCCCGTTCCGCAAAACTTAATTCACCTTCTGCTGGATTTCTGTGCAAGCCGCATTTAGCTAATTTTTGACAATAACGCTGGTAGGCTATCAGTAATCGGTCTGGTTTGGCGCGTTGTTGTCGTAATAGCAGCCAGCTTAATAAGCAAGTCAGCACAAATAAACTGACCAGCAAGCCATATAACATGGTTTTTAAATCAAAAATGCCTAGCGAGGCTAAAAATTGTGCTTGATTTTTCGTATTGTAGTTAATCACCCAACGCTGCCAGTTGTAATCAACATGACTCCAAAGTTGCGAGGCTTGCTTCAACCATTGGTAAGCACCTGAATGAGCATCGCTATCGTTACTAAAACGAATGACGCCACCGGGAACTAATTCTGCTAAATCCAGGTTTTTTTCTACCCGTTCTGGGGCAACCGCCGCCGTGGGGTCAACTCTTACCCAGCCTTGCTGAGCTAACCACACTTCTGCCCACGCATGGGCATCCGCTTCGCGTATTTCAAGAAAATCGCCTACTTTATTATATTCGCCGCCTTGATAACCGGTAACAACACGCGCCGGAATGTCGGCCACACGCATTAAATAAACGAACGCCGCTGAATAATGACTGCAAAAACCGTAGCGCGTAGTAAATAAAAACGTTTCTATAGGATTTTCTTCCATTAACGGTGGCGTTAACGTGTAATGAAAATCTTCGGTACGAAAAATGTTGTAGTAGGTTATTGATAAAGACGTGTGGCGGTTTTGAAAAACCTTGTAGTTGTTTAACAAAATCGGTGATTTTTTGCGACGGTTCAGCAGGTAATTGTGTGTTAACACTGCGCTCGGCCTCGGATAGCGCGCCAGTATTATAATGTGTATAAGAAGTCAGTTTGTATTCTGAGCGCTTATCCGGATTATCCATGCTTAATACTTGATAATACGCATTTTGGAATAAAGGCTTAGGCAATTGGCTGGGCAAGTCCAGCGCATACAGCCAATTTTTATCGCGTGGCTCCATTAACAACGTGTATTCATAAGAATGCCCGGAAAAACTGGGTTTTGCGAGTTGTTGTTCAAAACTGCGGCTGTTCGCTTTACTCCAACGCTTGCCATCGGTAAAAGCGAACACCGGCCCTCGCCAATAGCGTTGTGCGGGCGTAGGCATTGACGCGCTGAATTTGGCACGAAACACTAATTTATCTGACATGCCTAAATCGCTGATAGAACCTGGCTCCATCGTATCGCTTAAGCCTGACCTGACATGGCTTTTGTCGTTTAACAACATCCAACGCGGGGCTTCTACGCGCGGAAATAAGATAAATAACGCAATAGCCATTGGTAACGCTTGCACAACAATCACACTGGAGGTTTTTAACGCCGCCCACGGTTTAGGCGCTAACCGATTAATACACACTAATGCGGCCAATAAACTTGCGCTTACCGCAACGATATACACCGCCATGAATACGTTTTGTTCGTATAAAAATTGTGATGTGGCGACGATAAACGCTAGAAAACACACTAGATATAAGTCGCGCTCGCTGTTGATTTCCAACAGCTTAAGCCCCAACGCTAATACAAATAATCGCGTTCCACCATCACGACCAAACAGACTATGGTGTTGTAGGTATAACAACACCATGGCACCTAGGGTTAGTAACAGTAATAAGGCTTTGTTCGGCAGCTTTTCGGGTTTAAATACGCCGACAAAGCGCCAAGCCAATAAGGCATAAAAATAGCTGATAATCGCTACCGGCAAATGGGCATAATGCGGTAAACACATTAAGCCTATCGCGCTAAGCAAAAACAGCATAACAGGGCGAGAGACATGCATAGTTAAAACAAGGCCAGTGCTTCTAAACATTGCTCAGTGTGGCTATGACCAGAACTGACTGTTATCCTTAGGTTTGGTAGTATCAAACCATAACTAAGCCCCGCTTGTTCAGCATCAATAAGCCAGCGGCATAATTGACTTAAACGCTGTTCGACATCCCCACCTGTCGTCGCTTGATACGACAACCACAATTCTCGCGCATTACCACCTGCGTATTGTTTACTAAAAACGCCTAAGCCTTTGGCATAGCTTTGCCAGTGAATATGTTTAACAGAATCACCGGGTTGGTAACTGGCTAAACCATAAAAATCATCAGCACCTAACTGGCTATAACCTTGCTCAGCCGTTAAACCGGCAGATTCTGGAAAAGGCGTTGATTGCGATGCCGGTTTAGGGTACACCAACACTTTTAGCTCAAAACGTAGCGGTGACCACGCACGGAATAACCCCAAAGGATACGTTGTTGCAACAGTGATTTTATTAGCATAACACCAGCCACGCCGCGTAGTCTTGACAGCCAGCGCCACTGAACCGTTAGAAAAAGGGGCTAGCTCGACGGATTGTTGGTCTGCCATACTCACCTGAAAAAATCTGGGCGTTGGGGTAGGATTTTGCAACACCAAGACAAAACTAGCGGTTTCACCGGCAAAAACCGGCACGACCGACCCAGGTTTAACAATTATCCCGGCTAGCGTTTTAAAGCTATGCAAAATAGTGATAAAAAATACACTGGCTAATAAAAACGCTAAAAAATAAGCCAAGTTGTTGTTATAGACAAACGCTATTAACAACTGAACCACTAAAATAATAACAAACCCTAAACCACGTGTAGTCGGTAAGATATAAATGCGTTGATGCGTTAAGCGTACAGGCGCTAACCCGGCTTGCTCACCGATAAAAAAGCGATGGTTTTTAATCTTTTGTTTAAGTTGGCTAAACATTAATTGCCGTAAGGTGTGCTGTGCGCACCTTTTCATTGATTTTTACAGTTATAAAGGTGTGCACAACACACCCTACCCAAAAATAGGCACTTTAAGCAATGGCGCAAGCACTGCTTCGTTACTCGCATGACCGACGCGCAAACGATGACCGACAACGGCGGCAAGTACTGCTTGCATATCTTCGGGTAATACTGCATCACGGTTAGCCATAAACGCCCAGGCTTTAGCTGCGCGCAATAACGCCAACCCACCTCTGGGCGAAAGTCCGTACTGAAATTCAGGCGATTCGCGTGTGCATCGAATCAATGCTTGGCAATAATCCAGTAATGCCGGTGACGCGTGTACTTCGGTAATTGCGGCTTGAATTTGCGTCAGTTGTTCAGGCGGTAAAACAACAGGTAACTGCTCAATAAGCTTACTGCGATTTTCCCCCGATAATAATTCGCGCTCAGCCTTAGCATCGGGATAACCGAGTTCTATGCGCATTAGGAATCGGTCTAACTGTGATTCGGGTAATGGAAACGTGCCAATTTGATGCGCGGGATTTTGTGTCGCAATGACAAAGAACGGCTGAGGTAGCTCATAAGTATGCCCATCGACCGTCACTTGGAATTCTTCCATCGCTTCTAATAACGCGCTTTGTGCTTTAGGTGTAGCGCGATTAATTTCATCGCCTAACACGATTTGATTAAACACAGGACCAGGATGGAATTTAAAGATGGCGTTTTTCGCATCAAACACCGATGCACCTAGAATATCAGCCGGTAAAATGTCGCTAGTGAATTGTATGCGTTGATAATGCAGACCTAACAATTTAGCGAGAGTATGTGCTAACGTGGTTTTGCCGACACCTGGAATATCTTCGATTAATAAGTGCCCTTTGGCTAATAAACAACATAAAGCTAGTCGGATTTTATGGTCTTTGCCTAAGATGATTTGATTGGCGTGCGTTAGTAATTGCTGAATTGCATTTTGCATGAGTAGTGATTACGATGACTAAAAAAGAATCCAAGCAAGCTTGGTAGGTCGGGTTACAAAGCAGGTTTAGCGCTAAAGTATAGAGTAGCAAGGGGCGTTCGACACCATACAACCTATGAACCAGTCCATAGAATAGTATTTAATTTTTCCCCGCTCAAAGGCTTCCCAGCCGTATTAAGCCAGAGGTTTACTATGCAAGATTTGGAATCGGTCAAAAAAATAATCAGTGAAATGTTGCTTGAACTCAACGATAACTTAGCCGGTATTGATGACAGTTTAAATTCTGTCCTTACCGAGCAATCAACCTGCATCAATACCGCAGCAAAAGAAGTCGAAGAGCAGTTAGGCGATTTTCAAGAATAATCATGCAGCGCATGATTAAAAATCGACAGAGGCTTCGAAATAAAAGCTTCTTCCTGTTAGCAATAAATTTTCCGGATACCGTGTTGCAGCAGGCTCTAAGCCTCTGACATTAAAGGCATTACGCAAAGAGGCGGAAAGATTGAGATGGTTAAATAGCTTTTTACCGCGTAAGGTTAAATCAACTGTCGTGTAATCAGGCAACGGTCTTAGGTCATTTGCAGCACGGTTTCTACCACCTACCCAGTTAAGCTGTGGTTGTATTTGCCACTGCGGTAAAAAACGCCACGTCGATGCGACAAAAACATGATGTTCAGGGACTCCGTTTATTGATATATCGGTATCGGAATTCACTGCATCTTGCCACGCGTAGTTACCGCGTAAAGACCAGCCATCATTAAGCTGCCAATCCCACTCAAATTCAGTGCCATGCCCGCGTTGGCTGCCATTGTTTTGAAACGTGCTAGTAATACCATTACTGTCGGCTACGGCACTGATTAAGTTATTAATTTCGTAATAATACACATTAATCGCGGTGCGTAATGACGGCATAGGACGATAATCCATCACCCATTCAACGGTATTAATCGTTTCAGGACTTAGATTTTTATTACCCAGTAAAGAAGGATTATTTTGATTAAACTGTTCAGAAAAACTAGGTGCTCTAAAGGCACGACCATAAAGCAGTTTACTGGTTAACGATGACGAAATATCCCACACTAACGCGACTCTAGGATTAACCGTACCGCCAAAATCTGAGTAATCATCGTAACGCACACCCGTGGTTAACTGCCAACCCTTAGCAATATTCCATTCATCTTGCGCGACCAATGACCAGATGGTTCTGGAGCTGTACGGCAAATAAACATATTGGGTATTAGTGACATCGGTGACGTCACCATTGACAACACCTTCAGAGCCGTCTATCACGCCAGTGCCAAAGTTTTTACGCTCGCTAGTGGTGATTTCTTCATAACGAAAACTCGAACTAAATTTAAGCAAATGTTGGTCAAATGCTTTATAAAGCAAACCTAATTCTATTGACGGTACGCGTTCAACCCGACCTACATTGGCTTTAACACCGTCAGGAAAACTGACGAGTGGATTTGTACTTAAGGGTGATTTGATATTGCCATCAGCGCCGATTCGTAACAATGTGTTATTAGGGAAAAAGGTTTAAATCAGCTAAAAAATTTGTGTATAAATAACTCGCATGAGCCGTCAATTCAATGTCTTCAAACCAATCTTCACTAGAGAAGCGGACATCGCCTAAAAACTGCTCAGTATTGGCATTGCCATTAGGGTCTAATGCCCCTGCCGTACCCGCTCGCGAGCCTGATTCAGCACCGAACCCCCAAAGATGCATATCCCAATGCTTGCGCTTAAGGTCGAAATGGCCATTTAACGTTTTCATATTGAAAATTTAACGCCCCCGGTGCTAACGAGGCTTGTGTACCCAAAATCTTATCAAACCCTGTTTGCGCATCGGCATGTAAAATCCGGCCATCATCACCATCGGTAGCTTGATGCTGCAAGCTAGCCGATATATCCCACCCCGCCCACTGTAAGCTTTGTTGCCCCCATTCGCTATGCGTACCCCAGTGGCCGCCGCGTGCCCCGACTTTACTGCCATTAATATCGCTAGCCGTTTTAGTAATGATGTTAACAACACCGGCAAAAGCATCGGCACCGTATAAAGCAGAACCTGGCCCCCGTATCACTTCGATTCTAGTAATAGCTTCCAACGGCAATTCAACGCCTGTGGTCAAGGTGCCTCTAAACGGCGTCGTTATCCGGGTGCCATTGAGTAACATTAATACTTGTGAGTTGGCGGTATTGCGAATGCCTCGAAAGCTGTAGTTATAATCATTAGAAGACTCTTGCAAGCTAGCATGTACACCAGGCACCGTTTCCAGCACTTCATGCAATTCTGTTGCACCCATGGCTTTAATCTGCTCAGCAGTAATCACGCTGGTCACGGCAGCCGATTGGAACACCGGTTTTGGCGTGCCTGTAGCAATTGTTACCGGCATAGCGGCTAATTCAGCCGGAGAAAGTGAAAAATAATCATCAATCTCAGCCCGTGCGACGACGATACTGGCTGCGCTACAGCAACACATCAGCGCGGTACTGAGGATAGATTTGGAATGCTTTGTTTTCATGTTCATGCTGCCGCAAAAGGCTTGCTAATTTTTAACTCTTCTAATGGCACAGGTTTGCCAATACCATACCCTTGTGCATAATCGACGCCTAATTCGGACAATAAATCAAAGATGGGTTTATTCTCGACAAACTCCGCAATCGTCAGTTTGCCCATAATATGCCCGACTTCGTTAATCGACTTCACCATTGCGAGGTCAACTTTATCATCTAAAATGTCTTTAACAAACAAGCCATCAATTTTTAAAAAATCGACTGGTAAATTCTTTAAATAAGCAAACGACGACAAGCCGCTACCGAAGTCATCTAGGGAGAATAAACAGTTTTTTTCTCTCAATTTATTAATGAAATCAGTAGCATTTGATAAGTTAGAAATCGCCGCAGTCTCGGTAATTTCAAAACAAATTTTATGGGTGGGAATTTGCCATTGCGTCAATTGCTCGGAAATAAATGCCAACATAGACTCATCCGTTAGCGATAAGCCTGACAAATTAATCGAACACAAAGCGAGTTTCTCTAAAAACTCAGGCCTGTTCGCAATCCATTCAAACAAGTTGCGTATCACCCATTTATCTACCGCAGGTGCTAAATTGTAACGCTCAGCAGCGGGCAAAAATGCGCCGGGTGGAATCGTGTTACCTTGTTCATCACGGTAACGAATCAATACTTCAAAATGTAAGCCTTCCTCAATATCTGTTATAGAAACAATGGGTTGTCCGTACAAGCAAAAGTGATTATTTTCAAGCGCGTGCTGAATTTTGGCGACCCATTGCATTTCACCATGACGTATCGCGAGTTCTTTATCATCGGGTCTAAACACATGGACGCGGTTGCGCCCTTTATCTTTCGCCGCGTAACAGGCAGCGTCGGCTTCTTTTAATAAGTTCACGGCGTTGCTAGACGTATCATTAATCGATGATACGCCTATACTGACACCAATCGTGAAGCGTCTGTCATCCCAGGCAAAATGAAAGTCGCGGATAGCATTGCGTATATGCTCACATGCCGTATAAGCTTCTGCCATTGAGCAATCATACATCAGTACGCCAAACTCATCGCCGCCTAAACGCGCAACAAAATCATGGCGTCGCACTTGTTTTCTAAGAATATCGCCTAATTGGCGTAATAATTCATCACCGGCTAAATGGCCGCTGGTATCATTAACCACTTTAAATTGGTCAAGATCTAAATAACATAACACATGCTCGGTATTCTCAGCATGTGCGCTACGAATGGCCTCGGCAATCGCCCTATCAAATTCGGCTCGATTAGCCAGTCCTGTTAAGGCATCGTGGCTAGCTTGATAAGCAATTTGCGCCGTTAGATTATGGGTTTCTGTGACGTCTTCGCACACTAAAAGCAAGCTGTGTTGCCCATCGATGCTTTCAATAAACCTTGCGGTTGCTCTTACCCAAATAATCTCTTTGGCAATGCAAATCTGTCTGAATTCTTGTTTTTGAACTTGATTAGGATTGAGTAAGCAGCGCGCGATTAAATCCTGAGCAATAGTCAAATCAGAGGAGTAGACAAAATCGAAAATTGAGCGATTTTGCAGAACGTCAATGGCTAAACCTAAATAATTAGCCCCGGTTAAATTAACCGATAGAATAAGACCGCTTTCCTTAAGATTAAACACCATAGTGGGATTATCATTGTATAGCGCTAAATAACGGTCTTTAGCTTTAGTCAGTTCTTGGTTTTGTATATCGACCGTCATAATCAAATCGTTAAACGTATCGACTAATAAGCCTGTTTCATCGTTATGAATTTTTTTTGCCCGTAACGAATAGTTTTTACTTTGACTAATTGCCTTTACTGTCGCGACTAATTGGGTGATGGGATGAGAAATCAGCTTAATTAACGGTGTAGATATAATGAATGTTAAAACCGAAACAGCTAGTAATATTAAATACAATAAGCCGGTAAATTTAACTTTTTTCCCAATAGGCTTTGGCAAAATCAGCATAAATTAAAACCGTCCCTAGATTTTCGCCTTTGTCGACAATAGGCACCACGACGTATAAATCACGGCTGACAAAATGTGTGTGTTCCTGACTTACCGCGATGGGGCATTGCCAAGCGTCTTGTTCATTTTTTAATAAGCGAGAAAACTGAACGCCTTTTGCATCATACAAACACGCAGCTTGCACAGTAGGCTGCATGTTTAACACAGAGAGGTTTTCCTCGGCTAATTTAGTATCTTGGAACATCACAGCCGCGATACTTCGATTACCAATTAGCGTTGCTAGCGTGGTTAACTCATCTTGCGCTTTGCGTTGAAAATCATTAATTTCCAACACCACCAAAATCATACCCGCAACAATTAACGAAGAAATATTGGGAAATAAAACCGTTAACAACAGTTTTTTATGAATAGATAAGTTGCGAACGTAGTTAATCATGGCCGTTTCCATTAATAAGTTCTGAAACTTCTAGTAACTTGGCACTGATTTCTAAGTCGCTACTTTTTATCGCTTGCAAGTTAATCCGTAATTTAATACGTCCCTCTTTCTTAATAAAGCTCACCATGCCACCTAAACTTGCAAAGTCTTGTGTATCACTCACCGTTAAAACAGCTTTTTTGATAATAGGAAGTTCTTTTAAATGACCAAAGAACACAATTTGACAGTCTAAAGACTTATCATAATGCTCTGCCCTGACTAGCTTTATTGGCCTATCCATAGCAGTACGCTGTTCAATAGGGTCAATAATCGACCCAAAGGGGTCTTTACCAATAATACAAATATTAAATGTAGGGTTACGCTCCTCCGGCCACGTAATAAACTTAGTAAAATTGTATAAATAACCTGCCTTGATTTTATATTCGACTGAAGCATCTTCGGCGCATAATACCGGTGCAAACAGTAAATAGCCTAAGCCAAACAAATTTAAAGTTAATTTTGTCAGATTCATTATGCACTCACTGACGTAGAATCAATATCACTTATCATGTGTTACCGGTGTTAAGCCCGCTTAAAAACATAGTTTAGTTATACTCTGAACGGTCATATTCGGTATCTTGTGTTGCCGTGCGCTATGCGCACCTTTTTCATTGATTTTTATGATAACTTAATAAAGGTGCGCACAGCGCACCCTACCTAAAAACCGAAAACTTAACCGTTTAAAGTATAAACACAGAAAACTGCTCCTGCGTTTTCTGCATTCACCACATCCGTGTGGCTTACAGAAAACTGCTTCTCGGCAATAGCTCCTGCATTGCTCTACCTCCTGCATCCGTGCAGTCGTGCGTTTTCTGCATTCACCACATCCGTGTGGCTTACAGAAAACTGCTCC
>NZ_LAJX01000305.1 GCF_000963695.1 Methylocucumis oryzae
ACAGAATCGGCGGTGCGAATTACCCATAATCCAACCGGTGTTGTGGTTCAGTGTCAAAGTGACCGCTCACAGCATAAAAACCGCGATACGGCAATGAAGCAGCTGAAAGCAAAGCTGTACGAATTGGAAATGCGCAAACGCATGGAAAGTCAACAAGCATTAGAGGAGAGTAAATCCGATATAGGTTGGGGCAGTCAGATTCGGTCTTATGTCTTAGATCAATCACGCATTAAAGACTTACGCACCAGTGTGGAAACCGGAAACCCGCAAGCCGTGTTAGACGGTGATTTAGATATGTTTATAGAAGCGAGTTTGAAAAGCGGTTTATAGTCGGCAAACGCTCCGGCATTCGCTACCACGATGTGGCGAATGCCGAAGATACCGGAGCTGTCTTCTGTGCTTTATCCGCTTTGGAACAAAGCTTAAAAACTCACGATTTGCTCGCCATCAGTGACTAACACGACATCGGCTGGGCGCATAGCGAAAAGACCTACGCAGACAACGCCAGTGATGTGGTTAATGGTTTGTTCCAGTTCAATAGGGTTAGTAATCGTTAAATTATGTACGTCAATGATGTGGTTATGGTTATCAGTGACGCAGTTTTCCCGCCATACCGGTTGACCACCTAATTTAACAAGTTCCCGTGCCACATAACTTCTAGCCATAGGGATGACTTCAATAGGTAACGGGAATTTGCCTAAGACATCAACGCGTTTTGACCCATCAGCGATACAAACGAATTTTTTGCTTGCTGCGGCAATAATTTTTTCGCGGGTTAAAGCGGCGCCGCCACCTTTAATCAATTGTTTAACAGGGTTGATTTCGTCTGCACCATCGACATAAATATCGAGTGTGCCTGTTTCGTTTAAATCTAAAACCGGAATTCCGACTTTTTTCAAATGCTCAGTGGTTGCAACTGAACTGGATACAGCGCCTTCAATATCGCTTTTAAAATCAGCTAATGCATCAATGAAATAACGTATGGTTGAGCCTGTACCTACGCCTATGATGCCAATACCTTTAACATAAGGAACGGCGGCTTCTGCTACTTTTCTTTTTAATTCGTCTTGCGTGCTCATAAAGTTTTTATGTGTTTGGTTAAGTTGATAAAACGGTGTGCGATAATAACTCAGTTATTGAGAATCTTCAGCCCTTTTTATTATGCCAGAAAAATATATAGAGAAAATTTTACGTGCATGCGTTTATGACGTCGCAGTAGAAACTGCATTAGAGCCCACCCGTTTATTGTCAGAACGGTTTGCCAATACCATTTTATTAAAACGCGAAGATTTACAATCGGTATTTTCGTTTAAATTACGCGGTGCGTATAACAAAATGGCCTCGTTAACTCGGGCACAGCAACAACAGGGCGTAATTGCGGCATCGGCCGGCAATCATGCCCAAGGCGTTGCCTTAGCTGCGAAACGTTTAAATATACGCGCACTCATTGTCATGCCGACGACTACACCTGATATAAAAGTGTCGTCGGTACGGGCTATGGGCGCCGATACGGTGTTATTCGGAGACTCGTATAGCGATGCTTACGTTCATGCATTGGAATTAGCTGAACAACAGAGTTTAGTCTTTGTGCATCCTTATGATGACCCTGATGTCATTGCAGGCCAAGGCACGGTAGCGATGGAATTGTTACGGCAACATACCAAACCCTTAAATGCTATTTTTGTTCCAGTTGGCGGTGGCGGTTTAATCGCCGGTATTGCTGTTTACACTAAATTTGTAAGGCCAGAAGTAAAAATTATCGGCGTAGAACCGGATGATGCGGATTGTTTAAAACGCGCATTAGCTGCCGGTGAACGGGTTATTATCCAGCAAGTGGGTTTGTTTGCCGATGGTGTCGCCGTTAAACAAGTCGGTGCTGAGCCATTTCGTTTAGCACAAAAATATGTCGATGAAGTGATAACGGTTAATACTGATGAAATCTGCGCCGCGATTAAAGATATTTTTGATGATACACGCTCCATCGCCGAGCCAGCAGGTGCGTTAGCGGTTGCTGGTTTAAAAAAATACATAGAGCGCGAAGGAGTTACAGGGCAAACCTTTATCGCAATAGATAGCGGTGCTAACATGAATTTTGACCGCTTACGCTATGTTGCCGAGCGTGCGCAAGTCGGCGAACACAAGGAAATATTGTTAGCGGTTAGCATTCCAGAAATACCCGGTAGTTTTTTCAAGTTTTGCCAATTATTAGGTGGGCGTAGCATTACTGAATTCAATTACCGTTATTTTGATAACGTCATGGCACAGGTGTTTGTCGGTATCTCCAGCAGTGGCTTAGAGTCTGATAGGCAAGAGGTGATTCAGTTCTTACAGCAACAAGGTTTTGGCATTACCGATATGACTGCGAATGAATTAGCTAAAGAGCATATTCGCTATATGGTAGGCGGTCATGCGCCTTGTGAACTGAATGAAGTGATTTACAGTATCGAGTTCCCCGAACGACCAGGTGCTTTAGCGAGCTTTTTAAGCGAGTTAGGCGGGCGTTGGAATATTAGCTTGTTTCATTACCGTAATCATGGCGCAGCATTTGGTAAAGTGTTAATGGGTTTACAACTACCTGCGTCTGAGCGTAAAACCTTTGAACACTGTTTAGAGCATTCGGGTTTTGTCTATTCCGAACAAACACAGAATCCGGCTTATCGGTTATTTTCAGGAGGTATGCAATGCAGCGAATAATATTAATCGTGTTAAGTTTAGTCTTAACGGCGTGTTCTGCTGAACAAGTCTATGATTTATCACAAGGTGTTAGACGTAATGAATGCTCAAAACTGGCGGATAGTGATACGCGTGAGCGTTGTTTTCAGTCTGCTGACAAGGATTATCAGCATTATTTAAATGATCAACAGGATAAACCATATTGACGAGTAAAACATTGTAGCTGATATACAACGCCAACCCGTTATGCCATCTCGCCAAGAAATCAGAGAGCCGTATGAACACTACGCTCGATTTCTGTGGCTTGTGGCAACGCGATAAGGCGTGCGGACGTTAGGAGGCGCATCGTTCGAGTTTCAAACCATGACTGAATATCGACGATTTTACATACCGAAAGCCCTATGGTTTTTACCGTTAATCTTGCCGAGCGTATTATCGCGTTGTCAGGTTGAAACGGTTGTTAGCTTAAGGATTGCAGTAATTACAATATTGTTGATCTACATTTGTAATATCTGACCTTTCTATTCTTTTCTCAAAAGAGCATTTATTGCATTTATATACTAGATATTTAAATGTATCTGATTCAAAACCACAGTACTCGCATGGTAGGTTTCCTTCACCACGATTAACTGAAAAACCAGGAGAACTACATTCAGGACAAAATGAGTGGCATTTAATTATCAAGTCGATGGTAGCATATCTAATTGCTTCCATTCTATTTACGGAACGGTGTGCTCTGTGATCATTTTCAACAAAAACTACTCCATTAATTGATTTTTCTAATAATAAATCAAATTCATTAAAAAGTTCATCCACGCTTAAAAAGTCTTTTTTAATAAATTGATCATCTTCATTATTTGGTCTAATGATTAAGTTATTTTTCGGGAAATCAATATCTTTGACCAATGGAATAAGTTCTTCTTTTGTGGTAATTAATTTCTGTATATTTTTAAAGGGTCTCTGTTCAGTTCCAACTATTTCTATATTATTTTTATAATCATATAAAACTATCATTTCAATATTCCATGGTACTAAACCCATGTATGGATCAGTGGTAAAACTTCCTTCGCTACCTATTCCAATCTGGCAGCCACTTATTTCAATTGCTTTTTTTGCTTTGAATCGTGCTGTTTCAAGTTGTGATTGATTTCTTTTTTTTTTCTCTTGAAAAAGTACCTAGCTCATCGGTGTCGAAGCAGTCAAAGACTTCTATTTCAGTACCCAGGTAATTTTTAATCAATGGACTGATTTCTATTTCTTTTTTATGCTTTGTAAGCAAGGCTATTTTAGAATGTCTGAATGAATAATTAATGGAATTATTAAACATGTATATACTTTAAACGGTTAAGCTTTCGGTTTTTGCAACTCGCTGTAGGGTAGCTACGCGTACCTTTTTATTGATTTTATTACGATTTTTTAGTGGTACGCACAACGTACTTCGTTTAGGCATTATCCCAAAAGCGGCTAGTTTAAGCCAATAGCTTAA
>NZ_LAJX01000306.1 GCF_000963695.1 Methylocucumis oryzae
TGGCTCAAGGATAACTTTGGAAAAATTACCGACTTGGCCCAACAGTCGTATCGATGAGTTGCTGCCTTTTGCAACGGCAAATTCCGAGACAGTTAAGGATCAGAATGTCTTTTAGAAAACAACGTGGCTAGATTGAACGGTTACGGTGATTTTGGCGGTACTGACTTAATAGACGGCTTACAGCTAGAATCCTCGCCGTTTAGTTCCGGTTTGTCGGCCGTGTCATCATTAAGGCTTAACTATCAGTTGACGATTACCGGTGATATGAATTCTCACATGACGCCTGTTCCGGTGTCTGCGGCGTGTTATTTCATGTTATCGGCTTTAGGGCTGGTTTTGCTACGTCGTCGAGCGAGATGCCGTTGAGTTCTTTATGAAGCACAACCACCGGTTAGCCGGTGGTTGTGGCTTTTAGCGCTAGTAGGAAACCCCATCCAACGTACCGAGCTACCAAGTGGTTTTCCACATGGCAAGAATTTAGATGACTGCGTTGCATGTAAGCAGTATACGCAGACGCATTGGAAATAATTATTGTTGGGTTAATTCGCTTAACCCAATAAAATGATTGCTAAGATTGGGTTATAGCAGAGACCCATAACCCAAACCTTATTTTAGTCCGCTTGTCTTCTTAAAAAGGCCGGAATATCTAAGTAATCCAAATCACCTTCTTTTTTGGTTTGAGCACCGAAAGAACGTGATTCCCGGTTATCTGCTCTTGGTGCAGTATTACCGCGTGCTAACGGTGATTTGTCGTAGCCGTCGTAATTAGGCATATCACTCGCTTGGCCTTTAAGGGTTTTATTAAATGGCAAGACGGATGAAGGCGCACTAACCGCTTTGGCCGGTTGCCCCATACCTGTTGCAACCACAGTGACTTTGATACTGTCATCTAACGTAGGGTCTATCGCCATACCGATTTTGATAATCGCATCTTCTGAGGCAAATTCGTGCACGATTTTGCCCACTTCATCAAATTCTGCCATACCCATATCGGACGCTGTGATATTAACTAAGATGCCGCGCGCACCTTGTAAACTAATATCTTCTAACAGAGGACAAGCAATCGCTTTTTCGGCTGCTTCTCTAGCACGATACTCGCCAGTTGCGGAACCTATACCCATAATCGCAGCACCCATGCTAGACATGACTGTTTTTACGTCAGCAAAGTCTACGTTAATCAAACCAGGATGGACGATTAATTCAG
>NZ_LAJX01000307.1 GCF_000963695.1 Methylocucumis oryzae
AAATGGTTAAAGTTTTTGGTTTTTACAGATTCGCTGTAGGGTACGCTACGCGTACCTTTTTATTGATTTTATTACGATTTTTCTAGTGGTACGCACAGCGTACCCTACTCAAAAAAACCGAAAATTTGACCGTTCAGAGTGTAACGTTAATCCCCTCTCCCAGTTACAACCCTTTCATTCGCTATAATCATTAATGCTTCGCCTGATTGATTGCCAAGTAACGTCGCATTAAAGTTAACATCAATAATTTGGTTTTCTTTCGTGACACGTTTTGACTGAATGGCATTTAAAGTCTGGCCTTTCAGTAACTTATTCAAATAGTCTTTTATCCATTTACGTTCTTCAACGGGAATTAAATCGTCGTATGACTTAAATAACACCTCTTGACTCCTCCAGCGATAAAGCTGTTCAGCGCCTTTATTCCAAGCAACAATTTTACCTTCCACATCAATCATAATGGTGGCTTCAGCCGAATCCATGACTATAGACGCCAGTTTTTGCAGGCAGCTTATACATTCATTCCGCTCTTCTTGATGCTGGTGAAAATAATCCCGTTCAGTTAACGCGATAAGTTTTCGCGATGCGTCTTCGGGATAAAAGATACACGCGGAAGCGGCAACATTTATGGTCTTACCTGATTTGGTCAGCCGATTGGCCCGAAATGACGTGTGCGCCTTGCCTTTAAGCAACGCATCAACACTTTGCTGGGCTTTCTTTTTTTCGCCTTTTGGAATCAGTTGCTTGAAATTCATGCCCAATGCTTCTTGCTCAGTCCAACCATATAAATTCTCCGCCCCCGTGTTCCAAGTGACAATCTGGCCATCTTGTTCAATTAAGCAAATCGCATCATTGGAAAACTTGACGAACTTAGCAAGGCGTATGGTTTCTTCCTGTTCTCTTTTTTGGATTTCGATTTGTGCGTGTTTTAACTGGTTGATGTCGATAAAAGTGAGAATGACTCCCGCGTTTTTGTTTAATCGACACGGCATAAGGTATGACGCGCATTAAATACCAGTAGTCATTCGTCAATTGGATTTCTTGTTCAAAACTTGTGTGGCTATTATTGACATCTCTAACAATTTTAAGAATTTCAACCGATTTAATAGAATGCGTTAGATGAAAAAACGGCCGTCCTAAATCACTTTCCAGAATATGGAAAATCGCTTGCAATTTAGGTGTAAAGCGTCGGATATCGAGATTTTCATCAAGGAATAACGTAGCGATATTAGTGCTATTGAACAAATTGTCTAAGTCATTATTTAACAAGGTCAATTCAACAATCTTGCCTTGATGCTCTGCATTAACGGTATAAAGCTCTTCGTTAACCGACTGTAGCTCTTCATTGGTACTTTGCAATTCTTCATTACTGGCCAACAATTCCTCGTTAGTGGCTTGCAATTCTTCATTCGAAGTTTCTAATTCTTCAACCGTTGCTTGCAAATTTTCTCGGGTAAACTGCAGCTCTTGTTCTAAATCGAGTATGCGTTGCTTAGCATCTTGGTTAAGGTCGTAAGTTTGGCTTTCCATTTCAATCGATGAAACCGGCTCGGTTTTTTCACGAATCAGAATGGCAACCAATGTTTCCTGGCTTTTTCGACCTGGCAATGGTTTGAACTGTAGCCTAAATGTTCTGGCAGTGTCTTTATCACGCAGACGGATATTGGACAGGACAATCTCGCCTTTACCTTTAAGCGCTTTTTGGATACCTGTCGCAATGGGAATAGACAAGTCTTTTTTTACCAACTTGGTAATATTCCTGACCAGTTTGCCAGAGGGATAGGTTAAATAATCTTTGGATTCGCCGAAAATATGCGAAATCTCCATGTGCTCATTAACAATTAACGTAAACGGTAACACTTCATCCGACAACGCTTTGATAAAACGCTCTAACACCCTATCATCTTGGGGATACGCATTTCCTGCTCGTTGTAAACTTGCTGGATAAGGAGAATAATTCATCATGTTGGTTGAAGCATTGACGAAACCCACTGATCTTTGTTTGCCTTTGGAGCGAAACAATTTTGAGCGCTGACTGACGGTATCAAAATATTCCACCATTTCACCAATAGATTCAGACGTGCCAAGCAGCAGCAAGCCGTCTTTAACCAAGGAAAAATTGAACAACTCCAATATCTTCTTCTGCATGACGGGTTGCAGATAAATCAACACATTACGACAACTCAAAAAATGAATGTTGGTAAACGGTGGGTCTTTAATCAGATTATGCTGAGCAAAGACCACCATTTCCCTGATTTTTTGACTAATCTGAAAATAATCTTCGCGGCGGATAAAGTATTTCGATAACAGTTTAGGCGGAATATCGGCAATAACGCTTTCAGGATATTTGCCATTGCTGGCTTTTTCAATCGCCGTATTATCAACATCGGTAGCAAATATTTTAATCCGGAAATAGCGGCCGGTTTCTTCTCGATACTCAGCCAGCAACATGGCTAATGAATAGGCCTCTTCACCGGTTGAGCAAGCCGTTACCCAAAACTCGTAGCTCTTCTCCCTGAGCGAGTGTTTCCAATTGCTCCAACCATTTTTCTTTAATTTCTTCAAAAACATGTTCATCGCGAAAGAAACTGGTCACGCCAATCAGTAATTCTTGATACAGCACATAAATTTCATTCGAATTATTTTGTAGAAATAACAAATACTCCTGTAAATCACGTAGCTGATTGATCGTTATTCGTCGCTCTATTCTTCTAACAACTGTGTTGGGTTTGTAGAAGGTAAAATCGATTTTGCATTTATCCCTTAAAATCGCAAAAATCCGGTTCATATCATTGTCATCATCCGGAACTAAACTTTTTTTCTTGTAGCGTGGCATAAGGATGTTTGACAAACGCCAATAATTGGGCTGGCATTTTTTCTGGCGGTAAACAAAAATCGGCTAGCCCGGTCGCAAAAGCATTCTTGGGCATACCATCAAATTTGGCCGTGCTTTCATCTTGCACCATAACCATGCCGCCGTATTCTTTAATGGCACGGATGCCGCGCGTACCGTCACTACCAGTACCGGACAAAATAATACCCACGGCTTTTTCCCTGGCATCTTCAGCCAGGGAGCGCAGAAATAAATCAATCGGTAAATTAATATTTTTTGAATGGTCTTGTTCCACCAACAACAGTTTGTTATGAAACACCGTCACATTTTTGCTGGGTGTAATTAAATAAATACAATCTGGCTCAATCACCATGCCATCTTCAATCCGTTTTACTGGCATACGCGTGTGCTTGGACAGCAATTCAGCCATCAAGCTTTTATAATGAGGTGATAAGTGTTGGATAACGACAAAAGACAGGCCAGCAATATTAGGCATATGTTTGAAAAACGCTTCAATTGCCTCCAATCCCCCTGCTGATGCGCCGATACCGACAATATAATGCTGATTTTTTGTCGCTGGTGAACAGCTCTCATTATCCATAGTTCTTAAAATTATTTTTGAGATGAAAAAGTCAAATGCGCTTTAGTTAGCAGCTATTGTCCAACTGTTATACCGGAAAGGTCGGTAATTGAAAAAACTATCTTGCGTTGTTTTAAATTAGTATCACTGCTGATGTTGTCTGACTCATCATAGACATTGCATTGAATCAACACCGGAGACACCTTGCTATCATTCTGTAACCGCAATTGCATAAATTTTCCTTCTGGCGACTTAAAAATAGGCTCAAATCGTTGAATGAAAATATTTTTGTCTTCTTCAAAAATAAACTTAGAAAAGTGTTTTTTTACCAAAAGCGCAGATTTAACACCTAGCATTTTGGCAAAAGCATGGTTTATTTGTTCGATAAAACCTAAATGATCCAGTATCACAATGCCGATAGGAAGGCAGTGATAAATAAAACTATAGCGGTTGTTAGCTTGGCTTAGTTCTAATTGCGTTTTTTGCAGCTCATCATTCTGCATCTGCAGTTCAATCTGATAGACCTGTAAATCATAAAACAAACGTTGAATCTCTTCAGGCGTTATGTTTTTAATTTCCTGCGGAGAGAAATTTACCACTTGCTCTGCCCGGTTCCTAAGTTCTTCGTGTCGTTCGTCAATACTCATGATGATATGCTTTCAGTTTATGTTCTTATCACCTCGCATTTATAAATGTAAGGTGTTGTAAGTTATATGATGGAGAACAAGAGGCTAACGTTAAGACCGTATTTTAATATCGCATTAGTGTTAACGCCTTGTTCTGACTTATTCACCTAATACTAGGCTCTTGCTTTTTGGATTAACCTACATAATTACTACATTGTCGCGGGTACAAATGCCGTAAAAACTCATTTTTTGATTAAAGCCGATTCAATTATATTTCAAAATACAAAGTAAAGCTTGCTTGAAATCCCTGTGATAGCGTCTAGTGTTCATTCAATGTATGACTTTTTTCAAATATTTTGCCGTATAACTTGAAGCCATTTTCTATGGCTGTTATAGCGGGTCAAAAGAAGGCTGCCGTATAGAGCTGATTGGTAGAATGCTCTATGCGCACTTTTATAACATCATTAAAAAATCAATGAAAAAAGTGCGCAAAGCGCACTCTACGGCAACATAAGATACCGAATGTGGCCGTTCAGAGTGAAGCTCGGCATTTGTAGGTGCGATAAACTCGCACTATGCGGATAAATCCAGGCTATTGTTGCTGGCCATTCACTGGGGCGGGATTCGTTTTTTTGGCTGCGGCATTGATAATTGTTGCTGCATTCACATCACGTTGATATTTTTGCTTTTTCAATTTGTCTTCGTATTCTTGCATTAACAGCTCAAACTCGACATTACCTATTTGCGTAAACGGCTCAGAACCGGTTAGCGTTTCAATCACACCACGATTTTGACAAGCAGCTAAGCTTTTCATGACTTGCTGAGCGCCTTGGTACATATTGGCATTTTTAGCCTCACACGCTTTAAGCTCATTCGCCGTCAGTTGTTGTGTGTTTTGTAAACCCGCATAGTCTGTCGTTAATTCATTTTTAGCTTTGTTAAGGGCATTGTATTTATCTATCACCTCATGCAATTTAGCCATTGTCGCATCTAAGCGTTTATGCACTTCGTCAGTACTGGCTTTTTGCGCGGTTAACGCATTATTTAACGTTTGCTCTACCGCTGTAGCCGCCTCTTTTTGTTTGGCTGCTTCAGCTTTGGCTGCATCTAAATCTGTTAGCAATTTTGCGTTGTCTGCTTGCAAGCGATCGCGCTCAGTAGTGATTTCATGCACCATTAACTGAAGCTTTTTTAATCGCTTTTACGCTTTCTTTATCTTTAGGCGCGGCCTGAACCATTGGTAAAACACTTAAACACGCCATAACCACGCTTAGTCGTAATATCGTTAAGTACATACTAGAGTCTTGAGGTAATTTTTAATCGAATAGGTTGTTCCATACCGGGCGGTAACGGCTCGCTGACTTTTTTATATTTGCCCAGCAAACGATTGATTAACTCGTCAATCTCGGCATCGTTACTGCCGCGTGCCAGTTCAAAGCGACTGATTGAACCATCGGCATCTAACCAGAGTTTTACTACTGCGGTGTAGCCTTTGC
>NZ_LAJX01000308.1 GCF_000963695.1 Methylocucumis oryzae
ATCAATTCCGAGCGTGCCTTAACCCTTTTCTTCGAGTTAGTCGATTCTATTCGACGAGTTGTTTATTACCGACCGAAGACGCCCAAGCCATCAAAACCTCGTGTTAATAAAGGCGTTCCTAATAAATGGAAAGAAAAGCGGGCTAAGAAAATGGGGGCTACTGGCTAAAGTCAACAGTATTGACCTACACCCTGTCCTTGCTAAAATGCGTAGCCTTTTTAATCACGCTACTCAACCATCCGGCGTTATAGAGTCAACGACTAATTCCCCTTACATTTCCCAGTCGCCTTTTTTCACCACTGAAAAACTCGTCAAGGCAATCTGGCTAGACTTTGCGCTAGAGGCATTAAACATTGTCTTAAAATCAGCGACTTCATCATCAGGCTCTTGGAATAAATCATTGGCGAACGAATACGCTAACGGTTGATGCACTAATTCAGCTTCAACAATGTAATTGTTACCGGTTAAGCCTTTGATTTGGTAGCTGACACTGTCGCTACCACCGATGAAATTCTTATCGGTTAACGCGCTGCCGACGACTTTGACATCATTCGGGGCGGTGGTTTTGTCAAAGCCTAGTGGCAGAATCCGGTTATCTTTTAAATATGTCATGCCTCGTAGTAGGGTATAGGTTACTTGGTTTTGGTTATCGCCCATAATCGCTTCATAGACTTGTACTTGGTCGGGGCGCTTAATGACATTGTAATGCGGTTCAAATTTTGTTCTATCGCTGTCTGCGGCTACGCCGACGATACTGCCGTCGCTGTTAATCTTGCCGGATTCAAACACAATAGCCCCCGTTTCATCTTTCACCGCCACATGCAGTACGACGCGGCGCGATGGATAGGCGCTAGGCAGTTTATGACCGGTTTTACTATCCACTTTCAGGGTAAAATTCAAGACATTGTTACTGCCTAAGCATTGTTTGACATTAGAAAGGGTTGCAGCGCTATTCAGCATGGCCTGGGTTTTGGTTAGGGTTTCAGCAAAGTTACTGGATAACACACCTAATTGGGTTTTATTGTTGTTGAAAATATCCAACATTAACCGGTTAGCGCCAACAAATTCATGAATGGCAAAGTTGTCGCGTGGTTCCATCACTTCTGTCGTCATAGAGCCATTTGACAGTCTCACCCCATTTGTGCGTGGCATGTGGCATTGTTGGCAACTTTTAGCGTCGGTAGTCGCATAGCTGCTGTGTTCCCATTCGGTATAAGGCATTTGTTCTGGGAATTCACTTTCCGGCGTCGTGCTTATTACGGAGCAAATTGGTCTACTACAGCCGTTTTCAAGTTATGGCAGGTCGCACAAAGCTTTGATGATTGGATATGCGGACTGTAAGTAGGTGTGTATCCGGTTTGCGCCAACATCGATGCGCCTTTTAAGTTGTCATAAGGACCATAAATCTTTCTATCGTTGCCGATTTCATAATGCCCGGTAAAACTGCTTAACGTACCTAGGTTAGGTGCATCTTTGATTTGATGGCATAAGGTACAACTCACTCCGTTCACCGCTTCGTCATGGCGCGGATGACTAGGACTTAGGAAACCGCCATTCAAAATAGATATGGGTTCATTTTTGGTTTTGGCTTCAAAATTAGCCATAGGGGCATGGCAGCGAGTGCATTTATCGTTTATCACATCGGTGAGTTGCGGATTACGATTCAGCTCACTACGCACTTTTTGCCTTCCATAATGGGTCGCGTGCTGAGTTTGCCATCATAGTAGAAGACCAATCGGTGGCGATGGATACATCAATACCCTTATTGTCGTAAATGCCATTATGGCAGGCGGCGCAAACCTCAGAACCTCTAAAGTGTTCGGATTGGAATAGCGGATTGCCGGTAGAAGCCGCTGGTAAGTAAAAACCACTCCAGATGGTAGTGGCCGTGAAGGTGTCTGATACTCCACCTATAGTTAATAGGGCATTAACTGGCGTTAAATAAGTCGAGAGTGAAATAACACGTAAGGTCACCGTGTCGCCGTTGTTAATTGTGCCAGCGGTTGTTTTATAGGCTGCACCATTTATCGAATAATAGCCGCCAGTTACGCTAATGGGGGTGGCCGCATTAATGCCTGAAATGGTTATGGTATTTGACGTAATCACCGATCTTAGCGGGACATCGGTTTGGTCGATAAAGCTAAAGGCATCCGGTGTGGTGTCGGCAGTTGAGCTTATAGCTTGGGTATTAAAGCCGCAAGTCATAAAAATAAACCAAAGTAGGTAAAGCAACTTGGCGTAGGGCTTAGTCATAAAAGTACCTTAAATCAGTTGGTTAGCGAATAAGTTGTAAGGCACGCAATGCGTACCTTAAAGTCATGGTAAAAGCTGTAACGATGATTGTTTGAAGCATCGGACTATTAAAAAACCTTACGTGATTTCAAATCCGCTTTAACTTCAGCCTTAGTGAATGGGAACTTAAACATTTCACTGGTTGAAAACAGCGCTAATTGGTCGTTATACCAAGGCGAGTTGCTCTCAGTTGCTTGTGAAAAAGCCAACACACCCATCGCAACAGGACCGGTTGGCGTCAGTTCGACGATATGGCTGTAGCTTGAACCCGTCAGCTCGGAGGGTGTGAAACCATTGGTTAAGCTGGGTAACCAGGTGTCATAATTTCTGACATAAATGCTATTTATCGCGTCGTAAATGCCTAGCTCGCCGAAGCCGCCGGGTAGGCCAATCTTATTGCCGTTAGGGTCAATGACAAATTGCACCTCACCCCAGGGTGCATCAGGTGCAATACCAGCGGTTTGTAAGGCTTTAGTTATCTTTGCCAAGCTCGCCAACACAACCCCGCGTATGAAGCTATCAGACGTTAAGTCAGAAGTGGGTGTCGTCAGTGGTTTAGAGAATGACGCTGGTGTGGCAAACAACTGAGCTGGGATAATACGTTTTGCCCGCATGGCGCGCCATAAACCAACAAAGACATGGGCGCCTCGGCTGTTCAGGTTGTGCTTTCTATCCCATTGTTGTAAAGCCTTACAGGTTGACGTGATGTCAACCGTCTCGCCGTCTGAAATAGCGGTTGGCGAAGACTTACATACCGCGATAATGTCATCTAGCAGTAAATCCGCCGCATAATCACGTTTGTCGTCAAATAGTTGTTTCAGCGTTTGAGCGGTAAAACCCGGCGCACCCAAGCCATCGTTACCCGCTAGGCGCTCTTCAATCATTTTTAGACCTAAGCTTGGGCGTAATTGCAACGGTACATTGGTTAAGCCCAGCGCTGGCGCAAGCGCTGTTAACTGGGTATTTGCATTCGGCCATTCAAAATTATTATTACTATTGGCCACATAATCTGTGCGTATGTCCGAAGGCAATAGGTTCGCTGCCAATGTGCCTGTTGGATAACAAGCTGAGCGAGAGCCGTCTAAGGTCACCATGCCAATACTGGTGCGTAACGCGGCGGCTGGAGGACTTGAACTCTTACACGTTTGATATAACTCGTTAGGGATATTCGGTATCGCTGAGATTTCACCAAAAAAAAGTGTCGCCATTAACATCTACGGCGGTGGTATACGACCACGGCACGCCTTTTAGGGTCTCAAGAGCGGTTTTGACTTGCTGGACTGTTTTAGCTTTGGCGACAGTCAGCCATTGATTGACTAAGCGGGTATTACCAAGATTGACGTCGTTGACAATAAACGTTCCGGTGCCGGCAGCCGTTGGATCAAGTCTACCGGCAAAGATGATAGGGCCGTCTTCTGCCACTTGCATAATGATTTTACGCGGCTCAGTTTCACCAGCCACTTTAATAGGAATCGTCTTGCTTGTGATTTTACGCACCTTACCATCGACTAAATAACTGGTTGGGTCATTAGCGAGTGGTTTAACTTCCATTAAATTCACGCGTGGCGTGCTAGAGAAAGTGATACCCCAGGCCATAGTCTTATTAAAGCCAGACAGCGGTAATGGAAAGCCGCCTAGTGTAGGGCCCATCACATCGAGTTTGCCTGGAATACGGGCATGGATAATATAAGTACGGTAACCGTTCAATCTAGCCACGTTGTTTTCTAAAAGACATTCTGATCCTTAACTGTCTCGGAATTTGCCGTTGCAAAAAGGCAGCAACTCATCGATACGGCTGTTGGGCCAAGTCGGTAATTTTTCCAAAGTATCCTTGAGCCATTCGGTAGGGTTTAAGCCATT
>NZ_LAJX01000309.1 GCF_000963695.1 Methylocucumis oryzae
TAAGCCGATGCTGTCGGCAATACGCCGCTTGCGTCATTCCGCTGCTTTGCCAAGTGTTCAGGTGATGTATCCAATGCGCAGTTAAGGTCATGCATTATCCTCTTCAAAAATTTTGAGAATAACGGTTCTGAACTTATTAGAACAGGTGGTTTGGTTGAGCGCTTACGGAATAAGCACCCGACAGCCGGTATTATCGATAGCCAAAGCGTTAAAACAACAGCCTTGGCTTGAGTTAAGGGGTACGATTCCGCTAAATGTATCCAAGGACGCAAGCGTCATATCCTCGTCGATACCTTGGGACTCCGTATGGTGGTTGTGGTGACAGCGGCCAATGTGACCGAACGCGAGGGAGCGAAGCTTATCTTGAAGTCACTGACCGGTAGCTGCAAAAAGATACGCCGCATTTGGGTGGACGGTGGATACCACGGAAAAGCATTTATGCAGTGGATAGCAGACTATTTCCGCATCATCCGAGAGGTCGTCCTTCATCCGCAAGGAACTTCCGGATTTAAATTGTTACCACGTCGCTGGGTCGTCGAACGGACCTTTGCCTGGCTTTATCGTTACCGCCGCCTGAGCAAAGACTACGAAGTGTGTACCGACTCCAGCAAAGCATTTGTCCATCTCGCGATGATTAATCTAATGTTAAACAGGCTTGATGCGCGCAAGGCGTAACCCAGGGAGACTTTTGAGACATGCGCTAAACAAAATAAAGTCATGCTAATGTGATAAAGAACTAAACCTATTGTTTTAATTACTAAATCATGAAATATTTTTTTCAAAGCTAACGGGGCGAGTTTTGGAGAGGCGCCTTGAGAATGGGGAGGTTAACCTGGTTTTATGAGCGGCTTTTAACAACCTAGAGTAAATCCGGTGCGAAGCGGTAAATATCCGCAGGGGAGCAGAAATCGAATTCTTCAAACTATCAACATTAGCACAACTTTGTTTCACTACCGTACACTTTTTCACCTACATAATAGTATTTAAATACCAATTACTTATATTTTCATGATTGAAAATAGGCAGAAATGAGGAAGCGGTATACCATTAGTTAAAAACCGTCTCAACAGACGCTTGCCCAACTCAAACAAACTGAGGTCGCAACGATCGGTGCGGTGGATAGTAGCGTACCATTTGGTTTTCATGGCATAAACGCCTAAATAAACGAGCCACACATAAGCTAAAGAAACGGCAATAAGCAGGCGTGAGACCCGCTCAGGATCACCAAGCCCAGTCTTTTGTAATTGAAAACCCCGGCCTTTAAAATCCGAAAACAGGGTCTCGATGCTGAAGCGTTTTTTATACCAGCGACAAGCGTCTTCAGGCAGCTCCAAGTTGCTGACCAAATAAATCGGTTCATCGTAGTGTTTGCCCCACCAAGCGTAAGCGCTCAACCAAACCACCTGTTCTAATAAATTCAGAACCGTTATTCTCAAAATTTTTGAAAGAGGATAATGCATGACCTTAACCGCGCATTGGATACATCACCTGAACACTTGGCAAAGCAG
>NZ_LAJX01000031.1 GCF_000963695.1 Methylocucumis oryzae
AGACCGCATAACGCCAGGGATGGCGTGTAGTAGGGCAACGCAGGAGCAGTTTGCCGAGGACGCCGTAAATACGTCCCTGTAGGCTTGGCGGCAGCATCCCTGCTGCCGACACCTGCTCTCTAAAAGCCCTGTCCCATCTTAAGTGTGTAGCCCTTAAAACACACTCTCTTATGACAGTTACTATTAAAACTACTTGTCCTTATTGCGGCGTTGGCTGCGGTGTTAATGCGACGGTTGACGACGTAACCCGCACTGTTAAAATTCAAGGTGATAAAGCGCATCCCGCCAATTATGGTCGTTTATGTTCTAAAGGTTCAGCGCTAGGGGAAACGGTGGGTTTAGCCGAGCGTTTACTTACGCCTAAAGCGTATGGCCAAGACACCGATTGGGACACTGCATTATCTTTAGTGGCACGTACGTTTAACGATACTATTAAGCGTTACGGCAAACATTCAGTCGCTATTTATGGCTCGGGTCAATTACTGACTGAAGACTATTATGTCGCAAACAAGCTAATGAAAGGCTTCATTGGTAATGCCAATTTAGACACTAATAGCCGTTTGTGCATGTCATCATCGGTTGCAGGGCATAAACGCGCATTTGGTTCTGACACGGTGCCTGGGTGTTACGAAGATTTTGAATACGCCGATATGATAGTGTTAATTGGCTCGAATACGGCCTGGTGTCATCCGGTGAGTTTCCAACGCATTCGCGCCGCGAAAGAAGCTAACCCTAACTTAAAAGTCGTTGTTATCGATCCGCGCCGTACAGCGACGTGTGACATAGCCGATTTACATTTACCGCTTGCTTCGGGTAGCGACACTGTATTGTTTAATGGCTTATTTGCTTTTCTTGAGGTGAATGGTTTATTAAATCACGGATATATTGCCGAGCATACCGAGGGCTTTTCTGGCGCAATAACCACCGCTAAAGCACATGCCGACTTAATGCACATTAGCGAACGTTGTTTATTAAACCCTGACGACATTATCTTGTTTTATCGTTGGTTTGCGCACACTGAAAAAGTGATGAGTTTATACAGTCAAGGGGTTAATCAATCGACGGCTGGAACTGACAAAGTCAACGCCATCATCAATTGTCATTTAGCGACAGGACGTATTGGCAAGCCAGGTATGGGGCCATTTTCGTTGACAGGACAACCTAATGCTATGGGGGGTAGAGAAGTCGGTGGGTTAGCGCATCAACTCGCTGCGCACATGGATTTTAGCAATAAAGAAGATGTCGAGCGGGTCGCGAGATTTTGGCAAACAGACAGCATTGCCGATGCCGGTGGCTTACCGGCGGTGAGTTTATTTGATGCCGTGTACGACGGTTCGGTAAAAGCGGTGTGGATTATGGGCACTAATCCAGTCGTTAGTTTGCCCAATGCCGATAAAGTCAAACAAGCGCTTAAGCATTGCCCATTTGTCGTTGTTTCGGACTGTATTGCCCAAACGGACACCACGGCGTTAGCGCATGTATTACTACCGGCACAGGGCTGGAGCGAAAAAAATGGTACCGTGACTAACTCTGAGCGCCGCATTTCACGCCAACGTAGTCTGTTTAAGCCCGCTGGCCAAGCTAAGCCGGATTGGTGGATTATGGCTCAAGTTGCCCAGCGCATGGGGTATAAGGATGCGTTTAATTATCAAAGTGCTGCGCAAATCTTTCGAGAACACGCGGCGTTATCCGGTTTTGAGAATAACCGAGAGCAGGGCTTACGGGATTTTGATATTTCAGGCTTGGCTACGCTTAATGATGTTGACTATGATGCATTAACACCTATGCAATGGCCTATTAACGCCGACAATCCGACCGGTAAAGCCCGTTTTTTTGCCGATGGCGGTTATTATACGGCTAGCGGTAAAGCGCAATTTATTGCGATTAAACCCACCGCGCCGATTCATAGCCCCTCTAACGACTATCCGTTAATTTTAAACACCGGGCGTATCCGCGACCAATGGCATACGATGACGCGCACGGCGTTAGCCGCCAAGCTTAACCAACATAAGCCAGAGCCATTTGTCGAAGTTCATCCCAATGATGGTCAGCGTTACGGCTTAGTCGAGCAAGGCTTAGCGAAGCTGACGACTACCTGGGGAAGTATGTATGCGCGTGTGCATATCACGAGCACACAAAAAAATCGGTAATGTTTTCGTACCTATGCATTGGACTGAGCAAACTGCTAGTTTTAGTCGCATGGGAGCGTTAGTGAATCCGGTTGTTGACCCTATATCTAAACAGCCGGAATGTAAGCATACGCCAGTGCGCATTGAGGCCTTTAAGCCGGTATGGCAAGGCTTTATTATAAGCCGTCACGCTTTACCGCCATTGACAGAGGACTATTGGGTTAAGATAAAAGGAGAAGATTATTATCGCTATGAATTAGCGGGTAATACCGCTGTTTCGGATTGGTCAGCATGGCTTAAACAGCGTGTGAATGCCCCTAACCAGTCATGGCAGGAATACCAAGATGTAGCGACTGGCTTATATCGTGCTGCACAGTTTCATGAAGGTGACGTCATGACGATTGCTTTTATCAGCGAGCGAGGTCAGTTACCGGAACGAGCATGGTTATGTAGCTTGTTTAGCAAAACCCACACAACACAAGAGGAACGGCGCGGGTTATTAACAGGTAAACCGCCCAAAGACACCCCTGATACCGGTGCTGTAATTTGTGCTTGTTTTAATGTCGGCGAAAAAACCATCCGCCAAGCGATTAAAGACTTAGGGTTAAAATCACATTTAGACGTTGGACAATGCTTAAAAGCCGGTACCAATTGTGGTTCGTGTATATCGGAGATTAAGGATTTACTGGCGGGTGTTGAGTAAGCGTGATATTTCTGAAGGTGTAGACTAGCGAGATTAAGAATTAAAGCCGAGACAGACAAAACGCGCCCTTTTTAAAATCGTCCCGCATTAAATTAAACGTTCTTTCCGATTGGTGCAAAGCTTTATCAATGAGGTCGGGAAAAATATCGCAAGTATAAGAAAAAACCGCAGTGGGCTTTACACACTCCGGTAATAATCCAGGTTTACTATCGCCGCCGCACGAGATAATGACATCTCGCTGTGTTTCGCTGACGATAACTTGGGGATTTGCGATTATGAGAAAAACATTATTCTTATCGGTATTGATGGCGGCAGCTTTTACGCCGTCTGCACAAGCAACAGAATTAACCGCGTTTGCGTTAATGCCTGCAAATACGTTTGCCATAGGCCCTACATCTGGTCAATTTGCCGGTACAGGTGCTGGCGGTAATACATTACCTTTACAACATAAACAACCGGTGCAAGGTATTTCTGCAATTTTGCGCGGCCCTACCCATGATTCATTCTATATCATGTCGGATAACGGTTTTGGTGCTAAAACAAACTCGGCAGACACAATCTTGCGTGTTTATGCCGTTAAACCCGAATTTAAAACCTGGGATGGCAGCGCAGTTACGGGTTCAGGTGAAGTGAAGCCGGTTAATTTCGTTACCGGTTCGGTTTTGTCATCGTTTGATAAAACCAGTTTTATCAATCTACGCGACCCAGCAAGTGTTATCGGTTTTACTACCGTTGCCGAGCAAACGACTTATCCAAACGGCACTAATGATATTGCTGTTGCTAAAAGCATTAAAAACAGGCATTTGTTAACAGGTGCTGACCTTGATGTTGAGTCTTTCCGCAAAGATAAAAACGGTCATTTTTGGTTTGGTGATGAATTTGGCCCTTTCTTAGTAGAAACGAATAAAACCGGCAAAGTCTTACGTGCTGAAATTCATACGCCGAATATCGTACCAACAGGCTCTACAGCGACAGGCGATGAAGTCATGTCGCCACAAAACCCGTATTTAGGTACCAATACTGCCAACTTAGGCCAGTCGCGCGGCTATGAAGGTATGGCGATTAATCCGGCGGGCAATAAACTTTATACGTTATTAGAAGGTACGGTAGTTGGTGATGATGCCATTAATAGTACGGTGAGTAAAAATCTGCGCATTAATGAATTCGATATTAAAACCCGCCAATTTACCGGTAACAATTGGGTTTATGTATTAGAAAATGACGGCACCAATATTGGTGATATGACCGCAATTAACGAGCACCAATTTTTTAGTGTTAGAACGCAATGGAATAACAGCGACTAGCACTACAGGTACACCATTTAAGAAGGTTTTTTTAGTTGATATTGCTAACGTGGCGTCAGGTGGTATTGCGACTAAAACAGAATTAGCCGATTTAATGGCAATTGATGATCCACACGATTTAAATGGTGATGGTAGCACGACGTTTACTTTTCCATTCGTCACTATAGAAAGCGTGTTACCGTTAAACTCAACTACCTTGTTAATCACTAATGACAATAATTATCCGGGGGCAGGTGGTAGAGATTTGAATTCTGATAATAACGAGTTCATTAAAATCCATTTAGATACCGAACTCGATTTAGCGACTTTCGCAAATTAATTTCAGTACTGGAAACACTAACTGAGCTGGGTATCATGGGGTATCCAGCTTGGTTTAATGAACACGCCTGCGTAGGATTGTTAAAGCGAATGTTCAAAAGTTAGCTGCCTACCTCCCCAGAACTCAATACCCCTCTTAATCCTACCGCATCCAATACCCATACGCTTTTACCTTGTACTCGAATTAAGCCTTTACGACTGAGTTGTTGCAAAATCCTTGAAAAACGTTTCTGGTCGTACTGAGAGCCGCGAGGCGAGTATATGCTTAGGTGTTTCTAAGTGTAATTCATAGTCTAATGCTGATAAGTCGGGCGCGGCTTGTAGTAAAAAATGAATCACCCGCATACTGGCGTTTTGTAACGTTAGCCTATCAATCTCTTGTACGGCATTATGCAAACGCCGACTCATATCACCTAATAACCGCAAACATAATCCGGTCGATTGCTGCACTAACTCGCGAAATGCACTCATGTTAATGCTAATCAACTCACTGTCGCTAATGGCTTTGGCGCTTACCGGATAAACGCCCACGTCAGAGAACATGAGTGCTTCAGCAAAGCTTTGGCCGGGTTCTATGATGTCTATGACTTTTTCCTCACCGTTAGGTGATAAGCGATACAGTTGAATCTGTCCGGTGCAAACTAAGAAAAAGGCGTTGATGCTATCACCGAAATGAAATAGATGTTGGTCGGCGCTAACCGTTATAGCTCTGACGGCAGGCGTTAAGCGCGCAAATTGCGTTTCGTCTAATGCTGAAAATAAATAGTGCTCGCGTAACCGGGAGGCGGTTGTTGAAATCATAAAACTCCACTTGATTTACATCAAGGAAAAAAGGTGTTGGCACGACGTATTGTTGTCGTTCCGTTTGAACTTGGCAACCAATGTTTATGATTGAGCCTGTCGCGTTAAAAGATTTTTTCATCATGTTTTTTTCCTCCGCCTTAGTTATTGTGGCTGGGGGAGCTTATGCATTGTTGTATGCATATTGGCGTAAATACCCGCGTAACTGGCTGAGAAACCTGATGTGGTTAAGTTATGGTTTGTTATTAATAGCCGTGGTGTTGCTAACAATGGCGGCGCATTTTTCAGGCTACTGGTTGATATTATCAGTTCTGATGGTGGTTGGTTATTTTTTCGCTCCAATGGGTATTTGGCACTTATGCGTTAAGTCTCATGCCGCATCGGAGCATCATTCTGAATAGGAGTTTATTATGAGCGATACCCCGTTGTGGGCTAGTGAAGCGTTTTGGAAGAAGACCGCTATTTGGGTCACTGCTGGCGCGTTTATTCTGCTGGTGGTGTTAACTTTCGATTCGCTTAAGCAAACCAGCCCAGGCCATAGCCGTGTCCCGGCCTTTGCCGTCATTAATCAAGCGATTGATTACCAATACAAGCCTGAACTGCATAAATCAGTGCCGGTTATTGGTGGCACAGAGTTGTTATTTAACACGACTTACAGTGAAGAAGAAGCGAAAGCCTTAGTGGATTTAGGTAAAAAAACGGTGCAAGCGAAAAACTGCATGAATTGTCATACCTTACTAGGCAATGGTGCTTATTACGCGCCGGATTTAACGAAAGCGTGGTTAGACCAAGGTTGGCTTAACACCGAACAACGCGAGCAGCAAATGTTAGCGTTTTTACAAAATCCTGAGAAAAACGCACGCACGTTCGGCAGTAATCGCAAAATGCCTAATCTAAAAATTACCGAAGACGAGGCCAAAGGCATTATCGCATTTTTAAAATGGATGTCGGGCATAGACACTAACGGATTCCCTTATAACTTTAAAACGCTTTATGCGCAGGAGTAGCGATGAAGGTAGCAGAATACTTAGCAAAAGCACAGGCACAATGGGCTAGATTCAACGCATGGGTGCAATTAGATAGCCAACACTTAACGCCAGGCCAGCAACTGGCCGTGCATTATTTTTCTGTCGCCGTGATTTTATTTTTTGCCCAATTGCTGTTTGGCCTAATAGCCGCAACACAATTTATTTTCCCTGGCTTTTTATACGGCTGGTTAGACTTTAGCGTTAATCGCATGGTACATATCAATGCGATGGTGGTATGGATGTTATACGGTTTTATCGGCTGTATTTATTGGTTGCTAGAAGATGAAAGTGGCACCGATATTGTTGGTTTAAAACTAGGTCGTCTCGCGTTTTGGCTATTGACGGGCGCGGTAACCTTAGTCGTATTAGTGTATTTGCTGGTGCAAATCGGCCCTGGTAAAGATTCTAGCTTGTGGTTGATTAACGAAGGTCGTGAATATATCGAAGCACCGCGTTGGGCCGATATAGGCATTGTCGTGGTTATGCTTATCTTTTTCTATAACGTCGTCGCCACGTTTAGCAAAGGCCGTTGGTCGGGCATCGCGGGCGTGCTGACATTAGATTTAGTCGCGTTGGCCGGTTTATATGTCGCCGGTATGTTTTACATGGTCAATATTACCCATGACCAATATTGGTGGTGGTGGGTGATTCACTTATGGGTAGAAGCAACCTGGGAAGTGTTAGTCGGCGTGATTATGGCTTGGTCGCTGATGAAATTATTAGGCGTTTAAACGTCGTATTGTGCAAACTTGGCTTTATATTGAAGTCGCGTTGATGTTTGGTTCAGGCATTTTAGGGCTAGGCCATCATTATTTTTGGATAGGCACACCGGATTATTGGCTAACCATAGGCGGATTTTTCTCAGCTTTAGAGCCCATTCCATTAGTCGCCATGGTCGTTCATGCTGTTTACGACACCGGCAGTCATGGCTTTAAAAACGGTAATCATCCCGCGTTGGCTTGGGTAATAGCTCATGCGTTTGGTAATTTCTTCGGTGCAGGCGTCTGGGGCTTTATGCACACATTACCACAAATCAACTTGTATACTCACGGTACGCAATGGTCTGCTTCGCATGGGCATTTAGCGTTTTTTGGCGCTTATGCGACGATTAATATCGCGTTTTTCTATTTAGCCATTCAACACTGGCGCGGCAATGTGTGGATGAGCGGCGGCATGACACATCAATGGCGCTGGCAATGGGCAATAGGTTTACTTAACGTTGGCGTGATAGGCATGACGGTGGCATTATTAATCGCAGGTTACGAACAATCGTTTATCGAACGCGCGGTTGAAGGTTCTAGTTGGTCGGGTTATTTCGCCGCACAAAATCATCCCGATTTTCAAAGCGCAATGGTGTGGCGTTGGTTGTTTGGTGTGGTTACGCTAGCTGGTTTAGTGTTATTGATTTGGGATTTGCTGACTATAGGGAAAGGTGAAAGCCGTAAAGCGTTAGCCATTACTGAAGACGTAGCGAGTTCATAACTAGACAGAAAGCACATGGGTTGCATAAGATGATAGCTGTTCACTTATCGCTTATGCCACCTATGTTAATTGCTTTAAACAAACCTTACGATGTCCTTTCCCAATTTACCCCTGAGCTACCTGAGCAGCGAACCCTAGCCGAATGCGGTTTACCGCCTAAGGTCTATCCTATTGGTAGGCTAGATCGTGATTCAGAAGGTTTATTGCTGCTAAGCAATGAATCATCACTCGTCAGCCGGTTGCTTGAGCCTAAAGCCGGTCATCCGCGTGAATACTGGGCACAAGTTGAAGGTATACCCAGCGCTGAAGCTCTTGAACGCTTACAAAGCGGCGACTTAATGTTGCGTGAGCATCGCTGCCTGCCATGTAAAGCTCGTATAGTAGAGCACGAGCCAGAATTACCGCCTAGAACACCGCCGATACGCTTTCGGGCTAATATTCCTACGAGTTGGCTATCCTTAGAACTCACCGAAGGCAAAAACCGCCAAGTTCGCCGCATGACAGCGGCGGTTGGTTATCCTACGTTACGCTTAGTTCGTGTTCGGATAGGGCAATATTATTTAGCTTCGTTAGCGCCTGGGGAGTGGCGAGAATTAAGTGCGCTAGAGCGGGAGCAGGTGTTACGCGTTAATGCAATAGATTGATTATAAATACTTTTTTATATGCTAGTGCGTAGCTTGCAGTGTAAAAACAAAAACGCCTATACTTTTGTATAAACAAACGTATCTACATAGTGAGGGCATCATGACTGTTCAAAAACTCAAAAAATGGGGTAATAGCCCAGCAGTGCGGATTCCCACAGCTATTATGCAATCGGCACAATTAAAATTAGACCAAGCCGTAGAGGTTAGGTCTGAAAATGGTCGCATCATCATCGAGCCAGTGCAGTCAGTTTATACATTGGATGCTTTGCTGGATGGTATTACTGACGGGAATCGGCATGATGAAGTCGATTTTGGTTGCGCACAAGGACAAGAGCAATTGTAATGTCCATAGCTTATACGCCAGATGCGGGCGACATTGTTTGGTTGAACTTCACGCCGCAAACAGGACATGAGCAAGCCGGACGGCGACTAGCGGTGGTTCTCAGCCCGCAGGTGTATAACCATAAAACGGGCTTATTGGTTTGCGTGCCTATCACCCACCAAATCAAAGGCTATCCGTTTGAAGTCGAGATTTTTGGCCCGGAAATTTCCGGCGCAGCATTAGCGGATCAAGTTAAAAGCCTGGATTGGCGCTCTCGGCAAGCCCAATACAAAAGCAAAATAAGCGAAGAAGAAATGCGCAATATCAAAGCCAAAATTGCTGCTCTACTGGCTCTTAAATGATTGCGGTTGCCAACTAAATTCAAATATCTCAATCTGGAATCTTTGGGTTTGGGTTAGTTGCTTATAGATTCTCATCGATTATCTCGTCAAACTATAATAGCTAACCCTCTCCAAATACGACTATTTTTGATTGCACGACTTTGTGTTTGCAAAATACTGCGTAATTATGAAGCGAAAGCCATGATGAATGTATATTTTTTAGGCTTGTTAGCCAGTCTGTTGGCTAATATCGTGTTAGCCAACGAGCCAATATCTTCCGGGGCTACCGTGCTGACCTATAACACAGCCGGTAACGTGTTAGATTATGAATGGGCGCATAGGCAACATCGCTTAGCGGTATTAGTAGAAAATCCACCGCAGCTCGATAAGTTAATCGTATTTGAAGTTAAACCTAATAGCGAACCGATAATACATACATTTAAACCGGCTCAACATCCAAATTGTTTGGCTTGGCTAAAAGACGACAGCGGTTTTTTATTGGCTATTAGCGCAAATACACAGGATGAGACAGCGAGTATCGATGAGCTTTATCGCTATACGTTTAATGAACCGCGTGAACAGCCGGTTTACGCCAATATAGAACGGCAGTTTGCTAATATTTTTGCTATAGACGTCGATGCGGACAGCGATTATTGGGCGCTAGGCTCAGGCGGTGAGGGAGTGACTGATGTCAGTATTTATCAAAACGAACACTTGATATTAAGCACTGACGTTTTTCCAGGTTCAATAAGCTCGGTGTCATGGCAACAGCAACGCTTACTCGTCCTCAGCGACGCTTATTTGGAATATGGCTTAAGCAACAAAGAGCGCCAGCAATACACACAGGTTAATAAGGTCATTGCATCTGGTAGAGATTGGGGCGATGTAAGACTTTATGCTGTTGACGCTAAAACGCGCGCCGCTAAGCTTGATAATAGAACTCCTGACGAGCTAGACACATTAACCCACGCGTCATTTGATAAGCGCTATACCATTGAAATCAGCCAAGACCCTAACCAAGTGACAGTTAAGATTCAGCGGCAGTAGTCATGTTCATGCAATGCGAAATCTAAGGTTTTTCAAGTTTTTTATAGTGACGCAGATTACGCTTTTGGTATATTCTCAGCGTGTAAAGTTGAGCGCTTTACTTTAATAAAAATAAAAATTAACGATTAGCTGGAGAGTGTTGTCATGACGGAATTGTTGTTTGTATTAACGATTATTTTTGTAGCCTATATCATTTATGTGATTATTAATGAGCAAAAGCAAATATTGATGGCGGCAGAATTAAGGGAAAAAACTAAACAAAAAGCCTCGGAGGCTGTAACCGCCAATCGGCCTGTGGCGGAGGTTAAAACAACCCCTGTTGTGCAAGCGGCTCCTAAGCCCAAGCCGCAAGTAGCAACCGCAGAAGTGGCGACAAGTACTCCGGCAGCGGTTGCTAAAGGTAATGTGCGTAATCCGCTAACGGGTGAGATTGCTTCGATAGCAAGTAATTATCGTTTTACTAAACGTTGGATAAAAGAAGCCTTAGTCGCTGAAGGTTTTTTAGATAAGGTTTATAAAAACAATGAGCTAAATGCTGAGGCAGAGGCATTGATAAAAACCGCGTTGGCTAAACTAGAGGCTTTAGACAAATATCAGGTGGGTTAATGGCTAGAAATGTTTGCTGTTGTTCGTCTTGCTATAGGCGGCTACCAACGTAAGGTGGAACAGGGTATTCAGGGTGCAGGACGCCGTAAATACATCCCTGTAGGCTTGATGGCAGCATCCCTGCTGCCAACACATGCACCCTAAATACCCTGTCCCTACTAAAGTGTGTAGCTCTATAGGCGAACAACATCGACTGCTGTTAATCGTCTAAATTAAGCTTTTTGAGGCGATAGCGAAAACGACCTAAATGTCAGCCCTAATTGTTTAGCCGCAGCGGTTTTATTCCACTTATTTTCTTCTAATGCATTAGAAATAGCTTTGCGCTCTATATCTTCGAGGTAGTCTTCTAAACTGCCTTTGCTAGGGTTGTAATCAGGGGCATCTAGGGTGGGGTCAGAAGCTACGGGGGCGTAGGGCAAATTTAAATCGCAGTCATCGATAATATGGCCGTCGTATAACGCTAAGGCACGTTCTAAAATATTCTCTAGCTCCCTAACATTGCCGGGAAAAGGGTAGTTTTGTAATGCCTTAAGTGCTGCGGGTGATAATTTTGGGATGTCAGCGTTTCCATCCGTTAATTTTTCTAACGTGTGATTGACTAAAATAGGGATGTCGGATTTGCGCTCTCTTAACGGGGGAAGATTCAAATCAATCACATTAATGCGGTAATACAAATCTTGTCTAAAACTGCCTTCTTGTACCATTGCCGCCAGATTTCTATGTGTGGCACTGAGTAAGCGAACATTCACCGGAATTTCTTGATGATCGCCGACTGGGCGGATTCTTTTTTCCTGTAATGCGCGTAATAGTTTCACTTGTAAGCTTTGCGGTAAGTCAGCAATTTCATCTAAAAATAACGTGCCACCTTCGGCGGCTTGGAATAAGCCTTTTTTATCGCTGACGGCACCGGTAAAACTGCCTTTTTTGTGACCAAAAAAATTCACTTTCCATCAGCTCATGCGGGATAGCCCCGCAGTTAATCGCGATAAAAGGTTGGTCATGACGAGGGCTTTGTTGGTGAATAAGGCGCGCGACCAATTCTTTACCCGAGCCAGATTCACCGCTAATGTAAACAGGGGCTTGGGTGCGGGCAAGCTTAACGATTTTTGAGCGAATTTCACACATTACCGCCGATTCGCCTAATAATAAATGGCGCATCCGTCTATCTTTAGTCTGCGGCTCAAACCGGTGCGTGGATTTTAACGCGTTGTTGATTAACTGCCGCAGGGCTGCTAAATCGACGGGTTTTGAAATAAAATCAAAAGCGCCTTTTTTCATCGCCATAATGGCGGTATCCATATTGCCATGTGCAGTAATCACCGCGACCGGAATAGGGTTAGGTAAGGCTTGAATCAGGTCAACCAACTCTAAACCGTTGCCGTCCGGTAAACGCATATCGGTTAAGCAAATATCAAAAACGTGTTCAAGCAATAACGCTTTAGCCGTCGCTAAGGTGTCGGCGCTATACGTTTGTATATTCATTCGGTTCAACGTGATGTCGAGTAACTCCCGAATGTCGGGCTCGTCATCGACAATCAAGGCGCTAGGATTTTTCATAGTTCAATTAGATTTTTTTCTGCGTCTAGTAACGAAAGTCGAAAACAACTGTGTTGATTTTCGGTTAAATAATAGCTCAATTTTGCTTGATTTAATTCGGCAAGTTCGCGAGAGATGTACAAACCTAAACCGGTGCCGTTACGTGACGTGGTGAAAAACGGCTCAAATAAATGCTTAAGCGTTTCGGCGCTAATACCAGGGCCATTGTCGATAATTTCTACACAAGGATAGGTTTGTGCGATAAGACTGCGCAGTAAAATAGGCCCGCGTTCAGGTTGTCCATACGTCAATGCGTTTAAGCACAGATTATCGAGTATTTGTTTTAAATGATTAGGGTCTATTGAGACAAATAACGGTTGCTCGATTTGAATCAATAAAAAAGTATGTTCGGGTAAGCTTTGTTCGCTGACAAAATCTTGTAAATACGTCGATAACCACGACTGTAATAAGATATTTTCGCGTCTGGAATCCCGGCGGCGGGATAATTGCAGAATGTCTTCAATAATGCGGTTAACTCGCTGGCAGTGAGTTTGAATAATTGAGGTCAGTCTATAATCTTCAGGCGATAATAAAGGATTTTCCGATAATAACTGACCAGCATGAGAGATGGCGCCTAAGGGATTGCGAATTTCATGGGCAATACTTGCTGTTAATTGTCCTAACGAGGCGAGCTTACCTTGTTGTACACGCTGGTTATACAAGGCCATGTCTTCGAGAATGATTAAATAAATTTGCTCGTAACCAGAAGATAACGACATAAACCGGCTATACACATCAGGGTAATCGGTAAAGTTTAATAACACCGATTCCGGCCAGCCTTGTTGCCGCCAAGTGCTAAATGCATTAGCCAGTTGCGGCGATATATCGTTAAGCGTATTGGGTGGGACGGTTAAGTGAGTCAGCTGCGATGCCGCTTGGTTTAGCAATTGTATTTGCTGGGCTTGGTCAGCGATAATCATGCCAGATTGTAAGTGCTGGATAATATACTGGTTTAAGTCTTCAAGCTTGATAATGGTTTGCTGTTGCTGATTCGCCAATTGCTGGGCTTCTTCGCTACGTTTCGCTAACACATAGGATAAAAAGGCAATCGTAAAAAACGTTAGCCTGTGGTAGTGGCGCTTGTGCGG
>NZ_LAJX01000310.1 GCF_000963695.1 Methylocucumis oryzae
ATAGTTTTACATACCCGTCATTCCGGCATGGATTGCCGGAATCCAGTGCCATGGATGGCGCTCTCCAAATCCCCCTGTGTTCTTGCCGAGATGACGACCCGGAGACGAAATACGGTTCTCAAATTGGGCGGGCTATATAAATAAAATCAAAGTATTATTTGTATTTTTGGTTTTTAATTTAACGTATTTTCTCCAAAATCATCCATGATTTTTGTCGTTAAGTGATAAAAGTTTCACTAAGCGTTGCTTCTAAGTAAGATGGAAAAAACGGAATTATCATCATAAATAATTCTATTTTGACTCTTTTTGTATATTAAATTACCATATTTATTATTTTTTCGTTTTTTGCGATAAATGCGCGAATTTGCAATTGATTGAAATAAAAGTGGTGTTTTCAATATGCATGAAACGAATGCTTTAACTCTGTACTAAGCAATGTTATGAATATTTTATATGTTGATGATAATTCGTCTTCGCGGCTTTTATTAGAGCTTATCTTTAAAGATGAAAAAGAGCACCAGCTTTTTTACTGTCAATAATGGCGAACAGGCTTTGGAGGTATTAAATCAGAAAGTTATTGATTTAATAGTTTCAGATATATTGATGCCAAAAATAGATGGTTTTAGATTATGTTTCTTAGTTAAAAGCAATCATAGATTTGCACATATTCCATTCGTATTTTATTCAGCCAATTATAAAGAACAGGAGGCGATAGATTTTGCTCGAAATATTGGTGCTGATAAGTATTTAGTAAAGCCAGTCGACTCCAATAAATTAGTTGAGGAGCTTAGTGAAATTGTTTTGATGGCTCAACTCAAAGGAGTGGGGCAACTACAGCTTTCTGAAACAGAGTTTTTGATGGGTTATAGCGTCCAAGTTAATGAAAAATTAAATTCAATTAATGAAAAGCTCTATGAAACAAATATAAATTTGATGTCTGCGAATGACAATTTAGCTCAAACGAAGAAAGAATTATTAGATGCTAGAAAATTGCTCGGCGTTTATTGTCGACCATAGTAGCGATGCAATCTTAGTTGCTGATAGAAACGGGGTCATTCTATCGGCAAATAGTAGTCTTTTTAAACTACATAATTCATTCAAAAAAGGCGCTAAATTAAGCGAAGTCATACCAGTAGATTATTGCAAACAAATTTTGTCTTATGGTATTTCAAACTTTCAAGCATTAATTGATTTTAATGAAACGCTAACTATAGGAGCTAGTAAGCTTATTGTTACTAAGGTAGGTGTCACTTATCAAGATGAAGAAGCCATCTTACTGTTGTTTCGTAATGTCAGTGGTTATTTAGGTTTTTTCAGAGGGTAACCTGGAAAATCATATTATGGAAAATTTAGCCGAAGGCGTGATGGTAACAGATAGTAATAATCGTATTATCACAGTAAATAAGGCGTTTACTAGAATAACAGGTTATGAAGAAATAGAAGTAAAAGGTAAAAATCCCAGTTTGCTATCTTCAAATAAGCAAAAATCACTTGTTTTATAAAAACATGTGGTCGACTTTATTAAAAAGCGGTTATTGGCAAGGAGAAATCTGGAATAAGCGTAAAGACGGTACTTTATATCCTGAGTGGTTGTCATTAACAATTGTCAGAGACCACGCTGGAGAGGTGTTATTTCATATCGGTATTTTTAGTGATATTAGCTCTCATGAGGAAGCGCGTAAGCATATAGAGCATTTAGCGCATCACGACCCTTTAACCAATTCACCTAATAGAACGTTATTACAGCATAGACTTAGAACAGCATTATCAGGTGCTAAGCAAAATAATCATAAAGTGGGCTTAATGTTTGTTGATGTTGATAAATTTAAATTCATTAATGACAGTTTAGGGCATCATATTGGCGATGAAGTCTTAAAGTTAGTTTATCAGCGTTTAAGGCAGTGCACTCGTCAATCTGATACTGTTGGGCGTCAAGGTGGTGATGAATTTGTTGTCATTTTAGATTTCCAAAACACACAAGAAGGCATCAATCGGGTTGCCGATAATATTAATAACGTAATGAGACAGCCCGCGTATATTGAAGAAAAAGAAGTATTTATTACTTGCAGCATTGGTATTGCTATATTCCCTGATGATGGTAATGAACCGGAAAGTTTGTTAAAAAATGCAGATGCTGCTTTATATAAAGCTAAAACTGAGGGGCGCAATAGATATCAGTTTTATAATAAAAAACTGAGTAAAATAAATGATTACCGTCAGCGAATCGGAAATGATTTGCATCATGTGATTGAGCGAGATGAGCTGTATTTAGTTTATCAACCCCAATTTCGCTTAGATAATGCTAAATTAGTAGGTTGTGAAGTGTTATTGCGTTGGCAGCATCCATTGTTAGGTAATATTCCACCGAGTTTATTCATTCCTATTGCAGAAGAATCTGGTCTTATTAATGCGATTGGTGATTGGGTTTTAACTCAGGCGTGTTGTCAAGCTAGTATTTGGCGTTCTTTAACTCAAGACCAAAATATCTTATGGTATAAACCTTTCAGCGATACAATTTCGGCAACCACAACTAGTAAATAGTATTAAGCAATTGATTAATAATCATAATTTACCTGCGAATACTTTGGAGTTAGAACTTACAGAAGGGGTATTAATGCAGGAAGCTGATTCAACGTTAACAAAGTTAAAAGAGCTCAAGGCAATGAGCATTGAATTATCAATCGATGATTTTGGCACAGGATATTCGAATTTATCTTATTTAAATCGTTTTTCAGTGGATAAAATAAAAAATTGATCAATCATTTGTTCGTGGCTTGCCCGATAGCCCAAATGATGTAGCGATAGTAAAAGCAATCATTCAAATGTCACAGAGCTTAGGGCTTACTATAATTGCCGAAGGCGTAGAAACAGAGCAGCAAAGGTCTTTGCTAGCAGATTTAGGATGCGATATGGTGCAAGGTTTTTTGTTTGCCAAACCATTAGAATCTGTCCTATTCGAGCAATTATTAATTACACATGAGAGTACAGGCAATAAAATAAAGACCTAAGGATTCATGCTAGGTCTTCTGGGGTTTCTAATATACTTCAAACGCTCAAGTTTTTCGGTTTTTAGATAGGGTGCGCTGTGCGTACCTTTATAACATCATAAAAATCAATGAAAAAGGTGCACACAGCGCATCCTACAACAACACAAGATACCGAAAATTTGACCGTTCAGAGTATATATGCCGGAATGATGATTTTAGGTCTGGGTATTTAAGTTAAAGCTTTGCTATTCGTTTTGCTGTTGCTCAACTCTAACCCACAACGCAAACATCAGCATGGCCCAGCCTCGGAACGCGATTTCTAGGCTTAGGCAGAATGCGCTAAACCAGCTTGCTGAGGTCGGCCATTGCAGAAAGACTAAGATGCCGGTGAGTACGGAAACAATGCCACAAAGGGTTGTGGGAATAATTTGGGGTAGATGTAGTGTCTGCGTTAATACGATGCGGACGATGCCTCGGACGATTAAAAAAGCAGCAATCATTAGACCTAAGCGCTCAGGGCTGTCTGAAATGCTTAGAATTAACAAGGCGCCGGTGACGCTGTCTAATACGCCGACTTGTAGGTTTTGGAAGAAATCGCGTTGTTCTTGGCTGAGAAATGCGTCTATGCACTCTAGTATGCCTAAAATTAATAAGATGGCACCGCATAACGGTAGCCAAGAAAAAAAGCGTGCTGACATGACGATGGCGCTGGGATTTAAAAAGCTGGCTAAGCTTAAAATCGCTCCAGAAAATAATACGATAGCCGCTTGGATTAATAAGCGTATCCAGCTCATGGTAAAATGCTCAAAGCGGCTGGATTTTTCTAAGTGCATACGCGTTAGTTCTGAGACGATGAGGCTTGTAATTGGGCTAAAATGCCATCGAGTTCTTCTAACGTGGTATACGCGATTACCACTTTTCCCGCCCCGGATTCTTTGTGGTCAATAGTTACTTTGGCGCCGAAGCGTGCCGTTAGCTCCTCTTGTAATCTTAAAGTATCGCGGTCTATCGGTTTGAACTTAGCGAGTTTCGGTTCTTCTTGCATTTGCTTAACTAGCTTTTCTGTTGCACGTACTGATAAGCTTTCTTTAACCACTTTTTGGGCGGCTTTTACCTGGTCATGTTCAGTTAACGCCAGTAATGCTCTAGCGTGCCCCATTTCTAACTGTCGAGTAAGCAGTAGTTTTTTGACTTCGCTGTTTAGCTCGATTAGCCGCAGTAGATTGGTTACCGTTGCCCTTGATTTACCAATCGCGGTGGCAATATCTTGATGCGTCATAC
>NZ_LAJX01000311.1 GCF_000963695.1 Methylocucumis oryzae
GGACAGGGTGTTTARGGTGCAGGTGTTGGCAGCAGGGATGCTGCCAACAAGCCTACAGGGATGTATTTACGGCGTCCTCGGCAACTGCTCCTGCGTTGCTCTACTACACGCCATCCTTGGCGATATGCACCCTGAATACCCTGTCCCGCCCTACGTTGATAGCCGTCATACCCATTAAACGCTGGCACGTCCAAATTCTTTTGCTGCATTTACCATAGCCACGATATTTTGCTCAGGAATGCCATAAGGCATCAGAACCGTACCGAAAAAAAACTTATTACCTTTGCTTAAGCCTGATGTAACAATGCGCTGCACTTCCATGCGCACTTGCTCAGGCGTCCAATCTAATAGCCGAATATCATTAATGACGCCGGCACATAAACCTCGCCCATTAATAATCTGCATAGAGTCCGTCACCTCTTCTAAAGGGCTTGGATAATAAGTTTGAAAACCTAAGCGCTGAATAACCAATTCCAATACACTATTAAGTCGAGCTGCGCCGACATAATAGACGAGTCCTGTTAAATCAAGCCCTGCTAAGTCGCGCTGCATCCAAGTTAGCGATAAGTTCTGAAATAATTTCATTGGAATAATATCGGTAGAACCATACGGGTCGGCATAGATAATAATATCCGCGCCAGCATTACGATAAGCCGCTAATTCACGTCTAAAAAAAGTCGAGCATTTTTCTAACAGCAAATCACGCACGTCGGCAGGGCCTAACATCAACAATTCCATCCACTTTTCCATCCCCATCAAAATAGCTGGCAATGACATAGAGGCTGTTACATAAGCGCAAATAGGCACTTTACCGCCGACTTCTCGCTTTAATATGGCTAAACACTTAGCTATTTCTGCAAACTTAGGCTGGCTTGCGATGTCGGCTGGAATATCAAGCTTTGCAATATCGTCATAGGATTGAATAATAAAATCTTCGACATTAGGTGGGCCATCATCAGCATAACAAATCTTGTTACAGCCTAATAATTCCGCTTCTCTACCCACGTAAAATAAGCTCCATACATTATCATGACCAAATTTTTCTAACATTTTGAGTTGAGCGGTAGCGACATATTCGCCATTAGAAAAATACTGTTCAATCGACATGCCTAACTCGCGGGCACCTTGGTCGAGAAGATTACAAAAAACCGGAATATGGTCGATGATATGGCCATTAGCCGCTGCGGCTAATCTTTCCATACTGGTGGTCATTGTTGTTTTACCTCGTTAATACAATCCATGAATACTTTTAATGCTGATACGCCATTCTCTGCCCACGCATCAGCCCCAACTAACGAATATAATTCCGTATCATAGCGAAACGGCGCACCACCTACGACAAGCTTAATTTTGCTTTCTAAGCCTTGTTCATGTAGCAATTTCCTAACCTTAATCGCACCTTTTTCACTGCGCGCCGTATGTACCATCATCGCTGAAACACCAATCACTTGCGCTTCTTTGCTAACGGCTTCTGCAACAAACTTTTCTGCCGAAACATTGACGCCTAAATCAATGACGTCAATCATTTGAGCTTTTAAGCAACCAATAACGATTCTTTTGCCTAAGGTGTGTAAGTCACCGGCAGCGGTGCCAATAACGACTCGACCAACAATTTCTGGTGGTGTTTTGAATAATTGCAGCATTTTTTCAGTAACATCCGCCGCAATTTGAGAAGTCATAAAATGTTGGGCCAGATTGGTGTCAAATCCTTGGTCTATCGCTTTAACCATTAAATCTAACGCTGGGATAACGACATTAAACACAATGTCTTCAGGACTGACGCCTCTATCAATAGCATCCATGACAACTTGAAACGCTCGCGCTCTATCTGTATCTAACACAGCCTCGTTATAAGCTTTGATGGCGTCCAACATTGTTAATCCCTATAAGTAATATGAATTTATAGGCTACTCACTTTAGTAGGGACAGGGTATTTAGGGTGCAGGTGTTGGCAGCAGGGATGCTGCCACCAAGCCTACAGGGATGTATTTACGG
>NZ_LAJX01000312.1 GCF_000963695.1 Methylocucumis oryzae
CTTATACGATTGGTTTAACCAAATTCGCGTTACCTTGCCAGGCTGCGCTAATGATGTAATAAATGGAAGCTGTGCCACAATTATTGCCAATGATGCTGGTAATGGCTACGTTATTACCATCAACTGGGATGAAGACCGCAACGGCGATATAGATGACCACGATGCCTCTTTCCAAATCAATGCACAGCTATTATGAAAACGACTAATATGCGCTTTTTTAACCAAAACGGTTTAACCCTAGTTGAAATCTTAGTGGCTATGGTATTAGGCACATTTTTAATCGGTGGCGTACTCGAAGTTTATTTAAGTAATAAACAAACTAGCCTAATGCAAAACAACTTATCTGAGCTACAAGAAAACGGCCGTGCTGCGATGAATATTCTTGCTAGGGACATTCGTATGGCAGGATTCCATGGAGACTTTTCTTTTAGAACAAATACAAATATAGTCGATGCCCTGCCTATCAGTCCAAGTCTCGATTCCATAGTCTCTGGTGTAGACTCAGGACAACCCAACTATTGGACAGCAGCCCAGCAAGCAGCTGTAGTTCCCGATACCGATGTTATTACCGTTATGTTTGCCAGGCCCTGCGGCGGTAAATTACAACCACCCGGTATGACTAACCCAAGTTCTCCTATTCCGATTTCTGCCAATGCTGCTAATAATTGCAATATTACTGCGGGCGATGCGGTATTTATTACTGATAACTCAAGAGCCGATATTTTTTTGGCAACTAACAACAACGCGACCAATATAACCCATGCTAGATTATTAAATACTTATGGCACAGGGGCAAATGCTGGCTCTGAAATTTTTCCTTATTTTATAAATAGTTATTATATCGGCATAGGCGCAAATAATCGCCCAGCCTTATTTAGATTTGACAATGTGCGTCCTGGACTAGGAGTTTCGGTACAAGAACTCATAGAAGGGATTGAAGATATGCAAATTTTATATGGCATCAACACCGATGCGGACATAGCGCCAAATTTTTTATGTTAACGCGGATGAAATTGGCTTAAATGCAAGAAATATTGTTAGTGTGAAAATTAGCTTGGTATTAAGTAGCTCTGACCAAGTCGCTCAGCAACCAACTCCTTACACGGTGAATGGTGTTACGATAACACCGAACGATAGGAGATTAAGGCGCGTTTTCTCATCAGTGCTTTACTTGCGTAACCGACTCCCGACTAATAACAGCTGATTGCCCTAGGTTATGACGATGGCGACTATAACAAAACAAAACAGTATAAATCCTAGATATAGGTTACAGGAACAACGCGGCGCTGTTATGGTTGTTAGCTTAGTGCTACTAACCGTATTAACACTAGTCGGCATAACAAGCAGTCAATTTTCTGCCCTAGAAGAAAAAAATGGCAGGTAATATGCGTGATTATAATATCGCACTACAAGCAGCTGAAGCCGGCATTCGGGATGCCGAGCAAGACATAACAAACCAGATGAATCCCAATCATCGTTTTTGTAAAAGTAGTGGTTTTGCACCTGACTGTGGTTTTACAACCGCACAAACTTCCGACGATGGTTTATGTACCAACAATGGAGGCTATTCCCCAGATGTCAGAACCGCGCTAACCAATGGTTTTTGCCCAACGCCTCCCCCTAACGCAAACATCGCTGTCGTTTGCCTACCGGCAATAGCAGACCCTTTTAACGGTCCTCCAAGTGTCGTTTACGGCACATTTACTGGCGCAAGACCGTTACCGCAAGTATCAGCCCAGCCTAGGTATTTAATTGAAGCTTATCAATCTCCAACACAAACCGCTGGAAATAAAATTCCTTTCTATTATTATCGAATAACCGTAAAGGCTCAGGGCCTAAACCCAGCCACAGTCGTTTGGCTACACTCAGTGTTTAAAATCCCAAACCATTCTCAATGCTAAGTAACGAGACTGCTCATGAAATACGCGAAACTTGGTTTACTCGCTTTACTCGGCTATAGCTTATCAACGCCAGTATTAGCATTAACGTTTTCTCAAACACCGTTATATATTTCATCTACAGAGCCGAGAGTCATGATTGTCTCATCGCGCGATCATCAACTGTCGATAAAAGCCTATACTGACTATTCAGACATTAACGGCGATGGAAACCTAGACATTACCTACACTGACACCATAGAGTATTACGGCTATTTTGATGCTAATAAATGCTATGATTACTCTAGCAGTCAGTTTAATCCAACTGGTCCCGTCAGCACGGGAACTCATCAATGTGACGGCACTAAGTGGAGCGGAAATTTTTTAAATTGGGCTAGCATGACGCGCATGGATGTAGTTAGAAAAACTTTTTACGGCGGCTACCGCTCCACTGATACCACAGGCGCAGCTGGTGTGACGGTACTCGAAAGACATTTTTTACCCGTCGATATTCATGCATTCGTTAAAGTCTATAATCCTGGCAGTTCAGCCACTCTAAACTATTATGTACCTTCAAGCATTGTGGGTTCTAACACATCATTGTCATTTTGTAACGTTTCTAATTCTACCAACACTAATTCGACTGGCACGTCTGCTTTCACTATTCCTAACCCACTGATTAGAGTCGCCGCAGGTTCGTGGCCACAATGGGACTCATCAGAAGTAACTCAATGTGCTACCGGATCAGGCACCCGACCAAGCAGTGTTATTGGTGATTATGTCGCACGGGTAAAAGTCTGTGATTCAACTATAGGCCTAGAATCAAATTGTAAAATCTATACCCATCCGACGACAGGCGTTCAAACCATTAAACCTATTGGCTTACTTCAGCAATACGGCGATGTCAACGTCGATAAACGTGTTCGCTTTGGTTTAATGACCGGTAGTTATTCAAAGAATAAATCGGGTGGCGTCTTAAGAAAAAACGTTGGCTTTATCGCCAATAACAACAATTATGATGTCACTAGTAGCAGTATTTGCGGCAATAACAATTCTAGTGATGAAATCGATGTCTGTACAGGTGCTTTTATTAATCAAGGCAGCTCACAAGCAGGTATCATCAATACCTTAAACCGCCTACGCATCGCCGGATTTAGATATAACAGTAGTGGCGGTAATGCCAGCCATCAATACAGTTGTAACAGCCCTGGTATTCTGACATTTAGTAATGGACAATGCGTTGATTGGGGTAACCCGCTCAGCGAACTATACCTTGAAAGCTTACGCTATTTTGCTGGCGTAGGTGTAACTAGCACGTTTAATACCGACGACTCAACCTATTTAGCTTCACTGCCACAACTCACCTGGAACGACCCACTGCCCTCTAATGAATGGTGTGCCTTGTGCAATATTATCGTGTTATCAACAGGGTTAAACTCATTTGATACTGATCAACCAACCACTGAATTGGCAAGTTTTACGCCAACGGGTGGAAGTACAGCTATCAACGCTATCTCACTCACCAATACCATCGGCGGCGCTGATTACGAAAATATAAACGGCCAATCCTATTTGATAGGCGATAATGGCAGCACCGCTAATAAACAATGCACAGCTAAAACAATCACTAACTTAGCTACTGCTCGCGGTATTTGTCCTGAAGTACCCGGCATAGAAGGTGGATACAATATTGCAGGCCTTGCGTATGCTACCAAATCGATAGATTTAAGACCAAACTATGCTTCTAAACGCAATGATCGCTGGGGGGCAACGGGTATCAATAAAGATTGGGCATTAAGACAGCCCATTACTACTTACGCTGTGCAACTTGCCGAGTCGTTACCAAGCTTTAGCATACCCGTAGGCGCTAGCGGCAGCATCACTTTTCTACCTTCTTGTCAGGCCAACAGCACAGGCAGTGCTCCTGCTTGGACATCAACAGCTACAGGTTGGCGTAACTGCTCTTTGACTAACTTGTTTGTTAATGATAATGTTGCCATGTCGGATGTAGGTACAGATACTTCAGCAAAATCAAAAACCTGTAGTGGCAATGGCACGACCTCCCAATGCTTTACTATCGCTTGGGAAGACTCAACCTGGGGTAATGATTATGATATGGATGTTATGCAACGACTAGGTTATTGCGTAGGCTCCGCGTGTAGCACATTTAAAATGCTTTGTCCTGATACATCCTCAGCGTATGCGACCATTGGTCCCTGGACAGGTATAAGCTCTAGTCAAATCGTTATCGCTACTTGCGCCATGCAAGCCCAAGCGGGTCACGCATTAACGTTCGGCTACACGTTAACGGGCACCACAGCTGACGGTCCTTATTATCCAATTCTGCGTCCAGGCGGTAGTAACTTTAACGTCGGTAGCACACGCCCATCCGGTGTCACAGCAGCTAACAGCAGCACTTATAACCAAGGCTCCTCGACTGCTAAGCTGTTAGAAAACCCGCTATGGTATGCGGCAAAATACGGCGGTTTTATTGAATCGAATCCAACATCGGGCACACCTCAGCCTGACCTAGTATCAGAATGGGATACCCAAAACAACTTAACGGGTGCTGCAGGTGCTGACGGCCAACCCGATAATTATTTTAATATTCGCAACCCTGCTAACTTAATAAAAGCGTTGAGCAATGTGTTTGATCGTGCTTCACAACCCGATGCATCCTCATCTTCGGTCGCAACTAACTCAACTAACTTAAAAGTAAAAAGTCGCATTTACCAAGCGAAATTCTCCAGTGCGGATTGGAGCGGTCAATTAATCTCCTATAAGATTAACACGACACCTTTAATTACATTCGATGAAGAATGGGATGCTGGAGAACTCATCAATTCGTTAAGTTCTCGAGTTATCCTAACAAAAGGTGCTACCGGTGATGGCGTCGCATTCGACTACGGTAATTTAACCACTAGCCAGCAAGCTTTGCTGAATCAAAACGAAAATGCTACTGTCGACGATTGCGGTGAGGAACGAGTCGCCTATTTGCGCGGCGATACCAGCAACGAGGGCTCAAGCAGTCAAACGATGAGTTGTGGGGTCAGTACTGTGACGAGATTTCGCAAGCGGAACTCTAGCATCTTAGGTGATACGGTTAACTCGAATCCATGGTATATCGGGCCGCCATCAGCAGGGTACTCGGACGCTAGCTATGCTGGCTATAATGCATTTAGACTGCTTCATAAAGACCGCACCCCGATGGTATACGCAGGAGCAAACGATGGTATGTTGCATGGCTTTAATGCTCAGCTAGATTTTAGTAATGACGAAATTGGCGTTCCTACAGCAGATGCTGGCAAAGAAAAGCTTGCCTATGTCCCAACAGAAGTTTATAAAAATTTACCGCGTTTAAGCTCTCAGACTTACAACAAAAACCACCGCTATTTTGTCGATGGTTCACCGATGTCTGCTGACGTCGATCTTGATTCTTCAGCAACAAACGATTGGCGCACGGTATTAATTTCTGGCATGAATAGCGGCGGTAAGGGCTATTTCGCTTTAGATGTAACCGACCCAGCTACATTTTCTGAAAGCGGCGCTAGCCCAGCAAACACATTGCTTTGGGAATTTAATGAAGCTGATATGGGTTATGCATTTAATCTACCACCTGTCGATTTATTAACCAACGATGCTAAACAAATCGTCAGAATGGCTAATGGTAAATGGGCGGCAATCTTAGGCAATGGCTATAACAGTAGCTTAGGAAAAGCAGTGTTATACATTGTCTTCATCGAAGATGGTATCGATGGTACTTGGGCATCATCAGACTACATAAAGATTGTTGCTGATGCTCCTGTTAGCCAAGATAATGGCTTATCAACGCCAATACCCTTTGATTCGGACGGTGATGGTATTGTAGATACTGTGTATGCTGGCGATTTAAAAGGCAATATGTGGAAATTTTTAGTCGGTCCAAATTATGATGACGAAACTGATCAGGCGACAGCCTCGGTAACGAGTTCGCCGGCCACGTGGAAAGTTGGATTATCGGGTAATCCTTTGTTTATCGCAAAAGACAGTGGCGGCAATATACAGCCTATCACCACACCGCCTGAAATCACGAGCCATCCTGTAGGAGGACAACTCGTATTGTTTGGAACCGGAAAATACTTAGAAACGTCCGATAACACTAACACATCTACGCAAACATTTTATGGTATTTGGGATAGAAACAAAGCCAACGTTACAGTCGGTAACCGCTCATCTAGTCTATTAGAACAAACAGTTACCGATACTGAAACCACTAGTGGCGGAACATATAGAACCATTAGCCAAAAGCAAATTAACTGGCGACCATCATCTGGTGGTTCAAACGCTGATTGCACGGGTTCATGCACACCCACCCACATGGGTTGGTTTTTAGATTTACCAACTGTTAAAGAAAGGGCGATTGCAGTACCTAAGCTAATCAATGGCATCATATTTTTTAATACCTTAGTTCCCTCGACTGAAGTATGTGATGCGGGAGGTACAGGCTGGCTGATGTCTCTTAACTACGAGAGTGGCGGACAAGTGACTACCCACGCTATTTATGACACCAATGCAAGCGGAAGTATCAATAAGGACGATCAACAAAAAGGAGGACTACAGATTGGAGCAGCTGTTGGTGGTTCCACAATAATTCAAAATCAAAATCTTAGCAACTTAGATGCATCCAGTAATGTTGGTCTAGCTGTTCAATCTCTAGCAGGCGGTGTTGTTACAGGTTTAAGCATAGATCTTGGCCCTAAAAATCTAGGCCGAACCAGCTGGCATGAGCTTATCCAACAATGAGCCTAGTCTCACAAGCTGTTCTAAATCTATTACTTATATTATTTAAGGGGAATATAGCGTGAACTTAACCAAACCCACTGAAATTTCAAATATTATTTTATTCGCATGTCTGTTAGTGCCTATTACTGAAAACGCCAATGCGGCTACCAAATTATCTGCTTATCCGATTAGTGGACAAGTTTCGTTAAAATGGTCTACGACAGCGAATACAGCAAATTATCAGTTATGCTATGCAAACCAGCCAATAAAAGATATGTCTGTTTGCACAAGCTATACTAATGGTGTATCGATTTTGTCGAAAGCGAATAAATATACAGCCACTAAATTGACAGATGGTACGACTTATTATTTTAAGATTGCCGCATTAAACGAAAACGGCGATATTTTAAGTAGCAGTAAATCTTTAGCAATTATTCCTCAGCCTCTTCTTAATGATACGGGTATTTTAAAAACCCAATGCTACCAAACAGCCAGCAATATCTTAATTAATTGTGACGATACTGCGGCTAAAAACCTAAGCACCAAACAAGACGGCATGATTGGCAGTGATGCAAATGGCATTATCAATAGCGACGCAGATGGTTTTAAAGGCTTCAACTTTACAAAAATTGACAGCGCGGGTAAAGAATTACCCAAAACGGCTAAGGTATGGTCTTGTATTAAAGACAATGGCACGGGTTTAGTGTGGGAAGTAAAAACAGCGGATGCTGGCCTACGAGACAAGCAAAAAAGTTTACACTAATTACACCACCGCTTCTGGAATTTCAACAGATGCTAACGTTTTCGTCCAACAAGTCAACGCGCAAGGGCTATGTGGCGCAACCGACTGGCGTTTGCCTAAGGCACATGAGTTACAAAGCTTGCTCAATTATAGTGTTGCTTATCCAACCCCAATGATTGACAGTGTATTTTTGCCTAATAGCCTCGGTACTCAATATTGGTCTTCATCACCCAACACCGATAACGCTGATTATGCCTGGTTTGTAAACTTCAGTGATGGCAGGGTTAGCAATAGCGATAGATTTCGTCAATATGCTGTTCGCTTAGTACGTGGCACACCTTATGTGCCAGCAACCCGCTTTACCGCATCAAGTGATGGACAAGAAGTAACCGACAACAAGACGCGTTTAATTTGGCGCCGTTGCAGCGAGGGCTTAACGTGGAATGGAGCTACTTGTACCGGTACTCTACAATTTTATAATTATGAATCTGCATTAACACGCGCAGTTACCGAAGCAAGCGCTTCATCAAAAGCCTGGCGTTTACCAAACATTAAAGAGTTAGCCAGCATTTCTGACATTGCCAGAAATCCTGATCCAGCAATTGATTTAGCCGTCTTTCCGGGTACTCCGTCAGAAAGATATTGGGCTTCGACACCTTTTTTTAACAAATCCCGCATTCGCTTGGTATGGCGATTTCTACGATGGTTACCTGAACTATTCGTTACGCACAAGCAACTTTGCTGTTCGATTAGTTAGAAACTAAAACTTAGCGATTATGAACAAAGCGCAACAAGGTTTTACCTTAACAGAACTGTTGGTTACCGTTTCAATGATTGGTATTTTATCGGCGATTGCTATTCCAAGTTACATTATAG
>NZ_LAJX01000313.1 GCF_000963695.1 Methylocucumis oryzae
CGATAATGCAGTTGTTGTAATAAGCCTTCAAATTTAGCGGCGCTAATCGTGTGTCCTGCGTATAGCTCGACCGGGTTGGCATAGACATGAGCGGGTATCGCCCAACGCTTGCCTTCAAATTGCGTGCGAATACCATGATCTAAATACAGGATATAACCCGATAAAATAGCGCCACATGCGACTAGGCTGAGCATAAAAGCACTGCCTAGCCAAAAAACTAAGCGAGAGCGATTTTTTCGGGTATTTTTTTTGGGGCTTTTCTTGGCGCCGTATCGGACGCTGGAGTTTTTTCTTTCCGCCATAGCTTCTAAGTCTACGTTGAATGGGCTGGCTATTGTAGCCTGCAATGCCTGATAAAGGCATAAAACTCGTTAAAGTGAGAGTTATAATTTAGCGCGAGGGGAGCTGGCTGAAAACCTGGCGTGTTAAAAAACGCCAGGCTTTGTATGAAGGTGATAGATAAGCCTTATGGATTATTCACTTCTGGTTGCCAATAAATGTCTAACCAGTTTTTAAAGTCATTAGCAAAACGGCTTTTTTCACTAGAAAAATCAGCGCTAGACACTACGCCATCATGGTTTACGTCAGCACAGCTTTGTTTTTGCCGCCAACATTGTTGGTCCCATTGATTAAACGCATCGGCGCTTGCTTTGGCTTTTACGCTTTTGTCGGTTTCGTTGACAACACCATCGCTATTAAGGTCAGCTTGTGCAGCAAAGTTAGTGTTTAAATATTGGTTAATGAATAGTTTATAACGCGAAACACGGGTGTAAATGCCGTAATAGCGTGGTCTAGCGCAGCCATTACCGTTGCTGGTAACGCCCGCTAAACGCCATTTACCGCCTTGGTCGATAATGAGAGGGCCGCCACTGTCGCCTTGGCATGAATCGACGCCGCCAGCTTTATAGCCTGCACATAACATATTGTCAGTAATCCATCTAGCGCCATAGCTGGCTTTGCATGCGGTGTTACTGACTATTGGTAGCGTGGCTTCGTATAATTGTTCTGGGTAGTCGCCATTGTCAGAGTCGCGTTCGGATAATGCGCCCCAGCCGATAATAGTTGCGTCTATGCCAGTCAAGTTGGGATTATCAATGATTAATGGCAAGGTATCGGTATTGGTAACTTTTGTGGTTAATTGTATTAACGCTAAGTCGTTATTTTCAGTGCGTTTATTGTAACTTGGATGACGAATGATACGTTTAACAGAATAGCGTTTACCGGTGTCGTTTTTTAAATCAGTGACACCAGTTAATACTTGAAAAGTGCTGGTGCTTTCGCCAATGAGGCAATGTGCGGCGGTGATGACCCAATTAGTTTTAATTAAGCTGCCGCCACAAAACTGACCGCTATAGTTATCCAAACCTTTAGTGACTAGGGCGACCATCCAAGGCCAGTCGCCTGCTTTAGCAACCTGGCCGCCGACAATCGGTGGCATGACTTCGGCGCGTAACGGTAAAGTGAGTGCGGTCAATAAGATGAGTAACAAACAGTGAGCATAGCGTTTAATGTTCATAAGCATTCTCTGTTAGGTTGAAAGAAGTCGATTAAGACAAACGCACACAACTTAGCATGGTTTAGCTGAACCTCAGCTAGCTGAAATGAAATAGTTGGCAAAATAAGGCGGGCAGATCGACAGTGTTGAGTGCTAAATGTTGGCGTCTGGAACATGTTTAGACGCCAACAAAAAACTTCACTAAGTATACTCCAAGCGGTCACATTCGGTTTTAGTAGGTAGGGTGCGCTGTGCGCACCTTTATAACTGTTCAGAGTATATTTAAACATGCTCGGTTACGGCACTATCATGGTCATTAATGGCTGCTCTTGCATGAGTTCAATTTGTTCCGCTAACTCCTCGATTCGTTTTTGCCAGTAATCTAGGGTATTAAACCACGGAAATGCGTTAGGAAAGGCAGGGTCATTCCAACGTCGAGCTAGCCAGGCTGAATAATGGATAAGTCTTAACGTGCGTAGCGCCTCTATTAAATACAGTTCTCGATGATCGAAATCGTAAAATGTCGTATAGCCTTGTAGTAAGGCATCTAGCTGTAATAGCCGCTCTTGTCGGCTGCCATTTAAGATAAGCCATAAGTCTTGTACTGCAGGCCCCATACGGCTATCGTCAAAATCGACAAAATGCGGGCCATCATCATGCCATAACATATTGCCAGGATAACAATCGCCGTGTAAGCGTAAGTATTGACTATCGCCAGCTTGCTGATAACAGCGCTGTATTTGTGCCAGCGCTTGATTGACGGTGGTTTGATAGGCGTCTACGAGTTCCGGTGGAATAATATTATGTTCTAGTAAATAAGTGCTAGGTTCGACACCGAAGTTTTCAATAGATAAGGTTGGGCGTGCTTGATAAGCGCGTAATGCACCGACAGCATGTAAGCGTCCTATCAGTCGCCCTAACCATTCAAAGGTTTCGTAGTCTTGAATTTCTGGTACGCGTCCACTTTTGCTTGGGAAAAAGAGCAAAGCGAAATCCCGCGCAATAAAACAGTGTATGACCATCGAATGACAACGCCGGTGTAATGGGTAATTCACTGTCCGCTAATTCAGCCAGAAAAGCATGTTCTTCTAAAATCGCTGCATCGCTCCAGCGCTCCGGGCGATAAAACTTAACGATGATTGGCGCAGCGTTTTCAATGCCGACTTGATAAACTCGATTTTCATAACTATTTAATGCCAGCAAGCGGCCATCACTAAGCAAGCCAACGCTATCGACCGCAGCTAAAATCGTATCGGGTGTTAAACCAGAAAAAGGTATTGTTTGCGTATTCATCGTAGCTTTTAGTTAAAATCAATATCTTATTGCGTTTTTCTAAGAATGAATAGCGTTAATACCGCTAGTTATCTAATTTCGAATAAATATAACCCAGGCTCTGTCAATAAATAGTTAGTTAACGAAGCGAGTACCGGTGTTATTGTAGCGCTGAGATGATAATTATGGCTTTGATTTTCATTGCCGGTACATAGGGGGCAGCATCCTGCAATGGCAGCAGTACATACGCGGGTGGCAGGCATACTTCAGTATCTAAGAATGGGTTCGGCGTCACATGCGCAAATACTTCTGGCAAGGCTGGCATAATAAGCGAGGTAGAGTAAATGCGTTTAATCGACTCAAAGCCTTAGCTTGGCAAGTACGCAAAACGGATTACTCGGCGGGTGCATGGTGTGCGGCCAAGTATCTGGTAATGCACTACGCGTTGAATAATCAGAGTTGAAACGCAGGGGGTTATCGATTCCGTCAGATTTTGCGACAAGATAAGTCGCTGGGTTCAACCGCCGGATGCGAAAAACCGCATGTCCGGTGCTGTGGGATGGGGGGGCGAAATCTCGTCACCCCGACCCGATCGGAAGGCTATTTCACAAAACAAAACGCTCAAGTTATTGATTATATTAGTTAACTTAATGGAGGTGACGTATCTCCTACAAGCGTTGCTAAGTTTTAGCGCCTAAGCTAAACGCCAAATTCTGCCGTAGTTAGAGGGTATGGTAAGCCAGTGTTCTTGATTTGCGCTGGCGGAGAAATTATCTTGCCCATGCAGTTGCTCTTGGTAACTGCCGCCGCGTTCGATTCGGAACGGTATGGTTTGATCACTGCTGGTAAAGTTTATCGCGATTAAGCTTAGCGAAGTATTGGTGTAGCGGGAAAATAATAATATGCCTCGCGCTTGGTAATGTTGGTAATCGTTATAAAAGTAATGCTGACCATTGCGCCATTCTGGGCAGCTGTTGCGAAGTTTAATTAATTTGCGTGTTAAACCTGTTAAACTTTTGCCTATCGGGTCGTAAAAATAATCCCAGCGTAACGGGCGTAGTAATTGCACGCGCCCCAGCCCATTTTCAGGTAAGAAATAATTTTCACCAAACTCTTGGCCTTGCCAAAGCATAGGTATGCCTTTAGCGGCTAATAATCCTATGAGATAAGGTTGTATCTTAAACCAATTGTCGCGCTTGCCTTCGGCAAATAAACTCTCTTGGTCGCGCTGTCTTAGGCCAAATTCACATAAAAAACGGCTATGGTCGTGGTTTTCGATATATTGCAATGGTGCTTTGGCGATGAGGTCGCCGTTATCATTAGTTTGCTCGGTGTATCCTGTGGCGCCTAAGCGTAAGCCAAGATTTTCAATGGCACCAGCAGCGCCGTGCGCGCAAGCACCTGCGGCGGCAAAGGTGGCGTTTTGCCAGGTTGCGTTGCTATAACTTTGGGCTAAGATTTGTTCTGGCGCTTCTAATTGTTCAGCGATTTGAATTAAACGTAGTCCCTCAGCACCGTTAAATCGTGCTAGCGAGGCTAGTGAGGTTTTGACGTATTGATACGTGCTATAAACCAGATTCGCATAGCCGACGCCAAGCGCACCATCCCAGTAATTAGGCACACAATCATAGCGAAAACCGTCAATATGATAGGTATCTAACCAATGTTGATTAACGCTGCAGTGATGAGCGTTTATATACCTCAAACGGTCACATTCGGTTTTGAGATATACCTGAACGTTCAAATTTTCGGTTTTTTGAGTAGGGTACGCTGTGCGTACCACTAAAAAAAATCGTAATAAAATCAATAAAAAAGGTACGCGTAGCGTACCCTACAGCGAGTTGCAAAA
>NZ_LAJX01000314.1 GCF_000963695.1 Methylocucumis oryzae
GTAGGCGGCTTCTGAGCACATGGACAATGAATCGCCTGTAACGATGAGTACATCGGCGTAGGCTAGCATGGCGTGATAAAGACTGTGCTCGGTTTTGCGCCAGTCAAAAAAATGATACTGGCTTGTTAATTCGCTTAATAATACGGATAGTGCGTCATTGGGTGTGCGTCGCTGTTGGTGATGACGATGCTGCCGTTTAAGGCTTGATTGATGCTATTAATCTTACCGGCTAAACATTGCGCATGTGTGGTAGTAAAACCATTGCAATAACGTGTGTTACCGCCTAGAAGTACTGCGATAATAGGTTTTTGCAGTGGCAGGAAAAAATCGACATGTTGCTGACGGGCTTGAGTTAAGTGGGTTTGGGTTAAGCCGTGGCTAACGCCTATCGTGGATATAATTTTTTCCCCGGATAATTGTGGAGACACGATTAAATCGTATTCAAGCAAGCGCGGGTGTTGTTGGTCGGGCAGTATAGAGGCTAAGTAGATATTAAAAAGCCGATTGTTAAATAGAGTGCGTAAATCAGCTATCACGTCTGTGGTTTCTTCACCGGTGCCGCTAATGACGATTAATAGCGGCGAGTTGTTGGTATTACTTTGTTGATATTTTTCTTTTAATGCTGTTAGGTAATGTTGCGTATTGCCGTTGGGTTTGGGAATGATGCTATAACCAAAGCCTAATCTGTCTGCAAGTCCAATTCGAGCGTAGAGTTCACCCGTATAATCACTGTCCACCACCCAGACCATGATGTTTGAATGATGGTGTGTTTTGCTATAAGTGCTTAATCCCATTGTTGCTTATCCGTTCGCTAATTGTTTGTGCTGCCAGCGCGCCATCGGCTAAGGCATGAACGACAGATTGATGGCTAGGGCTAGTGACATCGCCTACCGCATAGATAGTAGGCAGTGTTGTACATTTACCCGCGTCGGTGTTGATGTAGCCAGAGTTCGATACGATGCTTGATAGAGTAGGTTGGTTTAGTAAAAACTCTGTGTTGGGTTTAAATCCGGCTCTGACAAATAGCTTATCGACTAATTGTTGTTGACCATTGCTTAATTGTAGTTCGAGCTTGTTTGCAAGAAGATGAAACGAGTGAATTGTCGTGTCGGTGTGTTCAACGACCATGCCCTTATCTAGCCAAGCGCGTAGTTGTTGTCTTAAATAAGGCTTGGCTTTGGCTGAGCCACGCATAAGCATTATGACTTTAGCGCCAGCAGCAGCTAAGTCTAGTGCTGTGTAATGGGCATTATCACCACCACCAACAACCGCGATAACTTTATGGGGCGCTTGGTTTAAAAAGGTTAAATGGTCGAGCGGGAAAAAAGAGATGAGTGTTGCTGCAAGCGCCGTTTCAAAGCCGGGCAGGGCGGTAAAAATTTCTGCGCCTACGTTGGTAACGCCTGTCGCTATGACCATAGCGTTGACAGTAAGTATATTTTTTTGGCCGTTTTGCTTGAGAGTAAGATTTAAGTGAGTTGCGTACGGGGTTATGTCTATCAGTTTGGTCGCTGTTTGAGTGGCAATGTTTTCCAAATTGATGTGTTGTTCGTAACGCTCAGCCAGCTCACGGCTGGTTTGGTTGGGCATACCAAGTACCCACCGGTTAATTCTATCCAGATGGAAAAGTTGTCCGCCTAGGTGTGTGTTTTGTTCGATAATAATAGGCGTAAAGCCAAGATGTTTTAACCATAACGCGCAGGACATACCCGCCACGCCACCGCCAATAATGGCGATGGTTTTAAACGGTGCTTGGTTCATCAGCAGCCTCCTGGGTTAAGTTTGGCTACTATAGCCCAATTTTAGGTATTGGCAAGATTGGGGTGTCGAATGGGCAAGCTGGTTAACGAGCTTTGCATGATTTGCCAAAGCTCTTGATAAGTGCGTAATAACACGGGATGGGTTAGATTGGGTGCGATTTCTGCTAACGGCATTAAAACAAAAGCATAGCGTTCTATGTCAGGGCGCGGCAATTGTAATGCGCCTTCTGTGAGGATTAAATCGCCAAATAAAATCAGGTCTAGGTCTAGGGTTCGTGATGAAAATTTTTGGCTGTTACTGGAACGGCCGTGATCAAACTCGATTTGTCTTAATTGTTTGGCAACGGTGTGTGCATCATGATTAGTGTTAAAGCAGGCGACGAGATTGTAAAACGGCGCACCGGTAAAGCCTATGGCTTCGGATTCATAAACACTAGATGTCGTTAATAAGCCAAAATGAGACGTTAACGCCTTAAGACCCGACGCGATATTGTGGTCTTTATTAATATTGCTGCCTAAGCTAACGTAAACGTCGGTGGTCACGCAGGCTTTACTCCACGTTCTATGATAACGCCTACATCGGTGCCTGGGCCTAAGATGCCTTGTTTATTAAGTTTGATTTTTAACCAGGCGACCCGGAATTCATTTTGAATAATCGCGGCAATTTCTGTAACTAGCGTTTCAACGAGGTAACATTGGCTGTTTTCGACAAAACCTTTAATCCGGTCATAAACCGCTTTATAGTCTAAAGCATGTTGAATATCGTCATATTTGGCGGCCAGTGTGATGTCTGAAGCCATTTCAATATCTAAAATAATGGTTTGCTTATTTTCCCGTTCCCAGTCAAAGATGCCGATAATAATGTCGAATTTTAAATTGTTTAAAAAAATAATATCCATGTGGGGTTTCCGGTTTATGATGTGAAATCTTGAGGCTATGAAATATTTAAGACGGGATAGGTCATTCAGAACGCAGGACGCCGTAAATACGTCCCTGTAGGCTTGGCGGCAGCATCCCTGCTGCCGACACCTGGAGCCACAAGGATGTGGTGAATGCAGAAAACGCAGGAGCAGTTTTCTGTCTTTCTAAACGCCCTGTCCCGTCATAACTGTTTAG
>NZ_LAJX01000315.1 GCF_000963695.1 Methylocucumis oryzae
GATTGAGCAAATGGATATTAACACCTTTTTTGGCTTGCCGAGTTGGATACCGGGTTTAGGCAATAACAAAGCCAGCAAAGCCGCTAAAGCGATTCATGCGATTGTCGATAATGTCATTGCTAAAGCGGAGCAAGCAGGCTTAAACGATACCTTGTTAGCACAATTTTTAAAGCTACAAAGCGCTACGGTAACCCCGACCACGTTAACCCGCGAACAAATACGCAACGAACTTATCGTGTTATTCATGGCCGGTCACGAAACAACCGCTAACACGTTAGCCTGGGCTTGGTATTTAATTTCGCAATGCCCAGAGGTCGAACAGCGCTTACACGACGAAGTAGATACTGTGTTGGCTAGCGGTCATGCGACCTTTGCTGATGTTGCCAAACTCAGTTATACCCGCGCCATTATCGAAGAAACCATGCGCTTATACCCGCCGGTGCCGATTTTATCGCGCGAAGCGATTGCCGATGACACGATACGCGGGCGTCATGTTCCAGCAGGCTCTATTGTGTTAGTCGTGCCTTGGTTGTTACATAGACATAAACAATATTGGCAACAACCTGACCATTTTATTCCCGAACGGTTTTTAGATGAAGCCGCAGAAAAACCGGATCGTTACACGTATATCCCTTTTAGTATTGGCCCTAGAGTCTGTATTGGCAAATATTTCGGCTTAGTCGAAACAACGCTGTGTTTAGCGATTTTAGCTAAGCACTTTACGCTACGCGTACCCGATGGCGTAGAGGTCAGTCATGAATGCCGGTTGACGTTAAGGCCTAAGGATAATTTACCTATGCAAATTTACCCGCGATGACTCAATTTAACTTGCGCGGGTTAACCGATAAAACGTGGCGTAAGCGACAATGGCGTTATTGGCTTAGCGACCCGTTTTGGGGGGCGCTCGATTATATCTGTCACTATTCACTAAGAGTGATACCCATAGCTGCGAATGCCGCTATTGGCCGGTTTTTAGGGCCTTTAGCGGCTAAATACCGTTTTACTAAAGAGCATCAGCGCGCAGAACACAATTTAGCGCTATTACGCCCTGAGTTAACACAGGCTGAGCGTACCGAAATGCTAACACAGATGTGGCAGCATATCGGTTGCCACATGGCAGAATATTCGTTATTGGATAAACTCTTCGCCGCTAACCGTGTCACCATAATTAACGAGCAGGTATTAGCGCCGTTTATTGCGCAAAAACAACCGATGATTTTTGTATTTGCCCATACCGGTAATTGGGAGTTATGCGGCAATTACGTGATTGGTTACGGCTTTGATGTCATGGGGCTTTACCACCCCGTGCGCAACCGTTTTGCTAGCCGTATTGCTGATTCGGCCCGTGAACGCATGGGTGGCGTGATAAAACTCATTCCCTCAGGCTCTGAGGCGATGCGGAAAATGTGTAAACAGTTAGCTGGGCAAGGCGCGTTATGGCTAGCGATTGATGAAGTAAAAAAACAGCAATTAAAAAGTTCCTGCTTTTGGGCGTGTATCGGCATTACACAGTAGCAATCTTAGCTTTGCATTACGCTTAGCTCAACGCTATCAAGCCACGATTATCCCTATCTGGCCATTGCGCGAACCCGGTTCGCGTTTTACCATCACGTTAGGCCAACCCCTTAAACCTGAACCCGGCGCTGAAGCTTTTCAACAAAGTTTTTACGTGCTAGAGCAGCAGTTAGAAAAGTGGTTGAAAGCGCACACAGAGCAATGGTATATGTTGCACGATTTTACTCTATGAGGTTTTGCATCAATGGTTAGTAAACCCGATTGTATTACGATTAAAGGCCGAAAAGTTGATTTTGGTTTTTCCACTGATTTGCCTTATCAATGGTATAACGGCAATCCGGCAATATTTAATTTCTGTAATGCTATCTCAATCATGTTTCCGATAGGCGAACAGTTTTTTATCGATGCCGTAAAACAATACAAAGACAAAATCACCGAGCCTGTGTTACGGGAACAAGTAGCAGGCTTTATTGCGCAAGAAGCCATGCATAGCAAGCAACATCATTTGTGCAATCAAATATTAAAAGCACAAAACAAAAAAATGTTTGTGATTGAAAACGTTGCCAAACTGTTTTTAGACACATCAAGGCATTTATATCCAACCCGAACGCTCTTAGCGATTTCGTGTGCGTTAGAACATTTCACCGCACTATTCGCCGACCAATTACTCAACAGTCAAGCCTTTAGACGGCTAGCGCATCCGGTATACGCCGAACTGTGGTTATGGCACGCAGTAGAAGAAACTGAACATAAGGCTGTGTGTTTTGATGTTTACCAAACCATGCATGGCGGTTTTTTTGGCTATATCGAACGTTGTTTGACTATGCTGCTGGTTAGCGTGTGTATGTTATTAGCGATTGTATTAAGCATGTTATTGGTATTTACCACAAACCCTAAGCTATTGTTTAAAAGAAAAAAGCGCGCAAAAATCGAGACCACAACACCTACCAAAACGTTTGGTACAGGTTGGATACGCTACTTATTTATCAAGCCTGGTATTGTTCCCTATATTATGCTGCCATATTTTCGCTATTACTTACCAGGATTTCATCCTTGGCAACATGATAATTCAGCCTTAGTGCAACAATGGAAACAACGCCTAACCAACGCACCACCTCAAGGTATTGTGTTACCTCCTTAAGATATTGATAGTTCGCGCAAAACAAAGCGGATAGTTATTTTTCATACTTTGTTTAGTATCCGACTCAAGTTGCTTTGCCCAAAATTCGTATAAGTGGTTATGACGAGCGAATTGCTAGAAGAAATCAAAAAAACTAGACAACAATAAAATTTTTTATATAATAACGCTTCTTTGCTGGTGTAGCTCAGTTGGTAGAGCAGCTGATTTGTAATCAGCCGGTCGATGGTTCGAATCCTTTCACCAGCTCCAAAAATACAAGGACTTAGATGCAAATCTAAGTCCTTTTTTTTATGCCTGAAAAATTTTTAATAAGCACATAATAAGCAGTTTTGGAAAAAACACCCATAATAAATGGGCGTAAAAAATCGGCATGGTTAGCCGGTTATCGTGTAACTTTTATAGGCGATTTACCCTTACCACTATTCGCAATGTATTCCGGTGATTTTTCGTAGACTTAGCTGTTGCTGAGCCATTGCTGCCCTTAGTTCACGCATTTGGCGAGTATGTAGGCTGGTCTTGAGCGAATTTTGCGTAAGCGCTCAACCAAACCACCTGTTCTAATAAGTTCAGAACCGTTATTCTCAAAATTTTTGAAGAGGATAATGCATGACCTTAACCGCGCATTGGATACACCACCTGAACACTTGGCAAAGCAGCGGAATGACGCAAGCGGCGTAT
>NZ_LAJX01000316.1 GCF_000963695.1 Methylocucumis oryzae
CTCCTGCGTTTTTCTGCATTCACCACATCCCTGTGGCTTAGCAACGTAGGAGCAGTTGCCGAGGATGCCGTAAATACATCCCTGTAGGCTTGGCGGCAGCATCCCTGCTGCCGACACCCGCGCTCTAAACACCCTGTCCCGGCTTGGTATTGTCCCGTCTTAAGTTGGTAGCCATCGCTTTAAGCAGAAAAAAGCCAAGACTTTGCATAGAGTCTTGGCTTTTATCCTAGTGTTTTAACTCCCGCAGTTCCATGTGGTACGCAGCGTTGTGATTTGCGTCGTTAAGGTGCTGGCTTGATTGCCTGTCACATAATCGTCAGATGCAGGCGTACCGGTGGTATCAATTCGCGTTAATGCTTTGGTCAATTGCTGGCAGGCTTGCTGGTTTTGGTTTTGCGCGCGATATTGACCGGCGGTAATGAATTGATTGCGTAAAGCCACCGATTTATGAACCGCTAATGTGTTGCTATTGACATAGGTTAGGCCACCGTTATCGAGTTGCTGGTCATAAAAAGTCACTAAAGTTTTGATAGCATTAGGTACAGTGGCAATACGCTCATACGCTCCGGCATCACATTGCTGGCTAGCAGGCTGCGGTCTAGTGACACTCCGTTGGTCTGTTGATAAGCATGCACTAGTAACTAAATCTTTAGCGAGGCTGGTTGCTGGAAAGGCATGGGTCAGCGTTGCACCACCATTATCAAGCAATGGTGCGAGTTTTGGATCGCCTATGTGCGTGGCATTACAGGTACCGTCTTCGATGAGGCTATTGCCGGTCATTGTTAATGTGCCATAGTTTCTATGCGAATAACAATCTGAACCACCATTACTGTTGGCGATAATGCTATTCGTTAAGGTTAATTGGCCTGAGTTATTAATACCGGCCACATTACCGTAGCCTGTAAAGTTATTGGATAAGGTGCAATGTTCAAGCGTTAATGAACCGCTATTGCCAATTCCGCCCGTGCCCCAGTTTTCTATATTACGGTTGCCAGACACGGTGCTGTTTCGCATCACGAGTGTGCCAGCGTTGTTTATACCGCCTACGCCACCATTTAAGGCGCGGTTAGCTGAAATTGTTGATTGATTAATTTCGGTGACCGCACCGGGTAAATTAAGAAGTCCACCACCGCGTTCGCCGGTATTATTGCTAATCGTGCTATTGTTTAACGTCAGATGGCTGCCGTATAAACTAGCGATGCCACTACCACTCGAGCCGGTGCCTAATAGCGTGTTACCAGTAATCGTGCTGTTGTTAAGCGTTAATTGCCCGGAGTTGCGTATACCACTGCCATATTGATAATTAGATGCAATATGTCCGCCGCTGATTTTTAACTTATTCAAGGTTAGTTGACCGCTGGATGCGATATGAAATAAACGAAAATGCGGAGTTTCGTCTGCTTGTGAGCGTCTTATCGTAGCCTGATTACCGTTAATAGTGATTTCACTGGTAATAGATGGCAAGCCATTAGGGCCAAAGGTATGGTTATTTACCGTTGTTAGTACATAATTTTTCTTAGGCGCTAAGTTAATCACATCAGCGCCATTGCCACTTGCGCAGCCACCGTCGCCATCGGTGTCAGTATCGGTGTTGGCGTTGTTTATCGCGTTAATCAATATACAGCTGGTATTAACATTAATCGTGGTGGCATAACTATAGCTTGTCGCTAGTGACAGTGCTAAAACTAAGGCTTTGCGATGAAAGGGTAAGCGTGTCATAAATGTACCTCGATATGAAAGTAGTAAGCGCTTGTGATTAACAAGCCGTTATCCGAAGAGTGGCATGAGATAAGCAGGTTTGGCAGCACACTCGTATTCCTTGGCTATCAACTTAAGGCGGGACTGGGTATTCAGAGTGCGTGACGCCGTGAATACATCCCTGTAGGCTTGGCGGCAGCACTCTGAATACCCTGTCCCTGCTAAAGTGTGTAGCCTATTCCTTCGAGCACAGATTAACTCATAGCATCGTTATCGCCAGTGCAATATTCACTCTTTCTAAAAAATCTATCCTGTCTTGTTGCCTAGACTCAGTAAGTCTACGGCAATGTCGTGTTTTTAACAAAAACGATGACAGACTCGTTATTGGCTGTCTTAAAGTCTACAGTTATTATGTAATATATTGATATGTAATATATTTTATGTGTAAGTATTATGGTTTGAAATTTGCTTGTTTCTTGAAAATAGAATGTTATCAAACCCTATAAAGAGGTGAATTATGAATAAAATCGGTATTTTCTTTGGTACAGATACAGGCAGTACCCGCTTAATCGCGAAGAAAAATTTATAACATGTTAGGCGAGGGACTGGCGGATAAGCCCAAAAATATTAATCGCGCTAGTGTTAGCGAATTATTGCAGTATCAAGGGCTTATTTTAGGTACGCCCAGTTATGGTAAAGGGGATTTACCAGGATTAGCAACAGGTTGTGTCGAAGCGAATTGGGCGGAATTTATGCCCTTATTAGACGGTGCTGATTTTGCTGGTAAGCGCGTGGCGATTTTTGGCTTAGGTAATCAAGAGCGTTATTCGGATCGCTTTAACAGCTCAATGATGCAGTTATATCGCCGATTTTTAGGTTATGGTGCTGAAGTCATTGGGCAATGGAGCACCGAAGGCTACATGTTCAACCATTCTCATGCGGTCATAGATGATAAATTTGTTGGTTTGGCATTAGATCAACGTACTCAGCCACATTTAACCGAGGAGCGATTAAAACTCTGGTTAGCCGAGATTACGCCACAATTATTGCCTATAGCGGTAGCGGCGTAAGCTAGCGAGCTCTATTCTGTAGCGCTGCGTCAATTCGGTTATACTTTTGCTATTTAACCGTAGCAGTTTCACAAGTAATGACATTGACGCTAGCAAATCACGATATGGCGAATGTTGCCATTAAGATTAAACAATGGGGACGCGAACTTGGGTTTCAGCAGGTTGGTATTACCGATACTGATTTAACCACCGCTGAAACCTATTTAATAGCTTGGCTAGCTAAGGGCTATCAAGGTGAGATGGACTATATGCAGCGTCATGGCGTTAAACGTAGCCGACCTGAGCAATTAATGCCAGGAACGCTACGTGTGATTTCAGTGCGTATGGATTATTTGCCAGAACCCATGAGCGAAATTGATAAAGTGTTGCAACAAGCTGATGCGGCTTATGTTTCTCGTTATGCCTTAGGGCGCGATTATCACAAGTTATTGCGTAAACGTTTACAGCAGTTAATCAATCGCATTAATGAGGAGCTAAAACTATCGTCTAACGATACGATGCGGGCATTTGTCGATAGCGCGCCCGTGCTGGAAAAAGCCTTAGCTGAAAAAGCCGGTTTAGGTTGGATAGGTAAACATAGTAATCTAATTAACCGGCGCTCGGGTTCTTGGTTTTTCTTAGGCGAGATTTATACGTTTTTTGCCGTTACCGATTGATGAACCGGCTACTGAGCATTGTGGCGCGTGTCGGGCGTGTTTGGATATTTGCCCAACCCAAGCCATTGTCGCTCCTTATCAAGTGGATGCTAGGCGATGCGTGTCTTATCTTACTATTGAGCATCATGGTGTTATCCCTGAGCCATTAAGACCGTTATTAGGTAACCGTATTTATGGTTGCGATGATTGTCAGTTGGTGTGTCCGTGGAATCGGTTTGCGCGTTTAACGGACGAGATAGATTTTAAACCTAGGCATGGTTTGAATACCGAGCAGTTAATCGCTGTATTCCAATGGGATGAAGCGACTTTTTAGCTAAAACTGAAGGTTCAGCGATACGTCGTATAGGTTATCAACGTTGGTTGAGAAATATTGCTGTCGCTTTGGGTAATGCGCCGAGTTCAGAGTCAGTTCGCTCAGCATTATTGGCTAGAATAAATGATGGCTCTGAATTAGTACGAGAGCATGTTGCCTGGGCATTGGCGAGGCATGGTTGAGGGCGAGGGAGTGTTGCTAAAACACTCCCAGTTTTGCAATTAGTAGAAAATTTTTTCGATTAAGTCGCCTTGGCTATCGCGAGTTTCGACTTTGGCTTTGCTAGAGCTATTGTCAATTCCTAAGATACTGAGTTCGCTGCTGCCATTGTTGTTTAAATCCGGTGCGGAACTGATACTTTTTGGCGTGAAGTCAGGGCCTAATACACTAAAGTTCTTCAATGGCTTTTTATTGCTCAGCGCATCTTTAATCATGACTTTCGGCACATTATTTTGCGTGTCGGTATATAACACCGCGATTTCTGCTATGCCATTACCATTCATGTCAGCGATGCTTGCGAGACCTGCAGGTGCTCTAAAGTTAGTGGCAAAATCCAATACGCTAATGACGTCTTTAGTAATACTGTCTTTGATTTTGACAACATGTTTACCGGTTCTGAAATCGACATAAAGAGCTGCGATTTCATGCCCGCCGTTATTATTGATATCGGGTATGATAGCCGAGCCTACATACGCGCTTTCACTCCATTCGCAGATAAAACCCACTACGCTAGACGAAGAGCTTTTAACGTCAAACCATTTTCCGCCAGTAGGATTTTCATTAATCGCTAAGTAGTCTTCATCTTCTTTATTGGATGGCTCGCTTGAGCTCCAGTAGTTATACGTCCAAGGCTCTTCGGTTTGCCATTGCCATACGCCTTCAGTTGTCGCGTCGGAACCACCTAAATAGTAATAAACATAATAGCCAGTGCCATCGAGTAAGATATTGGTTATAAATAAATTTTCTTGTTCTGAGGTAATGGTGGCTAGATGTGCGCTTTGATTTTCGCAGTAGGTTTTTGCTTGGTCGTAAGTGTAATCACGCTCGAAACGTTGATAAAAATGTTTGTTACCATCCCAACGTAGTTTATTAGAATCGGCGTGGGCTAACGTAAATGACGCTGTTAGTGATAACAGGCTTATAGCGCTGACAAGTAATTTTTTTTTACAAAAGGGGGTATGAATAGGCATGTTGACTCCTGATTAGGGTTAATTAGTACATCTCTCAAGCGTTAAGCTTGAGCTGCGACTATTGTAGATGGGTAATTATTAACAAATTGTTAACAAGAATTTAAAAAAGTCTCTCAAATGCTGTGCATTAACGCTAAGCCATGTTGTTTTAACCAGGCGCGTTGCTGTTCGTAGTTAGGTAAGTGTTGTGCGACTAAGCGCCAAAAAGCGGGCGAGTGGTTTCTTTCTTTGATGTGGCATAGCTCGTGTACTACGACATATTCTAAGACTTCAGGCGGGGCCATGATGAGCAGCCAGTTAATATTAATATCGTTATGAATACCGCAACTGCCCCAGCGGCTTTTTTGCTTTCTGATAATAATCGAGCGTGGTTTTAGCTGGTAGGTGGCCGTGTGGCGAGAAACATAATAGTGTACTTGTGCTTTTGCTTGTTGCTTTAGCCATGCAATAAGCGCGTTTTTAATGGCATTATGGCTTTGCTCGTCATCGAGCGAGTCAGGGTGTTGCACGATAAAACCATTATCAAATTGAATCTTGACCTGTTTTTGTTGGGTTTTGCTAAGCACTAAAGGGTAGGACTGGCCTTGATACGGAATTAAGCTGTTGGCGCTATAGCGAATAGGAGCAGCGGTCTGTATGGGTGCTTTGCTTAGCAACTTGCTCTGCGACGCTAAAATCCATTGTTGTTTATCAGATACGAATTTATGTAGATGTTGCTCGGTGACTGCAAGCGGCGCGACGACTTCAATTTTGTTAAGCGTCACTACAATACGAACTCGCGTTGCACGAGCACTGCGACGTATCTGGTAAGAAAAGGGTAGGGCAGGCACAGTCACTATTACGGGCTTTAGTGAGTAGGTATAAAAGCAGATAGAGCACGGGCTAAGCGCTTATGTACCGGTGCGCTGGGATGAATTTGGTCTAAAAAAATATGTTGATTAATTAACCCCGCTGTGCAACCAGTATTAAACATTTGTAACGTATAGTCGTAGCAGCCATGATTTTTATCGGTAAAACCGAATGCTGTGCTGTTGTTCAGAATGGTGTTGAAAAATTCAGGCAAATCGAATAACACTAAATCGATATGAGTATCGCGCTCTATGCGCCTTACTAACTGTTTTAACCGGCGATTGAAGTCTTTAGATAGTTGTGCACTGGTCTTGAGTAGCTCAGGATTATTCTCAGCTAAAGCTTGGGTTTCTGGTAGCTTACTAATATCAGGTGGGCTAATGACAAGGATTTTGCGTGCGCCAGCCGTAATTAATTTGCGTAAATTGTTATCAAAGCCGCTTAGCGCTTTTTCGCTCAGTTGGTTACTTGTGGTTGCATCAGCGCTATCACGCATTGCGCGCAAATCATTTCCGCCTATAAAGACTAGGTATAAATTACCGGCGGGCGCTTGTCCGGTTTGACTTTGTAAGTAAGCATCGACTTGCCCTGATAAATCAATAAAACTATAGCCACCGGCTTTGGCGCTACCAAAAGCGAAATTAGTGCCCAATATTTGCCCAGTGAAAAAAATGCGGGTTTAAGAGGCAAGCCTAATAACGTGGCCAAACGTTCTACTGCCAGTTGACCATTACTAAAGCCTTGTTGATAAGGAGGATGGTTGAGAAAATCATAGGTCGTGATACTGGCAACATTGCCGTTGTCGGATAAGCTATCGCCAAATACGATTAAATTATCGAAATCGGCTGCTTTTACGTTGATGGCGTTAAGTGTCAGTAATAATAAGCATAGCTTGACGGCGTAATTTATTAACATGAGGGTCTGTGGGGTAAGCTTAAACCGTTTCACTTTAGCAGTAATTGAGGCTCGTTGCTATAGTGTAATAGGGGCTACATACTAAAGATGGGGCAGGGTGTTTAGAGCGACAGAAAACTGCTCCTGCGTTTTCTGCATTCACCACGTCCTTGTGGCTCCAGGTGTCGGCAGCAGGGATGCTGCCGCCAAGCCTACAGGGACGTATTTACGGCGTCCTCGGCAACTGCTCCTGCGTTGCCCTACTACACGCCATCCCT
>NZ_LAJX01000317.1 GCF_000963695.1 Methylocucumis oryzae
ATAGTTTCAGGCATAGACGGATGTATGGCCTCTTCTGGATTCTGCACAATAACAACTCCGCCTGATGCATTAATGTCCTTGGCGCCAAGAACACCATCATGGCCAGAGCCAGACAGAACAACAGCGGTGGCTTTATGTCCATATTGATGAGCAATTGATGAAAAAAGTCTATCTATTGATGGTGCAATCAGTGCAGAGGGATAAGGTTTAGGAAGTTGAATCCGTCCAGCGACAATCACAATATCCGTTGCTGATGAACAGACGTAGACATAGCCTGGCTGGATAATTTGATCATTACTTGCAGAAACCACTTTTACTTCACTTTGGTCAGCCAGTATTTCAGTCAAATTGCTAATATGCGAAGGCGATAGATGAGCAGCGACTACATAGGCGTCATGATCATTTGGTTTGAGTCCTCGTATTATTGGACGAAGGCATTGCAGTCCACCTGCTGAGGCGCCAAAGGCAATTACACTAACACTTTTGTTGTTCGCATCATTTGTCATAGCTTTACGGAATAAAAAGTTTTGTTTTAAATTTTAGCAGACACGAGCGTTGTTCTATAGGTGAGCTATTGAATTGAATGTGCTGAGAAGCAGTTAATAACTAGGGTCAGAATAATTTTATATATCGCTTACTCGTTCTTTCCTTCCACCAATAGGCTCACCCATTTTTTTGTAGTCATTTGCCGGCCGTTCAAATTTTCTATTTCCGCTTTAAGTCGTTCACTGCATGCACCATGCTTTTGTTTACCGCCAGTCGGATTTCTTACAGTAAGTTCGCATAAACAAGACCTTGAATACGGTGTAATAAAGCTAATCCCTTGTTAATTTTGCGCTGGCCGCCAATGTGGAAGCGTTAATCTTAACCGGTTCTAATGGCGCAGACATAACCGGTAATGAGTTTGCCAATGAGTTAACAGGGAATATCGGTAATAACCAGGCGTTGGGGTTAGGTGATGATGTCTATGTCGTCGTTTATGCAGCTGACAGCATCGTCGTAGAGTTGGCTAATGAAGGCAACTCTACGGCGCAATCCGCGATAACCTTTAGCTTACCCGATGATGTTGAGAATCTAATCTTAACCGGCAATTTTAGCGACGACCCTTGGATTGTTTATACCGATGGATTAGGCAATGCGCTGGATAACGAGATAACGGGCAATGATGGTTTTAATCAGTTATACGGTTTTGACGGTCAAGACAGTGTCGATGGTCGGGTGGGTAACGATACCTTGGATGGTGATGATAAGCCTATAGGTAGTTTAACTCAAAAAAGTAACTATACTGATGTTATCAGTTAAACGATATTTTTATCGGGTTAGTTATAGACAATAACCATAAAAACTAAGTTGTTTTTTATAAAATCTAATGTTTGTTTTTATATAAGTCAACTCATGATAGTGAAATAGAACGTTTTTTATAAGAAAAATATCATCAGTCATGAGTAAAATTTGGCGCATTAACGTCTTTAATAATTTTTTTCTATCGTTGTTGCGGGCTTTAGTGTTTGATACGTCTTATGTAGTGTTAGAGGTTTTAATTGTTTAAGGTGTTTTGGAGTGGTGCGTTTTATTGTGTTGGATTGAGGGGGGATTTTGAGTAATCGGTTAGGAAACAAGATACAGCGCAATGCCCTTTGGTTATTGCGTCTTACGGCCTTGGGGTTGTCATGAAAAATACGACATTTGCGACATTAAAGGTATCGAGTGATGCGAACGATACGCCTCCTAACGTCGGCAGCATCCTAATCAGCGTATCGGGCAGTGAAACAGACGGAAAAGAGAGGTAAATAATGTCAAATGTAAGGCCTGCCCCCGTTTTGCATGACCCCGTTTTGCAAACTGTACGCATTATTAGTCACGCAATTGCTGCTTCTTTCATGTTTACGTTAACTGTAAACGCGGATCAACAATCTAAAGTTTGCAATGATATTCGCAAAAGCCTAATACAGCGTCAGCATGATGGGCATGAGCCTAAAGACTTTTATATTGAATATAGAGAGCAAGATGGCGGAGACTCATATCAAGGATTGGATATTGACGATGATAAAATCACCGATTCAGTTGTAAGGAGCTGTGGATCGGGTGCTGATTCGCTTTGTTCTTTATTCATTAACTTTTCAACTGGAGAACAGTTAGAGTTAGAAGAAAAACATTTTTTCTTAGCGCGGGTGAAATCACATATCTATGTCATTGTGGGAGAAACTTCTGAAAAAGAAAAGGATAAACGCGGCAAAAGACGCGTTTATCAAATTACTAAACAAGCAATAAAACTGATCTGTTCACACATTTAATTTGGGGGAAATATCATGCTTACCTACATTTATAGGGGTCAGATCTTACAATTTGCATCAAAATCGCCAAAAAAACGAGGGTGTCACGTCAAATGTAAGGCCTGACCCCATAGTTGTTCAGGCCTGACCCCATAGTTGTTTTGACCCCATAGTTGTTTCGTTTAAGGTGTTTTGGAGCAGTGCGTTTTATTAGAGTTTATGCACAATAAGCAAAATGGGTGTATGGTGCAATAGTATCCTAATAAAAATTTGGAGATAGTGATGTTCACCGAGTCGATGTTACGCAAACATCCTGCATTAGTCCGTGCTTTCACGGGAATTCCAGCGGAAGAGTTTTGGGACATGCTTGAAAAAAATGGAAGCTCAACTAC
>NZ_LAJX01000318.1 GCF_000963695.1 Methylocucumis oryzae
CGGCAATACGCCGCTTGCGTCATTCCGCTGCTTTGCCAAGTGTTCAGGTGATGTATCCAATGCGCAGTTAAGGTCATGCATTATCCTCTTCAAAAATTTTGAGAATAACGGTTCTGAACTTATTAGAACAGGTGGTTTGGTTGAGCGCTTACGATGAAGTAATGCGCATCTATAATAAGTTAGTAAGTTTTCAGCGATATAGGGACCAAGATCGCTATAAAAAAATATTATGAAAACCATAAAACGCGACAAAAATTTTCAAGAACTAGGGCAATCGTTTTCGCGAGAAAGCCTTAGTATGCTTACGAAAATACCTATGGAGCGCTACCGAACAAAATTAGATTTAGATAATGATGGAGACATCACTGACACCATTATTAAATCTACTAGTTTGGTGAGTGTTTCTGCAAATGTTCGTATGGAAGTCGATGGATTGTTCATTGTTGACAAACAATTACGGCAAGTAGAAGAAGCTAAAATGCATGATATTTTTGCCGACAAAGAAATATTGGAATGGCCAAGCGTAGCACATTTTCCACCACTAGCTGCGCCAATAGATTTGTTTGTTTATAAAGGGAAAACATATTTTGATGGTTTTATCAATATATCTTTTTTTTGGACGTTTCGCCAACAGTTGACCGACATGTACCCGCTAAGTTAGGCGTTTTTTATTCACGAATATGGACAAAACGCGTAAAATCTGTGAGTGTGAATGGGTTAACGGGGAGGTTTATCCTTATATTTACATTAATTAAACCTCGTTTGATGGACTAAGGAATTATGATGGTTAAAAGAATATATTGCATCGATGTTTATAAGCTTGTTTTATGGGCTTTTATGAGTTTATCCCCCTCGCTATATGCCGGTTTACTCGATCCACCAGTTATTAGCTATTCGGTAATCGATTGTGAAAAGTCGTATTTAGTCCAAGTGTTTAAAGATGGGCGTGTTGAATATCGAGGTGGAGAAGGAGTGACAATTCAAGGTAAACACAGTAGTCGTATTAGCCAGGATACAGTAGCAGCCCTTATGAAAAGCTTTTCTGGCACAAAAACGTGACGTCAGATGATCAAGATATATTGCCTGCAATAATGCATGGGATGTTCATGGGGGCGGCTATTCGTATACATGTGGCTAATAAATACTTGACTTTTTATAGTGGGGGTAAATTAGGAGAGGGTGTAGTAGATAGGTATTTTTGTCTGCAAGAATTTCGCTATTTGAGGTCAACTGATGCTTGTAAATATGATTATGATATGCGTCTTTCAGTGGACGTGTTACGCAAGTGGATTAATAAGCAGCATGTATTTTTTAGATGGGAGCTAGACATTATTCGAGCTATCAATTTGACTCAATGGGTAGCTTATCCAGGACATGCACTATGTTATAGAGATTTCCCGATTAGAAGTATTAACCTTAAGAAATAAAAGAATCACGGTGATAGGGTGAGAGGGGGCAGGCCTTACAAATTGCATCAAAATCGCCAAAAAAACGAGGGTGTCACGTCAAATGTAAGGCCTGACCCCATAGTTGTGACCCCATAGTTGCGATTACCGCGACGGCACTGGTTTGCGCTATCGGTGATGGCAAACAATTTAAACGCGGACGGGACCTGGCGGCTTGGTTAGGGCTGACGCCAAGACAGAATAGTAGTGGTGGCAAAGACCGTTTGCTAGGCATTAGCAAACGTGGTGATGCTTATTTACGCACGTTGCTGATTCATGGTGCCCGAGCGGTATTAAAAGTGGCCAGCAAGAAAGATGATCCTCGCAGCCGTTGGCTGCAAGGCTTATGTGATAGACGCAACAACAATATTGCAGCGGTTGCTTTAGCCAACAAAAATGCCCGTATCGTTTGGGCGTTGTTAACGAAGAAAACAGATTACCAGCCTGAAGGCAAACCGCTTGAGTTCGAAGGCAAGCCTTCAAACTCAAGCCGGTTGACAGAAAGGACTCGTTCACCCACGATTGCTAAGCAATCATGACTAATGGAAAACAGGTCGAACCGGCGTTTGCAAAACCTTACGAATCCGCTGTGCCTTGAGCACGATAAGGCGCACGGAGCAAACGCGCGAATAGCCCATTATGGCCAGAGCCTATAGCTCAAATTAAAGGCCGGATATACGTGTGCAGTCGTACCCCTATCCAGAAGTCAGAAATGCTTGCAAAACGGGAGGAGTCCATATACGGATTCGCCG
>NZ_LAJX01000319.1 GCF_000963695.1 Methylocucumis oryzae
CCATCGATGTCGAGTAGCGTATCGACACCATCAGCCTCATTGATAATGTAAGTATCATCGCCTAAACCGCCTTCCAGATAATCATTACCGCCGTTGCCGGTGAGGGTGTCATTACTCTCGTCGCCATAAAGATGATCAATAAGCGCTCCGCCTTCAATCGCATCTGCGTCATCGCTGCCAAAAATGGTTTGATTCGTACTAACCGATATACCTAACTCTTTTTCATCAACTCGATAAGATGCGCTAAACCCATATAGGATGTGCTGAGGTACGAAGCGCATCTGTCGAGTGCACAAACACGAATGATGCGCCTCCTATTGTCGGCACATATATGGACTCCTCGTTTATTGCAAGACAACTAACCCAAATATGATGAAAAAAACAGAGATCAAGATTGCTGCCATATATCCGGTTTTATTGATAAGGTATTCAGACCCCAAAACCCTAATGAATCTATCCGCTTGCTTTCACCTCAACCATCCTATCGGTTTCTAAAGAACCACTGTGCCGAACGGGTTATGAAAGCGCCGGTCTGACCTGTTGTTGTCATCAATTTAGGTGTGTGCCTACGCAATTCGGTAAGAGGGAATATCTGCCATACTCCCCTGTGGATAACCCGGTCTGTATTCTTGTTTTAACTGCTCGCCGCTTGATAGCTTTGTCCGGTGACCGCCATTGCCCAGAGAATCCGCGCATTCTTATTGGCCAACGCGACGGCTGCTTTGTTAAAGCCGCGCCGTGCGATCAAGGCTTGCAACCATAGACTGAGCTTATCTGTTTTTTCTGAGCAGTTCTTGAGAACCGCACGCGCACCATGAATTAATAAGGTGCGCAGATAGCGATTGCCACGTTTACTCATCCCCAACAGAACCGCTTTATCACCGCTACTATGTTGCTTGGGTACAAGACCTAAACTGGCTGCGTAATCACGGCTACTGGCATAGCCTTTACCGGTATCGCCTAAATCTGCCGCCACCATCGTCGCCGTAATCGGGCCAATACCCGGCACGTCGAGAAAACGTTGTGTTAGGCTACTGGTTTTGGTATTGCTCCGCGATGAGTTCCCGACTTAAGATGGTTAAACCATTTTCGGCATTTTCTAAGATCAATGGTAACTCTTGTCGCACATGCTTAATTCCTTCAGCTAAGATGATGCCACGCTCACTCAATGTCCCTCGAAGTTGATTGACCAAGGCGGTTCGCTGTTCAACTAAGCCTTGGCGAATGTTATGCACGAGTTGTATATCTTGTTGTGCAAGGGTT
>NZ_LAJX01000032.1 GCF_000963695.1 Methylocucumis oryzae
GCAGCATGCCTGCTGCCAACACCTGGAACCACAAGGATGTGGTGAATGCAGAAAACGCACGACTGCAGGACGCAGGAGGTAGAGCAATGCAGGAGCTATTGCCGAGGAGCAGTTTTCTGTCACCCTAAATATCCTGTCCCTGCTAAAGTGTGTAGCCCAAATTTTTTGTAGAGATTATCCGCTAAAAATTGGCAGCCCTTAATTTGAGGAAAATCGCTTAAAATGACATGCTGCATTTTTTGCGGATAGCATATACATAAAGTCGACAGCCCACTCCAAAATGGCGATTTGGCTTTACGCACATAAATTTAAATTGCCCTGTCTTAAGTTCGAGCTTATTTTCTGCTTAAGCAAATTCACTATTTTAATAAGAGAGGTTTAAATGGAACTTATTTCAAAGAAATCATGGAGTGCTCCAGTACTAACAATTATCGATAAAATACTGAGTGAGGAACAGAAAAATAAGCTTGCTTCGTTACAAAAACGCAAAGTATATATCTATAAACTTGGCGTTTATTGGCGAATGCTACCTTCTTTTAAACCTACGACTCGCTTGATATATGATGTTTATATTTGGGATCTTATACCTCCATCGATTTTAACCGAACTTAGGGAACACAAAGCAGATTTGATAATTGATGTGTCCATTGAGCCGTTATTCGTAAAACCTGATAATGAACAGCCACCTAAGGACGATATTATCGAAATATATCAGGCATTACGCGATCTTAATATTCCTCCCGCTAGAATTATTCTTGCAGATTCCAATTTATCGGCACCGGCGTTTTCATGAGGCCGTTGTTTCTGAACTAGGTATTACTGAGCCAATGCGTATATGGTCGTTAGACTTTGCCATGGTATATACCGCCTTAAAGCTAGAGAGCGACCCTGCAATACAAGAACTCATCACAGCCAATGTCAGCTTAGAAAAAAGAATTGCCGAACAGCAACAGCCTTTGAAGCCATTTTTGTATTTAATCCGTAGAATAAAATTTCATCGTATGGTTGTCATTTTAGCGCTATTGGATTATTTCAAAGAGAGTCAAATTGTTTTTTCTTTACTCGGAGGCTATGAAGTCAGTCAAGTCAGTAACACGGATTTATTAGCCTACGAACTAAATAGTGCTGTTAAATTTCTTGAAGCGGCACCAAATTTTAGAGCAGGTGTTAACTGGCTTGAAATAGCTAATCGTTTAACACAACAGTTTCCTATTACTATTCCAGGCTCGGATTCATTCGCCGATAACAAAAGCTTTGCATTTCGCTCTATCGACGGTAAATGGTATTCCGAAACGTTTATGAGTATCGTCGGTGAATCTTACTTTACCAGTGGAGAGTCATTATTTATTACTGAAAAACTGGTCAAACCCCTTTATTGGTCTCATCCATTCGTTGTCCTTGGCGACCCTGGAACGCTAGAACGCCTAAGAGCATTAGGTTTTAGGACATTTAACAAAGTTATTGATGAGCACTACGACACTATCAAAGACCCTGGCATGCGTTTACTCGCGCTGATTACCGAGTTATACCGCTTAGGCTCCCTTAGCCCAGCCGAATTGAGCCAAGCGCGAAACGGATTAGCAGAAGATGTGCAATATAATTTTGATTACCTCTGTAATGGCTTTTATCCACATTTTGCTGAATTGTTTGTCGATTCTTTCGCAGAGATTATGAAATAAGCACTACCGGTGCAATCGAAATAGAGAGTTTTTCATAGTATGCAAAAATCTCTCTATACAGAAACTGCTAATTTGTATCCTTGTCAAGCAGTGCCGGGTAGTCCTATCTATTCCATGGCGAAGAAAAATGGTTGGCAGTTCCTGATTTTTAAGAAGGCCACGCATTTTGACTCTATGAAAGCCAACCGTTACCGACTAAATATTTAAGTTCAGTTCAAGTATTGAGTTTCCGTGATTCTGCTTGGCAAAAATATTTTTCTAATCCTGTGTATCTTAATTTGGTTGAGCATAGCTTTGGGCATCAAGAAAGGCAAAATATTGAGGATATGATTAAACTAAAACGCAAAATCCTCGGAGACTAAAGGTTTCAATGATTATTACCCGTACACCTTATAGAATCTCTTTTTTTGGTGGCGGCACCGATTATCCGCCTTGGTTTAGACAACACGGTGGTGCAGTTCTCGCTACGACAATCGATAAATACTGTTACATTAGTTGTAGGAAATTGCCGCCATTTTTTGAGCATAAACATCGTATTGTTTATTCTCATATTGAAAATGTTCAAGAAATAGCCGAGGTTAAACATCCTGCGGTTCGAGCAGTTTTACAATGGGCAAATGTTACTGAAGGGCTTGAGATTCATCACGACGGCGATCTTCCGGCCCGTTCAGGCTTAGGTTCTAGCTCCTCGTTTACCGTCGGGCTTGTCCACGCTTTATATGCCTTGCGCGGGCAAATGACGAATAAAGAACAGCTAGCCAGTGATGCAATTCATATTGAGCAACAATTAATTGGTGAAAAACGTCGGTTCTCAAGACCAGGTTTCTGCCGCTTTTGGCGGCTTTAATTTAATTGAATTTCATAGAAATGACGTTTTTGACGTTTACCCCTATTATTCTTCCTGCTCATAGAGTGAAATTATTACAAAGCCACTTAATGTTGTGCTTTACCGGCTTTTCACGTATTGCTTCCGAGATTGCCAAAGCAAAAATCGATAATCTTCATCATCGCGAGCTAGAATTAAAGCGTATGCGGGGAATGGTTGATGAGGCCTTGCTGATATTGCAGGGCGAACAATCTTTGGATGATTTTGGTGTGTTGCTTGATTTGGCTTGGCGCTATAAGCGTAGTTTATCTGATCGCGTATCCACACCAGAAATTGATGCAATTTATGAAGCCGCGAAAAAGGCTGGTGCCATTGGCGGAAAAATTTTAGGCGCGGGTGGTGGTGGTTTTTTATTGTTATTCGCTAGACCAGAAGACCATGATGCTATTCGGGAAAAGCTTAATTATTTAATACATGTACCATTTAATTTCGATAACTCAGGTAGCAAAGTGGTGTTATATCAACCGAATGGGCTATAAATTTTGAATACAAGAGAATCAGCTATTGATTTATTAGCCAAATGCCATTGGGTTTGGCGTGAAACCTTGGCAATTCATAGGCGTGCGCCAGAAACACGCGTTGCCTCGTCCTTGTCTGCCATCGAATTATTCGTCGCGTTGTATTATGGCGGCATTCTACGGTTTTACCCGCAAAACCCGTTAGCAGATGATAGAGACCGATGCGTGATTAGCAAAGGTCATGGCTCAATTTGTATGTATCCCATCTTAGCCGATTTAGGATTCTTTCCACTTGAAGCATTACAACATGTTTGTGAATCAGGCAGTTTTTTAGGTGGTATTCCTGACCCTGTGATTCCTGGTTATGAAACAGTGAATGGCTCTTTAGGTCATGGTTTAGGCGTCGCGACCGGAATGGCTTTAGGCTTAAAGCGTAAAAACAGTGATAGCAATGTTTTTGTGATGGTGGGCGATGGAGAGTTGCATGAAGGGGCGAATTGGGAAGCGCTGATGTTTGCTTCGCATCATCGGTTAGATAACTTGCATTTGATTGTCGATGATAACCACATCAGTATGTTGGGTTATACCGATGATATTGTGTCGCATCAGCAGTTAAATCAACGTTTATCCGCTTTTGGTTGGGATTGTTTAGATGTTGACGGTCACGATGTCTATGCGGTTCAAGCCCTATTAGCCCAGCAAAAAAAATACGCGGGCTGGCAAACCCAAGGCGTTGATTGCAAAAACGTTAAAAGGACATAGCGTGCCAGGGCTCGAAAATGCACCGTTATGCCATATCATGAACCCTAAGCCAGAATTGATTGATAAGTTATTGGAGCCGCAAGCATGAGTATGAAAGCGATAGCGATGCGGGATGCTTTGTTAGAGCAAATCTGGCGGGCCATGTCTGATAATAAGCAAATTTTCTTTGTGTCTGCTGATTTTGGCTCACCCGTGCTTGACAAAAATTCGTGCGGATTTTAATGAGCGCTTCGTTAATGTGGGCATTGCTGAGCAAAATTTAATCAATGTGTCTGCTGGGCTGGCGCTCGAAGGCTATACCGTTTTTGCTTATGCCATTGCGCCTTTTATCACCATGCGCTGCTATGAGCAAATTCGTGTTAGCTTAGCGCTATTATCAGAAGTTCGCCCCATGAATGTTAATTTAATCGGAGTAGGTGCTGGTTATAGCTATGTTGTTTCAGGCCCTACTCATCAATGTTATGAAGATATTACGTTGATGCGTGCATTACCTAATTTTCAGGTTTTATCGCCCTCTGACCATGTGACAGCGGCTGCTTTGTTAAGTACTTGTTTGAATCAACAAGGACCTAAATATTTACGGTTAGATGCGCAAGTCTTATCGGTTATTTACCCAGATGGCGCGCCAGAATTAGCCAAAGGTTTTCATAGTCACCGACAGTCAGGGCAACTGGTTTTAGTTGCCACGGGTTATATGCTGCATACCGCAATTACCGTTGCGGGGTTGCTTTCTGAATATGGCTTAGACGTCGGTGTGATTGATTTATTTGATTTAGCCAGATTTTCAGCCGACGATTTGTGTAATGTATTAAAGGATTATGCAGGCGTTGTAACGTTGGAAGAGGGATTTAAAGGACGCGGTGGGTTAGATGCGTTAATGTTTGATTTGCTATCGCATCGAGGGATAGCGGCTAAAATGCTTAATATTGGCGTAGAGCCGAAATATCGCTTTGAGTTAGGTTCACGCACGGAGCTGCATGAACACGTAGGTATTGGGCCTGAAGTCGTGCTTAAGCAAATCTTGGCCTTTAAAGAGCGCTTTTGTTGAATACCAATTAGAGTCATTGGAGAACTCATGAAATTTCCGTTAATGCGCAACAATATCTTAAGAGAAGATCTTGATGCCGTTATAGCACATTTAAAACAAGATGACCCCATGCTGACAAATGGCGCCAATGTGCGGGCCTTTGAGCAAGAATGGTCTGAATGGTTAGGTGTTAAATACAGTGTTTTTGTTAATTCTGGCGCGTCAGCTAATTTATTAACCATGGCTGTATTAAAAATTCGCTATCCGGAAGGTGGCGATGTTATTGTCCCTACGCTTACGTGGGTATCGGATATTGCTTCTGTGATACAAAATGGCTTTACGCCTATTTTTGTTGATATTGACCCATGCACATTAGCGATGGATAGTCAGCAAATTATTAGTCAATTAACCGATAAGACCCGAGCCGTGTTTTTAACCCATGTGCAGGGCTTTGATGGTTTAACTGATGAATTACTCACTGAGCTAGCACAGCGCAATATTCCGTTAATTGAAGACGTTTTGTGAATCGCACGGCGCAACGCATAATAATAAACGCTTAGGCAGTTACGGTTGGATTTCTAATTTTTCTTTCTATTATGCCCATCATATGAGCACGATAGAGGGTGGCATGGTTTGTACCGATGATGATGAAGTTTATCAGCAAATTCGCATGTTACGCTCCCATGGAATGGTAAGAGAGGCTAATGATTTATCGCTACGCGAGTCGTATCAACAAGCCTATCCAGCTTTAAATCCCGACTTTATTTTTGCTTATCCCGCTTATAACATGCGCAACACGGAAATAGGCGGCATTCTTGGGCGTAGCCAGTTAAAACGTCTTGATGCGAATGTACAACGACGCACTGATAATTTAATGCGTTTTTTAAAACAAATTGATTCGAGTAAATACTTTACTGACTTTAAATTGGAAGGCTCTAGTAATTATGCTTTTAATTTAATACTCAATGAGCCGGATGACGGGTTTGTCGTCAGATTAATGGCAGCAATGCGTGAAGCAGGTGTTGAATTTCGACGCGGCAGTGCCGGAGGTGGTAATCAACTAAGGCAGCCCTATTTACAAGGTATTGTGCCGGAAAATTTTTACTTACAGTTTCCAAACGTTGAGCATGTTCATTTTTACGGTTTTTATATCGGGAATTTCCCTGATCTTCAGGATTGGGAAATCGATGACTTATGCCGTATTTTAAATTCAGTTAAATAGTGTCTAAGGTCAATACGGCTATTATCCTGGCGGGTGGTTTAGGCACACGATTGCGTAGTGTTGTTTCTGAGTTGCCTAAACCTATGGCGAGTGTGTCGGGGCGTCCTTTTCTGGAGCATTTAATGGATTATTGGTTTGCTCAGGGCGTGACACGTTTTATCTTATCAGTGGGTTATCAATCTGACATTATTACGACGCATTTTGGCGCACATTATCGTCATGCTCGAATAGACTATGCTATTGAATCGGAACCACTAGGCACAGGTGGCGGCTTGTTCTATGCGTTACAAGAAGTTGATGAAACAGTATTAGTATTGAACGGGGATACTTTTTTTTCTGTAGCGTTAGACGAACTGGCTGATTTTCATAAAAACCATGATTCTAGTTGGACGTTTTTCATTATTTCGCACGGACTATTATGGTCGGTATATGGGGATGAGGGTCGCTGAAAATGGCCTTATCTCTGCCTTTAAATCTAATGATACTGAGCCAGGCCGGTTGGCTAATGGTGGCGTTTATCTTGTAGAGCCGTCTGTGCTTAACCAAAGCTGTTTTCGTATCGGTGCTAAATTTTCTTTGGAAGATGAGTTATTACCCGAATTACTGATGCAAGGTGTTCAGTTTTATGGTATGGAATGTTCTGGTCGATTCATCGATATAGGCATTCCTGACGATTATTTTCGGGCCGCCGAAGTAATATCGGCATAAATTTAACAGAAAATAAACAAGCGGCGTAGGATTTGTCCGGTATTTTAAAAGTAAACAGGAGACACAGAGTGGCATTTAATATTTTAGTGACCGGAGGTGCGGGTTATTTAGGTTCGACCATGGTACCTGATTTGTTATCTGCGGGACATCAAGTGACGGTGTTGGACAATTTCATGTATCAACAGGCTAGCTTAAATCATGTTTGTTACCACCCTAACTTTCATGTTGTTAAAGGCGATATTCGGCTCACTGATACCCTGCTACCCTTGTTGAGCAAGGCTGACATTATTATTCCGCTTGCGGCTTATGTGGGGGCGCCTTTATGTAATCAAGACCCTGTCGGTGCGCAATCGATTAATCATGATGCCATTCTGTTGATGCTAAAACATATTTCTAAAGAGCAGAGAGTTTTAATGCCCACAACCAATAGTGCCTATGGTTCGGGGGATGAGAATAATTTTTGTACAGAAGAATCACCGTTACGGCCCATTTCAAACTATGCGATAGATAAGGTCGCGATTGAAAAAGAGCTTATGCAACATCCTAACGCGATAAGTTTCCGTTTAGCGACGGTGTTTGGTATGTCACCGCGTATGCGTATTGATTTACTCGTCAATGATTTCGCTTATAGAGCGGTGTACGACCGTTTTATAGTGTTGTTTGAAAGTCATTTTAAACGCAACTATATTCATGTACGCGATGTATCTAAAGCGTTTCAACATGGCATTAACCATTTTGAGACGATGAAAGGGCAAATTTATAACGTTGGTTTGTCGGATGCTAACGTATCAAAGTATGAATTATGCGAACATATACAAGCATTAATACCGAGTTTTGTCTTTATGGAAGCGCCGGTAGGTAAAGATCCCGATCAACGCAACTATATCGTATCAAACGTTAAAATTGAAGCGACCGGTTATCAACCGTCGGTCAGTTTGTCTCAAGGCTTAGCCGAATTGATTAAAGGCTATACCATGATTAAAAATTCAAAATACGGCAACGTCTAATTCATACCCTTGCTTTATGCATAGTCACACGTTTGATGTCGTTATCATTGGTACGGGTATTGTAGGGTTGACAGTGGCTTATGAGATACTTCAGCGGCAGCCATCTAGTAAAATCGCACTATTAGACAAAGAGTCCGATGTCGCTAAACATGCCAGCGGACGCAATAGCGGTGTCATGCATTGTGGTATTTATTACGCTAGCGATACGCTAAAAGCGCAGGTCTGTGCTAAAGGTGCACAACGAATGCGGCTTTTTGCTGAGGCTGAAGCAATAGCTTATCGTGCCTGTGGTAAAGTCATCTTAGCAACTTCCGAGCAACAATTACCGGTGGTGGATAAATTATTAACTAACGCACAGCAAAATCATATTCCTGCTGAGCGTATTGATAATCAACAGTTACGAGAATTAGAGCCTTATGCCGCTACTGAATTAGCAGCGATTTATTGTCCAACCACAGCGGTTATTGATAGCTTAGCGGTCGTGACCCGATTACGAGATAAATTATTAGCGCAAGGGGTTAAGTTTTTCTTTAATACCCGAGTGGTTGGCGCTCAGCAAAGCCAGTCTATTCAGACCACTGACGGCACATTTTCTTATGGTTTCTTAGTTAACTGTGCCGGTGCTTATGCCGATACGATTGCTAAGTATTTTGGTTTAGCAGAGGATTACGCCTTAGTACCGTTTAAAGGTATTTATTGGAAGTTAACCGCTGATGCGGCGCCCAAAGTACGCGCTAATATTTATCCTGTGCCTGATATTTCCTTACCGTTCTTGGGTGTGCATTTAACCCGAGTAATTAATAACGATGTGTATATTGGGCCAACCGCTATTCCGGCGTTTGGTCGAGAAAATTATCAGCTCACCGAAGGCTTAAGCGTCGGCGAAAGTCTGGATATATCATGGCAACTACTAAAAATGTATGCGCGTAATGCCAATAATTTTAGAAAATTAGCTCACTTGGAAATCGCTAAATATCGTAAAGAAAATTTCTTGCAAGCGGCGCGTAAGTTAATGCCTAGCTTAACCGGCGATGATATGGTCGCATCGTAAGCGCTCAACCAAACCACCTGTTCTAATAAATTCAGAACCGTTATTCTCAAAATTTTTGAAGAGGATAATGCATGACCTTAACCGCGCATTGGATACATCACCTGAACACTTGGCAAAGCAGCGGAATGACGCAAGCGGCGTATTGCCGACAGCAT
>NZ_LAJX01000320.1 GCF_000963695.1 Methylocucumis oryzae
GGCAGTAGGGATGCTGCCAACTAGCCTACAAGGATGTATACTCTGAACGGTCAAATTTTTTTTTTTTTTTTTTTTTTCGGTTTTTTTGAGTGRGGTAGCTGTGCGTACCATTAAAAAATCGTAATAAAATCAAATAAAAAGGTACGCGTAGCGTACCCTACAGCGAGCTGTAATAACCGAAAACTTAACCGTTTAAAGTATATATAAGGCGATTGTTTAGCTTTATCGGCTGTGGGTAACGGGATAAGGTGATATAGAATTAGTGCCTATCCGATCCTTAAAGTCAGCGAGAGGCATTTTCCAAGGCTGTTACTCGAGTCATTACCGAGACCGTCAGGGCAGACTGTAAGGTGATACATAGTGGAACTTGGTTTCGCCTTCAAGGTATTGACAATATTTACAGACAAGAATGTTCCAAAACAAGGTTTCAAAAACCTAACAGTCAAAGTACAGCTTAAATACGCCGACCATGAAAAGCAAAGAAGTGCCGATGACCCTAGACGAGTATATGAATCTAGCTCAGCCCTTCGGCTACAAAGTTGAATATTGGGATGGCAAAGCGGTTTACACACCTAGAGAATGCGACATCAATACTCGGCTAATGCTTACACCACTAGCCGTGACCACGCCTTATTGCCTGCAAAAAAGTCGATGCCGCCAATAAAACTGAAATAATTGACGCATTTTTTACCGTATTCAATGATTCGGTCGAATTTTGTAACTGGGAAGAATCCGACCTGGCAGAATTTGCCGAAACCCGCATCAATGACTATTTTAAAGGTCAGCGCGGTACGCCACATCCGGCCTCAGTGCTAGCCTTATCCCCTGACAACGGCGAACTGGCTGGTCTGTTGTTGATTTGTGACGATAAAAGTGGAATAAACTTAGACTTGCTTTTCGTCACGCCCCAACACCAACGGCAAAAACTGGCAACGAATATGCTTATCTTTGCCAGCAACCAACTCCATGCCGCAGGCATTAAAGAACTCACCAGCTGCTACCACATCTGCAACGAAGCCAGCCGACAGTGGCATCAAGCAATGGGCTTTATAGATAGTTATGACGATTATTACCTACGGCTGAAATATGCACACTTACGCAACGAAGTCATACGACGAGAAAAACTAGCCTTGCTTGATGGTATGGCTGCGCTGATTGCCGAGCGCGATGATTGGCTTGGTAGGTTAAATGGCTATGAAAATCTTGCTGGATAAACTCCATCGCCTAGGGATTTAGATTGAAGTGTGGTGTTCCCGGTGCTGGCAAAAGACTTCAGACTTTAGTTATATTTTTGCATCCATTATCATGTGCTTAGCACAAATTCGAGCATCCCTTCCGTCCATATCAAAAGCCGAAATGCCAAACCTCTACCATCTTACCAGCAAACAAATCGCAGCATGGGCAACGACCAAAGCAGCTCAAAACTATTTACCGAAATTAATCCGTTTGCTAATTCACGCAGTGACAAAACCAAGCAAGTGCGATTTTCCCGCAGGCGACTCGACCAGCTCACCAGGTTGGGATGGAGAGTTGTATTGTGAGGAAGACACTGCCTGGACTCCAAGTGGGCAGAGTTATTGGGAATTAAGCTGCGAAGCGAAACCAACCAACAAAGCCAATCGGGATTGTTTGAAACGCACTGAACAAACTCCTGAGAAAACCCGCCAGCAGTCTACGCTAGTAAGTGTGACAGCTCGCAAATGGACTCAAAAGAACAAGTGGCTTAAACATAAACTCGAATTAGGCGAGTGGCGAGCAATCCGTGCTTTTGATGCAGGCGATCTTGAACAATGGCTGGAACAATGTCCTGCCGTGGCCTTACAATTTGCCGAAGAACTGGAAATAACGGGCTGGGAAGTTGAAAGCATCAGCAAATATTGGCAATCTTGGTCGGTTCAAGCATCGCCCAAAATTACGGTTGATGCTTTTCATGCCAGCCGTGAGGCTTCGCAAGAACAATTACTCAAGCAGCTAAAAAACAACTTTTCCTCCAACCAAGCCAGTTTGTTGAACATCAAAGCCGATAGCACTGAAGAAGCAATCGCTTTTGTATGCTCAGTTCTGCATGGGCATGACGACTTGGCGGCAGTCAGTTTAGTAGTGACTGATCCAGCAGGTTGGCGTTTTGTCGATAAGCACCCGTCGTTAAAAATAGCGATTGCCGCTAGACCAGAAATCGCTAAAACACCGTCAAAACGTAATGGTTTGACGGTTATTATTCCCAGTGGATATTCGCCGAGTTCCAACCAAACCCAAAATATTGAAATAAACGTTGAAAGGCCAGACATATACCAATTTGAAAAAGCACTCATTTCATTAGGGTTTAACGAAGGCGAAGCCCATCGGATAGCGTTAAACACCGGCCGTTCTTGGTCAGTTTATCGGCGACGTTTTGCAGAAAATGCGGCAATCCGTTGTCCTGCTTGGTTGAACACGCCACAAGCTAACGCATTAGCGACTGTCTGCTTGTTAGGTTCGTGGTTGGATAGCCAAGCCGCAGATAAAGATTTTGTTTCTTCGCTAGCAGACCGCGCTTACCAAGAAGTGGAAAAGGATCTGCGTTATCTTGCTCAACTAGACGATGCACCGGTGCTAAAAAATTGGTGACGTTTGGCGAGCAAAATCGGCGCATGAGTTGTTAGATTTGTTTGCTGAACGTATTACCAGTGATGAATTGAATCGCTTTTTTGAATTGAGCTTGCCAATACTTGCTACACCCGCTCCAGAACTGGAGTTGCCCAATGAACAACGCTATGCCGCACAAATTTATAACAAAGTGCGTCCTCATTCCGGTTTATTACTGGAATCACTATGCGACAGCTTGATTAAGCTAGCAGTTGCTGGCCCACAATTAACCAAGCTTAGAGATGCCCATATTGAAAGCCGTATAAACAAGCTAGTACGCGAATTATTGTACAAAGCAGATGGCGTTCGCTGGTTGTCGTTATCATCCTGGCTGCCATCCTTAGCAGAAGCTGCACCAACCTGCTTCCTTGAAGCAATAGAATGGAGCCTACAGCAGCCGGATATACCCGTAAGCCGTTTAATTACTGAAAGTGGCGGTTCTAGTTTTACAGGGTGTTGTTGGCACGCTGGTTTACTTTGGGCTTTGGAAACTTTGGCTTGGTCACCTAAACAATTTCCACGAGTTGCCCTCATTTTGGCAAAACTGGCGCATGTGCCGATTCCAGGTAATTGGGGCAACTCACCAAAGAAAAGCTTGCTAGGCTTGTTCAGATCTTGGTTACCACAAACTGCCGCCTCAATCGAACAGCGTATTGCTACCTTGGACATGCTAATTAATAAGGAACCGGAGATAGCTTTTAATTTGTTGGATTCACTAGTTAACACTTATCCAGATACTGCAACGCCTGCGAGCCGCCCTAAATGGCGTAACGATGATGCTGGATTTGGGCGCGGCGTCACTCATGAGGATTATCAAAAAATGCAAGTGGCAGCGGCAGATCGCTTGCTAACACTTGCTGCAATGCAGCCACTACGAATCGTTTGTTTATTAGAGAAAATATCGATTTTTGATGAGGAATACACTGAGAAAACATTGGATCTACTTAAGCCTTATGCCAATCAAGATGCCCCGGATGAAGACAAAGAGCTTATCCGAAACGCCTTAAGGTGCTCAATACATCGGGATCGAAACTACTCAGATAAAGACGAAGAAACTCTTGATAAAGAGTTAAACGTTATAGAACAACTTTATCAATGTCTGGAACCACGAGATTTGCTTATTCGCCATCGCTGGTTGTTTGCTCATGCTTGGCCTCATATCCATCAGAGAGTAAAGGGGCTTAATTTAGATAAGCAGACTGAAATTGTTACACAATTGCGCTTCGATGCAATAAAAGAAATTCACTTTGCACTTGGCTTGGATGGAATTGAGAAGTTTACAGCATTATGTGGCGATTCTTATTGGGTTGGCGTCACTGTGGCTGGATTGGATATTGCCGAAGATAAACTGGTCAAATGGATATTCGATAAAAGCGGCGACTTTGCCGCTGAAAATCCATTCACACGAGCGGTAAATGGCTTGCTTAACCGTTTTGATTGCTCTAAGGCATTAACAATAACCGCCTCTGTTATTGATCTAGGAAAAATCAGTGGTTGGGACGCAAATACTATTGCACAGTTTTTGTTGCTTGCCCCGCTTTGTATTGAGGCTTGGAAAACAGTGGAAAATTATGGTCACGAAGTTATCAATGCCTATTGGTCAGCTTTTCCATCCACTTATTGGGGGCGTGACGAAAATACCTTAGATTTTGTTTTGCAACACTTATTGGCAGTTAATCGCCCTCGTTCGGCTCTACAAATTTGCCAATTTGACTTTCATAAATCTGATGCGGCTTTAATTGCTGAAATGTTAGAGCGATTCCTTCACGGTGAAGAATCCGATGGGCCGCTGTTGGATTCTTATCGTATTGGCGAAGCCTTAGAATATTTACAAACCTCACCAATCATAAACAAAGCTCAGCTATTGCGTTTGGAGTTCGCGTTTTTCCCTGCTTTGGGCTATGGTCATGAACAGCAGGCTAAAACCTTGTATGAAGGAATAATGTCTGACCCGGCACTATTTACTCAGTTGCTTTGTATTTTGTATAAACCACTTAGTGACGAACATAAACACGCCCTTACTGAAGTCGAAAAAGCAACAGCCGAAACCGCATGGCAGGTACTTCGGGCATGCAAACGATTGCCAGGCTTGCTAACAGATGGAAGCATTGATCCACAAATATTCACTGAATTTATCGACAGGACGCGTGAACTTTGTAGAGCAGAAGATCGACTTGAGGTCTGCGATTCAACGCTAGGTGAAATTTTGGCTTACGCACCTCAAGGTCAGGACAATATCTGGCCTTGCCAGCCTGTTCGTGATTATCTTGACCGTAACGAATTGGTAGGGATGCGGTATGGCTTTTTAATCGGCTTAAGAAACAAACGGGGCGTAACCATGCGTTTACCCGATGAAGGTGGCGGCCAAGAACGCAGCCTTGCCGATTATTACCGGCAACAAGCGCAAGCGTTGTCCTACACACATATTAACCTTGCTGCGACTTTAGAAAATTTAGCTAGCGATTATGAATGGGATGGACAACGCGAAGATGTGGATGCGAGCTTGCAAAAAGAAAGATTTTGATAACGCTAAGGATGTTTTAATTGTCTCGCTAAAAAAAGCAAATGACGAGCCATTGAGATGTAAGCTCATGCTTTGCATAATGTATTTGTGCTGTGCTTAGTCAGTTTTAAGTTATTGAAAACTCAAGCCACTTTAGTTTCATAATGCAATTGATTCTGTTCGGCCAATTTTTTATGGATATTGCCTGGACTCAGCTCTAAACCATTACGCCAACATAATGCGCCCAATTCCAAGAAAAATTGTTTAAAGTATTGTTCATCCGCTAGAGGTAAAACCAATTCTGTTTGTTTGGCAATCAAGGGTTGTAAATCATAATCGCCATACGAATGGTCAGAAAAATACAGCCGCAAAACTTTTTCCTGTAAATAGTGTACCTGGGTGATTTTAATCATTGTCTGCTCCTACAATAAGGAATAACTGGCATTTGATGTTCTGATTATTTGTTAAAAACCTTTTCTATCAACATGTTGTATAAACTTGCCAGTTTACAATAACTGAGGCAAGTAATGATTTAACCCCAAATACCCTTCATCTGCAACACAAAGCCTGCTAACAACGGCTCACCTGAGACTTCTCCTGGATTATTCAGAATTTGAACCGGGGCATTAGGTTGGTAAATGTAAACTTTTTTTGTCGTTGACATCGAGCAACCAGCCTAGCGATGCACCGTTTTCGATGTATTCGGCCATTTTGGTTTGTAATTTGGCGAGTGAATCGGATGCCGAACGGAGTTCAACGACAAAATCAGGACAAATGGGGGCGAATTTTTTGCGTTGTTCGACGGGTATGGCGAGCCATCTGTCCCGTTTTATCCAAGACAAATCCGGCGAGCGTTTAGCACCGTTGGGCAGAATAAAGCCGGTTGATGAGTCGAAACTTTTGCCGGTACCGTCTGCCCTTGCCCATATACCAAAATCTACACTTAATTCAAAATTTATCGCGCCTGTTTCGCTATAGGTAGGTGACATAATGGTAATTTCTCCAAACTTATCCATTTCAATCCGCAAGTCTCTATGTCGCTGACAGAAATCGGCAAACTCATCGTCATTCATCGGTTTCAGCAAATCGCCAAAATCTATTTCCAGTATTTCGGAAGGATAGATTAAAAGCGTTGAGCTTTTACACTTAGTCGCAGTTGAGGTAATCATAACGCTCTCTTTCAATTGGATTTACTACTCTTCTTGGGTTGGGCTATCGCACTTGACAGCAATCGCTACGATGACAGCCATGGCTGTCATCGGCAAGCGTATCGATTGTAAAGCTTACACCACCCACACCCCATCAACCGCTAACCCGGTGTTACTTAAACTGTCCACGGTTACGCCGATTAACTGCACCAACGTATCTTTAGTACCGCCGTCTTGGAAGACATAGGCATCGCCATCAAGGTTAGCAACAACGGTTACACCTTTTTTCGTGATGTTTGCGCTTAAATACGCCAACATATCGGTTAAATCGCTGGCGGTTAAACTAAGTGCTGTGGTGAACGCATCATTATCATCAAAAGTAATGACGCCATTTTCGATATGGTGGCTTTTAATAATGCCTTTATCGACGCCATTCACCGACGCGGCATTGGCGGCAATAGTTTTTGACGCTAAATCTAGCTTATCGACGCCGGTTGTGGTCGTGGTATTCACACCGAGTGCAAAGCCCGTGACTCTATCAAACCCGGTGCTTAAGCTTTCGCCTGCCGCTATTTTAATGGTATCGGTTGCCGCAACAGTTTCGGTGAGGTTAATGCTGTCTGCGCCAGCTCCGCCGATTAACACATCGCTAGCATTACCACCGGTTAATGTATCGTTACCTGAACCGCCATTTAACGTATTGGCGCTGGCATTGCCTATCAACGTGTTGGCT
>NZ_LAJX01000321.1 GCF_000963695.1 Methylocucumis oryzae
TTTGGGAGCGAGACAATATTCCCTATACCGTATGTAAGAAACGCCGCGCATTTTTTTTTGGAAAAAAACAGCCCAAAAGCGGGAATAATAAAGCTTGAATAGAGCGGGGATTTCGACGGCCTAGACTCAGACTTGATGTAAATTACCAAAAGTTGCATGATATATAGAGTCGTATAATCACTTTTTGGGCTTTCCATCAAAACAATAATTACAAAAGGAAATTAAGTTTGGATATGTTGGCGTTTATTCTTGTAGGAGCCGTCACTGGAGTTGGCTCAGCCCTAATGTTACTCCGCTTTGATGCTAATTGGATCAAAGCTCTTTCCTTGTCTGGTGGAGCTAGTATTTTGATTGCTGAGTTTCTCGCCTTTGCAAATTTACTAGGTATTACCGAAGAAAACCGGTCAGCTATGTTAGTTAGCTTGCTTTCATCTTGGTTAGTCGTATTTTCTATTTTGTTGATCATATTGCTGCAATCTTTTAAGAGGCAAGAAACTAAATACAAAATTCAGACTTGGGAAATTTTACTTGGAGACAAGAAAGCGATAGATCATTATTACAATAGCAAAAAGGATGAAATAGCAAAGAAAGTCGAAGGTGAATACAATTTCGATAAATTGACAGAAATGAAAGCAAACCTTGATAAAGAAAAACAAGAGATAGAGCGAGAAAAAGCGTATCTCAACTCTATCAAGGAAGATGCTGAAGAGATATTAGATAAAAAACATAAATTAGCTATACCCGTTGACTTTAAATTTCCCATAAAATCTGATTTTTTCGAACTGTTACCGAGATATATTAATTCTATTTCCGAATTTGAACGTCATTTAAGCTTATTTACTGATTCATTTGTAATTGATTTAGATACAAAAAAAGATAAACATACAGATACTCAAATACTGAAGACCTATTTAAGCGGGATGAGTTATTACATTGGACAATACCTGTTTGATTGGCGTGATGTAAGAGTGCATTTTCGAAAGATTAATCAATCAACTAACAATTACGAAAAAGTTTGTTGCTGTGCATCGCACTGGTCAAGAATATTTAGAGGACCTAACTGATATCCCTGCCGATTCTGGTCTAATTGCTCTTGCAATTAGATCAAAAAGAAGTGTTGTATATAGTGCTAATAGCCAGTTTGCCTTTGATACCGGCAGCAATCATATTTGGAAAGACTACATTACGATGATATTTGAAAAATTGAATATCGAAGGCAAACCCGTTTTGACCCTTGGGATTTCAGTTAAGCATCATATAGACCATAAAGAAATGCTCTATTTCTTGAGTTACATTCAGATAGAACAGGTCATACAGGAAAATTTACTAAAATTGGATGAGGGCTTTTCAATCTGTCGAGCCGCACTTTCCGAGGTAGCATAATGTCAAATACTTCTTCAAAAATTGAACTGCTTTACATGATAAATGAGCTTAAAGAGCATGGTGATATAAAAAACGTCATGAAACTACAAAAGATATTTTTAGAGTCATTGTCGGAAGATCGACAAAATGGTAAGTACAATGTTGATATTCAGCTCGATAGAAAAGACAAAAAAGTTATATCTGAAGTTAAAACAACCTTAACAAAAAATTTAAGCGGACGCTAACGCGGCAAGGCGGATTCGCCGATAGGCAATCCGCCATTACGAAACGCACCGATGGCGGTTTGCTGTCGCGAAACCGCCCTACGCACAAGGTTCTGTTGACATTTCATCAAAAAAAGCCAGGACTTTCACCTACAAGCCATGCTGTTAATAAAATCCTGCAAACCTTGGCCTTCGCTATCTGTGAAGGTTACGTCTTGTGTTTGGATGCTTAGCCAAGTAGGGTGCATTCCATGCACCAACTCGGTAAGGCAGATTCGCCGATAGCAATCCGCCATTACGAAACGCACCGATGGCGGTTTGCTGTCGCGAAACCGCCCTACGCACTGGAATTTCAAACACATCAACAATGCCAACACACGAAACAGAATAACCCAAGTCATTAACTTGTCAGGCTATAATAGTCCAATACTTTGTTCTCCAGAGGAATTAATCAATGAAAGATGATCCCATCGTGGAAGAAATTCGTAGGGCCAGAAGCGCCCATGCCGCACGATACGGCAATGATCTTGATCGTATTTTTTGCCGCCATTAAAGAGGCAGAAAAAAAGTGCTCGGCTAGGCTAGTTAATCGTGAGCCAAACATACAGTCGGCACGCAATACCAGAGAGCATAGGCAAACTCGGTAAGGGGATTCGCCGATAGGTAATCCGCCATTCCGGGCGCACCTACATACTAGTTAGCCATATAGTCAGAGGCACAACAAACAATGGAAGTATTAACCGACAAAGAGATCAAGTCGTTTCTTGAGACTGCGCCCTTGTACACATGGGCAGAGTTCAAGAAGCCGCACGTAACTCGATCAAGTTTATGGATCGAGGCAATTGACTCGTTTTGTGAAAAATGCGGAATGGTAAGGCCATTCCATGACATGAGAAGCAGGGGAGGCGGTACTGGGATGGCGGTTAAAGCTCTTTCAACCGGCACTTCATACTTTGAATTCACATGCGTAACGTGCAGAAAAGAACGTCATGAGTATTTGATAGAACAAACCGTCGGAGACAAAACCATAAAGATTCAAAAATACGGACAGCTGCCACGAAAGCACTTAGAGAGGGATCGAACTCTGCAAAAGTTCTTTTCTGATGACTCTGAAAACTATGAAAAAGCTATAGTCTGCTTGTCTCATGGATATGGCATTGCTGCATTTGCTTATCTGAGAAGGATTGTGGAAAACAACACAATCAAGCTAATCGATTTAGTGTTAAATGATGTTCAATGCTCAGAACCAAATTCAAAAATGATTGAATTATTATCTGAACTCAGAAAAGAGTCACCAATGAGCGATAAAATTAAAATCGCAAATGAAGCATTACCAGAATATTTAAAGCCTGACGGCCTTAATCCCCTTGGTAGACTTTATCAAGTATTAAGCGAGGGTGTTCATAGTTTAAGTGATGAGGAATGTTTAAATAGAGCAAACATTGTTAAAGAATGCCTTAAATACCTAATAAGTGAACTTTCGTCGAGAAAGAAAAACCGTAGGCAATTTAAAAGCATGATAGGTTCGCTATGAAATGGCTAACCAGGTAAAATAACGCGGTAAGGAGATTCGCCGATAGGCAATCCGCCATTACGAAACGCACCGATGGCGGTTTGCTGTCGCGAAACCGCCCTACGCACAAGGTTCTGTTGACATTTCATCAAAAAAAGCCCGGATTTTCACCTACAAGCCATGCTTTTAATAAAATCCTGCAAACTTTGGCCTTCGCTATCTGTGAAAGTTACACGGCTTTCTCATAAAAAATTAACTTGCTTAAGTGTTGAAATGAGTGTCTCAGGTAAATCAACAAATTCCTCGATTTTTTGCTGAAAATTCTTCGCGCCTGACCAGCGCAGTAGATTGGCCGAAAAGCAGCGTAATTTTGCCATTATTTGAGCTTGGTTTCCGTTTTTGACCAACA
>NZ_LAJX01000322.1 GCF_000963695.1 Methylocucumis oryzae
TATGGCGATTTCTACGATGGTTACCTGAACTATTCGTTACGCACAAGCAACTTTGCTGTTCGATTAGTTAGAAACTAAAACTTAGCGATTATGAACAAAGCGCAACAAGGTTTTACCTTAACAGAACTGTTGGTTACCGTTTCAATGATTGGTATTTTATCGGCGATTGCTATTCCAAGTTACAATTATAGCGTCAGCAAATCACGCAGAACTGACGCAAAAACAGAGCTAGCAAACTTAGCTAATTTCATGGAAAGGCAAAATACCGAGTTTGGCTGCTACACTGACCCTGGAGCCGATGGAATTTGCGCTAGCGGTGATGACACCACACCTGTGCTACCGTATAACGTCGCCCCAAGAACCGGAACAGCTTACTATACTATTGACTTAGTTCAGGTAACGCCGTTCTCGTTTACATTAACAGCCACCCCTATTCCAGGCCAAGCGCAAGAGCATGATGATTGTGGAGCATTATCACTTGACAGTACTGGAACCAAAAATTTTGCCCCTATAAATCCCGGCTTACGCCTACAAGACTGCTGGTAATCTCACTCAAACACAAGGACGTGTTTAAAGCGCATTTATCAACCGCAATTCCTGCGGATACGGCGACATATAATACGATTCATCAATATAAGCATCAGGGTATTTACGAAAATGATGCTTTAATAAAGTCAGTGGCACAATTAACGGGATTTCACCATCACGATACCGCTCAATTAATTCACAGAGTTCGGCTTTATCATCAGGGCTTAGTTCTTTTTTTAGATAACCTTGAATATGTTGCAAAACATTAACGTGATTTGCACGTTTAGCAATGGTCTTTAGTATCACCATCAATTGAGTAATGTATTGTTCCGCAATACTTTCAACATTTTTTTTACTTACCGTCGCTAATAATTGGCCTAAATCACGATAATCCGCATGACTCATAATGATTAGCTTATGACGCGCATGAAACGTGGTTAAGGTTTGCGGTGTTAAACCTTCAGCGATTAACTGCTTCCAACGATATAACACATAAACGCGTTGAATAAAGTTTTCGCGTAACGCCGGGTCACCTAGCCGCCCTTCCTCTTCAACTGGTAACAGAGGATTATTGCGCATCATTTCTTCGGCATAAATACCAACGCCGCTACGATGTGGCAATTCGCCGTGAAAAACTTTAACACGCTCCATTCCACAACTTGGCGAATCTTTTTTTTTAAGATATAGCCGCATAAATCGACATGGGTAGATGCTTGTTGCTTTGCATATTGGCGTAGCTTATCCGTCACATCCATATCTGGATTCGTCACTCCTACGCTACGCAGCTCGCCGTTCTGTTTGACTAATCGTATTGTAGGCCTTGGAGTGCCTAAACCAATGGCGACTTCAGGACAATAGGGGAAAAACTCAAAATAATCGGACAATGTGCCGACAATATACGAGTCACGCTTATGCCCGCCATCAAAACGAACATAATGGCCTAATAAACAACTACTAATACCAACTGGAATTTTATTCATTAATAATGTGGTGGGATTTCGTAAACAGGCTTATCTATTGTAAGGTCCAGGCTAGCCGCATTCATCACGCTGACCAACCGCTCGTTTAACAATGTACAAGTTTTTTCTAAACAATCAATTTGTTGCTGTTGCTTAGCAACGACTTGATTTAACGCATTGACCAAATCATCTTGATAAGCCAGCTTACACTCAAGCTCAATAATACGTTGTTCTAACATTTGGCTATCCACTTAAGCCGGGACAGGGCATTCAGAGCGCATAACGCCAGGGATGGCGTGTAGTAGGCAGAAAAGTGCTCCTGCGTTTTCTGCATTCACCACATCCATGTGGCTTAGCAACGCAGGAGCAGTTG
>NZ_LAJX01000323.1 GCF_000963695.1 Methylocucumis oryzae
GCCACGTCCTTGTGGCTTGAGGTGTCGGCAGCAGGGATGCTGCCGCCAAACCTACAGGGACGTATTTACGGCGCCCTTCACTCTGATAACGCCAGGGATGGCGTGTAGTAGGGCAACGCAGGAGCAGTTGCCGAATGACCTGTCCCGGCTTAAGTGGGTAGCCTGGTATTTGAATGCCTCACAAAAGACCATCACCGTCTTCATCACTAGCATATGCTCCGGCCGAATGGTTGACGGTTTCGGTTTTGTGCGGGTATCCCCATGCTTCCAAACAGCTGTAAATGTTGTATTCATCGGTATGTTACCGATCACAAATCCTTTAACATAACGCGCATTTGATAACACCGCTTCATGCCCCAACTTAGCAAATTCCCGCGCCCAATAATGCGCTCTTCCAGACCGATTAGACTCCAAGGTGTATTGGCAATAAAACTAAGCAATCCTTTGAGTTTCAGTTTCTTTTTCGTAAGGCTGCCACCGCTTTCTTGGATCACTAAGGGGAAGATGTTTTTTGCTATATCTATGCCTATAGTTCGCGCTGCTTTGTGAATGATGGGCTCCTTAATAATTTGAGATTATTTACTCAAAGTTTATATCAACTTGCTAAGTGAGGAATCCATGTCATCATCCTATTTTTGCATTTTTGGCGCATTTTATAGCGCTATAGCAAGCCCATCAGCATAAATAGTTGTCTAGCGCCGCCAAAATCGCTAACTAAACCACAAAAATAATTGCAAAATACTTCGCATTTTAGCATTTTTATCGTTCTCTCAGCATCAATAAACAAATTAAATGCTAGTCTAGTTATCTAAAACATCCGCATGTGCTTATAACAACTGACTCTGAGGAGAAATAAATGTCATCTAAATACAGTATTAGTATTACCCCAAACCAAATCTTATTTCCTGGACATACGCTAGGTGAATGGATTAATCCTTATGCCTTTGCCGCGATTAAAGCTGACGGCTCTGTTGTTACTTGGGGCGGGGATTTTTTGCCGGCGGCGATAGTAGCGCCGTGGCTGCAAAATTAAATGGCAAAATTGACGTAACACAAATTTATTCTAATACCCAAGCATTTGCGGCTTTGCGCGCTAATGGGTCCGTCGTTACTTGGGGCACAGATTTCTCTGGTGGCGACAGTAGTGCAGTCGCCAAACAATTAAATGGCAAAATTGACGTTAAAAGTATTTTTTCAACTGGCTTCGCCTTTGCAGCCTTGCGCGCTGACGGCTCTGTAGTCACATGGGGTACGGACGAGGCTGGTGGTGATAGCAGTGCAGTAGCTACAGCTTTAAATGGCAGTGTAAGCAAAATATTTTCAACTTACTCTGCTTTTGCGGCTTTACACGATGATGGCTCAGTGGTTACCTGGGGGAATACGCTAGCCGGTGGCGATAGTAGCAGTGTAATAGCTCAGCTTGTGAACGTCGCTAGCATTTATTCCACGGCTGAAGCCTTTGCCGCCTTGCGTACTGATGGCTCAGTGATTACCTGGGGCAATGCTTTAGCTGGCAGTGATAGTAGTGCTGTCAGCACCGCATTAAATGGCACAAACGAGGTTATCACTATTTTTTCCACTTTTGATTCGTTTGCCGCGTTACGCGCGGATGGCTCGGTTGTAACCTGGGGTTTTAGTGCTGGCGACAGTAGTGCAGTCGCAGATCAGCTAAACGGCTCTGTCGATGTTGTAGAAATTTTCTCAACCGATTCCGCATTTGCGGCCTTAAGAGCAAATGGCTCAGTTGTTACTTGGGGTGACGACATTTCCGTTTCCGCCTTCAACGACGTCGCAGAACTATTAAACGGCGATATAGATGTTGTTAATATTGTTTCGTTTAATAGAGAGCCAACTACTGATCAATCTATTAGTTTCAATGGCGGATTTGCTGCATTGCGAGCCGATGGCTCAGTAATTTGGTGGGGTGGCGGACTAAATAGCACTCCTAGCGGTAACCCTATCCTCTCTGAAAAGTTGAACGGCACTATAGACGTCATCGAGCTTTGCGCTACAAATAATGGATTTGAGGCACTGCGTGCTGATGGCTCGGTCATTAGCATCGCAGCTTTTGATAACTATTTTGCTATCATTGAGGAATTAGACGGCACTATTGATGTAGTTAAGGTATTTTCCAATGGTAGCGCTGTTGCCGCGTTACACGCAGACGGCTCTGTAGTGACCTGGGGCGATAATAACTATGGCGGCGACAGCTCTAGCGTTGTCGATTTAATTAATTCAGACGTTGTTAGCGTCGTAAATATTGCAACAGATGATGTCTACCATCATACAACACACGTTGGGCTTTCTCTAACCGGCGACAACAATGCCAACAAGTTATCAGGCGGTCAAAATAACGACTCAATTAGA
>NZ_LAJX01000324.1 GCF_000963695.1 Methylocucumis oryzae
ATACACGAGGCAGTTTTCTCTGTCTGAGCCTGGCACCGGTGGCACAAAAGGATATGAACCGGTTGCCAACACCAGTTTGTCATAGCTAACAGTCACGCCTTTTGCTGACGTAACAGTTTTTTTTTTGCGCCCGGTCTATACTAACGCTTTATCGCCTAAATGAATCTGAATGCCGTGGTTGCTAAAAAAATCTGGTGCGACTAAGGATAATTCCTCAGCACTAGTGCCGGAGAAATACGAAGATAAATGCACCCGGTCATAAGCCGGTCTAGGCTCTTCGCAAAATGTGATAATGTCAAACTGCTCGCGCGCAGGACTTGCCACTAAACTGGCCAAAAAATATTGGCCGACCATACCGTTACCGATAATAACTATTTTCTGAGTCATCTCTACCTCTACAGGTTTAATCAGGCAAAAAAAAAGGCATCTAAAATCCATCTGGATTTATCGACGCCTTTGTCTGCTACAGTTCAACTTTGAACCGGAAGTACTCCTGCGTTGGAGTTTGTTTCTATATAAGCAGATTTTATGCCTATCTCATGAGTATTTTTAATACCTATCGCTTTTCTATTGAAATAATTGACATTATTTTTTTGCCAGTCTTGCCGTTTATCAGACGTTGCCCCTGTTAAAACAGATTTATGTCTCACAACGCACCATATTGATGCAAAAATCCCCTAGTTTAGTGCAGCCAACTTTACGTTTTACACCGTCAATTTTGAATAATAGCCCTAACTCATTTATTATCAGCGCTAAAATACCGGCTACTCACTTTAGTAGGGACAGAGTATTTAGGGTACAGGTGTTGGCAGCAGGGATGCTGCCACCAAGCCTACAGGGATGTATTTACGGCGTCCTGTACCCTGAATACCCTGTCCCGCCTTACGTTGGTAGCCGAAATACCAAACTACTCTTAACAACAGGGGTTATTATGGGGAAAGTACTTCTTAAGCTGTGCGTATTCGTTGTAAGCGCCGTCATTAGTAGTAATGTTCACGCTAAGAACACGCGACTCTTTATCTTATCGGGACAATCGAATATGGTTGGACTCAATCCAGACTTAAGTTTTACCCCTATGCTACAAAACACATTCCCCGATGATGACATTATCGTTATCAAAGATGCTGAAAACGGTCAGCCCATTCGCTGTTGGTATAAACAAGCCCCGCCCCAGCCTGAACAACACATCCTGCCGGTAGSCTTTTTATATGACCGCCTTATCAGCAAAGTTAAAGCCAGCTTGAGCAACAAACAACCGCAAACCGTTGCATTTATTTGGATGCAAGGTGAACGTGATGCTATAGAGCATCACGGCAATCGTTATGGAGGCGATTTAGAGGGCTTAATACAACAATTGCAACAGGATTTAGGGCGCGACGATATTACTGTTGTCATAGGACGCTTAAGCGATTTTGGCCTAAAAGAACAACAATACCATGAAGAATGGCAAAAAATTCGTCGTAGCCAAGTCGCAATTGCCGAAGCAAACCCGCTTAGAACCTGGGTAGATACGGATGACTTAAACGGTGAGCACGACGATTTGCATTATACCGCCGAAGGTTATCAACAATTAGGTACGCGACTTGCTCAAGCGGCTATCCATATCATTAACCAACACCAGCAACCTTATGCCAGTCGATGATTATTACAAGGTCTTAAGTTATCCGCGCTTAAACCGCTTAAAAACGTCACTCGCTATTGCACAAGCCAGTACTTTGTTAGCGGAGCTGCAACGCGAAATTGAAGACACCGTTTCCCATGACCAAGCTAAACGAGTCACTTACTTAACCGAATTGTTTTCTCGCATCCATAGAGAATTATTCGTCGATTGGAAGGACCAAGCAACGGTAAGCCATAGACCCGGCGCTATGCCTGATGCTGATAAACGTAAGTCATTCCGTATTACGCTTGAACGCTTAGTGTTAGATGATGACGATAATCAGGATACTGCCATTTTCGATAACAATGGCTTTGTCATTTTCACAGCGAATATTGCCGAACGCTTAAGTATTTTCTACCAAAAAATGCGCTCTGTTAGACCGTTTCATTATGGCAACCAAATAACGCTAGACTTTTTTATGGTGGCGTTAGGTAACTTGCCTGCATTCAAAAGCGTTTATCCACAAGCGATAGATTTTAGACGACTCAAAGCTAACGATGCGGCAGCTTTACACGATTTAACCAGCTCTCATGATGCCGTCACTCACGCGTTTGAAAATGCATTAAACCCTCTACTGCTAAAAAGTTTACCTAACACTGCAAACGGCTACGGCAAATGGCCGGAAAATCGTAAGTTCGTATTAGGTATCCCTTTTTTATCCCATACCACCGAGCAAGGCGTAGACTGCTTAGTGACCATTAACGGTGGTTTAGTGCCACTAGCAAAACTTAGAATCGACTTATTCTTAGCCGGCAAACAATTTGCGGATTACCCAGCCGAGCTGACCGAACCCGTCATCGGTTATTTACCCGGAACGGAGCACTTACGCCGCCCGAAAATGACTCAACTCGATGGCATACGCTTACCTAGCAATGGTAGTGCCCCCTTATTTTGCTTAGATATTAATATCTTATCCGGCTTACGCGCACCCGGTCACACCGAATTATTGCTATTATTAAAGCAGTGCCTAGGTGAACAAGCGACTATTTTTGAGCTTGCTAACAATGATGGCTTAAAACAACGTTTATTAGCTGAAGCCGGGGGAGATACGCGTTTACAACGCGGTGTCGAAATCGCTTATGAGCGTATTAGTTATATTGCCAGTAAATTAGAAGCCGCTAAGACAACGATATTTAATGGCAAAACCCCGGTCAGCCACCCACATTTATTTATGAGCATGGGCGGTGCGGGTTCAGGAAAAACAGCCGTAGAAGAACTTGCTGCTGCGGTATGTGGCGATAATTTTGTCATTGCTTCGCTCGATGAATTCCGTAAGCTCAGTGATTTATACAGTGTATTAACCGCCGCTAGCCATCACAGCGACGACTATACCTTTGTCGAGCCATTTGCCAACCGGCTACGCGCTTTAGTATCCCGCCATGCACGCGCCAATCGTATTAATATTTTGTATGACGGTACTGGCATACCTTATACACCGCGTTATGAAGAAATTATCCAAGCCTTTGCTAGCGCGGGGTTTGCCACACAGTTAACAGCAATAGATGCTTTTTTGGTGAAACCGGAAGGGCCTATTTATTTACCTTACTCATCGGTTATAGAACGCGTGCAAAAACGCTTCATCAAGAATGATAGAGCCTTGCCTTGGGTGGTGACCATTGATAAGCATATTCGCGCGCCCGGCTCGTTTATTACCGCATTACAGCATTCAGCGTTAAAAAAAATCGCTTTATTTGCTAATGACGGTGCGGTTGATCAACATTATTTAGTCGCGGAAAGTTTTGATTTCAACGACGAAGAAATCCGAGCTATGCAACGCCATCAACTCATGGCCCGCTTAAGCGACTATTTTTCTCTATTAATACGTCAACACACGCTTTCTGTGTTAAAGCGACTCGCTCACCACGATCAACCACTCATAACAGCTTTATTGAACCGTAATCCCGAATTCACCGAAGCAAACTTAGGTTATTTAGTCTATCACAGCGGCCAAACCTATCGCGTGTTAGCGATTTATAACGTGCGGCGCATGGTGGATTTCATAGAAAAACGCCAATTAAATCCAAATGCATCCGGTCAAGAAGGTTTGTTATTCAAACCAGACTCATTAGCCTTCCATGTGAATCCTACAACGGCGACGCCTTGGTTGACGACATTACAAGAGGATCACCCACTTGTAACACCACCGTATATTCATGATGCTCTGCCTTAGTCTCTAATACGTTATGACCGTTAATCCGGCACCACGCCGGAATATCTTGCAGCAAACCAGGGTCGGTACCGACAACTTCTAACACCGTACCTGGTTGCAACTGTTTAACTTTATCTTGGGTGCGGATAA
>NZ_LAJX01000325.1 GCF_000963695.1 Methylocucumis oryzae
CGCCGTCGCTGTTCAGCGTGAACGTGCCGATACCAGGAATGCTTGCGCTGTCACCTGGCGTGTAATTTTCACCGTTGATAGTAAAGGCGGTGACGCTGAGTTCGTCGCCATCCGGGTCGCTGTCATTGGCTAAGACGTTGCCGGTTTGGACTTGGTCTTCTACATTTGTATTACTATCGTTACTCACTTGGGGTGTATCATTTACACCAAAGACTGTAATGGTCAACGTCGCGGTATCGGTATCGCCGTCAGCATCGGTTAAGGTATAGATATAGGTTTCAGTTAAGCTTTCACCGGTTTTTAGAACATTTACCGCTGCGACAGTATTATCCACCGTGTAGCTATAGCTACCATCAGCATTCAAGATTAAGTTGCCGTAGTCTCCCGCAAGAGTGCTGCCTATCGTGCCATTGTTGGCACCATGCTAATGCCAGTGATCGGCGTTGCTGTACTGTCCGCTCCTTGTCTATCTGCCACGTCACCGGCGCTGCCTGCGGCATAAACATTGCCGTTAATCGCAACACCATCTTCCGTAACGCTGTTAGTGTCGTTATTGGCCGTGGGTATATCATCAATAATCTGTATCGTTAAACTGCCGGTATTGCTACTTCCGCCGGCATCTTGAATACTCAGACTTACTATGTCGGTGCTTTCAGTTGCACCCGGTGTGTTTTGCGCCGCTGTTAACGTGTAACTGTAGCTGATTATTCCGCTCGTGCTAACTCCCCCTACACTGCTGCTACTGCTGTAACCGATCAGTGTAATCTCGCCTTTACCGGTGTTAATGGTAATAGGCGTCGCTCCTAAATTGTTTAACTGCGCTAAGCTGACCGTTGTCCCGCCTATGCTTATGCTTTGAATGCCATCAGCCGCACTTATGGCTATCGTCCCTGTATTCGTTTCGCTGGTATCGCCTACACTTGTGAGGCCTGCCTCGAAGACGGTGGTTTCCCCAGTCGCTGAAGCATTCCCGTCTACAGCTTGAATACTCGGTGCGCCATCGGTGTTGCCGTTTATCGTGATGATTAACGTCGCGGTGTCGGTGTCGCCATCAGCATCGGTTAAAGTATAGGTGTAGATTTCAGTTAAGCTTTCACCGGTTTTAAGGGTATTAACAACTGCATTGTTATTGTCTACCGCATAGCTGTAACTGCCATTAGCGTTTAACACTAAATTACCGTAGTTACCCGCTAAGGCGACGCCTATTGTGCCGTTTGTCGCACCATGACTAATACCTGTAATCGGCGTTGCGTTACTGTCCGCACCTTGTCTATCGGCTACATCACCTGAACTGCCGGCTACATAAACATTACCATTAATTGCAATACCATCTTCGGTAACAGTGTTACTGTCGTCATTGGCGGTTGGCGTATCGTCAACAATTTGTATGGTTAAACTACTGCTATTTTCTGCACCACCTACGTCTTGAATAGTTAAGCTGAATACATCAGTGCTATCTATGGCGGCTGGAGTGTTTTGTGCAACGCTTAAGGTATAGCTATAACTAATCGTGCCTGACGTACTAATACCACCAACTTGGCTGCTGCTGTTATAGTTTGTTAAAGTCAGTATGCCTTTGCCAGTATTGATACTAATAGGCGTTTGTTGCTAAATTGTTTAAGTCACTTAGCGTCACTACGGTACCATTAACTGAAATGGCACTCAGACCATCTAACGCACTAATCGCTATTGTTCCTGTCGTCATCTCGCTGGTATCGCTTACACTGATTAAACCCGCTTCGTATACGGTATTTTCACCGACTGCTACACCATTATGGTCAGCTGCAATAATGCTTGGCGCACCATCAGTGTTGCCATTTATCGTTATCGTCAATGTTGCCGTCGTGCTATCACCATCGGCATCGGTTAATGTATAGGTATAGACTTCGGTTAAACTATCTCCCGTTTTTAACGTGTTCACTAGTGGATTATTGTTATCTAAATCATAGCTGTAGCTTCCATCAGGATTTAGCGTTAAATAACCATAATTTCCAGCTAATGGACTGCCAAGCGTACCGTTGGTCGCGGCAAAATTAACCCCTGTTATTGGTGTGCCATTACTATCGGCACCTTGTCTATCCGCAACATCGCCAGAACCACTACGGCTTGGCAAGTAAACATTTCCAGTTATGGGTGTAATGCCATCTTCGTCAATGCTGTTAGTATCATCATTCGCCGTCGGCGTGTCATCGATGATTTGTATGGTTAAATTAGCCGTATCGCTAGCACCACCAGCATCTTGAATAGTTAAAGCAATAACATCAGTACTTTCTGTTGCCGCAGGTGTGTTTTGTGCAGCGCTTAACGTGTAGCTGTAGGCAATGCTACCACCGGTACTAATCCCGCCTACACTACTGGTGCTGGTGTAACCGGTTAAGGTTAATAAGCCTATACCGGTATTTATCGTGATGGGTGTTGTACCTAGGTTGTTG
>NZ_LAJX01000326.1 GCF_000963695.1 Methylocucumis oryzae
GCAGGCGCCGTAAATACGTCCCTGTAGGCTTGGTGGCAGCATCCCTGCTGCCAACACCTGCACCCTAAATACCCTGTCCCTGCTAAAGTTTGTAGCTCAAGTTGGTTTAGATATGGGTTAAAAGATCGGGTGTTCATCGCTATAATAGCCCACTTTAGTGCGGCAGAACATTAGTTGTAGATTGACTATAATCCTTGTTAATGGTTACTCAGGAGAATCGCTTATGTTGAATATATTAAATAATGAATACTTTACCGAGTATTACACGAAAGGCTATATCAACACTCAAACATATTTAAATGCTGAGCTGGTTACGGCAATGAAAGCACATTATCAACAAATTCCGGAAAATCGTAACGATTATCCTCAGTATTTTAAGAAAAACGAGCATCAAGCATCCTTAGAAGGCCGATTAATAGGCTTATTGTTTAAATGGTTACCGCAGTATTCAGAGAAAATGGTGCATAAACTTTATAGTAACGCTTACAGTAAAGCCGTGCATACTGAACAAGTATTTATCGAGCCGGTTTGCCAAGCGTTATTAGCGCAGGGTTTTGCTTAGGTTTTTTAAAACCCGTTATTTAATCGCATCTTATGATATTTATTTAGGCAATGATTACTTACATAAGTCATTTACCGATATTCATTCAGATATTCCTAATTTTCACCATTTTTACGAAACCGAAAGTGATTTGACGATTTATATTCCGCTGATAGCGTTAAATGCTGACAACGGCGGACGCTTAAAAATATTGCCGGAAGCCAAAAGTAAGTTAAAAGTACCCGGTAATGTATTGCTAAAGATTATGCTGCAGTTTTTTCAAACCAACCCAGATAATCTCGATGCAAATGGCTATATTGATGCGGATAAAATCAGTGATGCTGATATGCAAGCCTTTATCAGCAGTGATGTTTATCAAGAGTTATTACAAAACTATAAAACCAGTACGGATTTAGCACGTGATTATTATGCCGATGAATTTGTGTTAGATGATTGGGCTGAAGGACAAGCGGTATTATTTACCAATAAAAATTTTCATGCTGCTGAGTCTTGGCTGAATCAACAGGCGAATCGGGAAATCTATATGCTGCGCTTGCTACCGTTATACGATTGCAAAATCAAATTAAAAAATCGCTTGCATGGGCGCTCCTTCAATAACTTTTTAATCGATATGCAAACAGGCCGTGTGCAGCATTTTGCTGACGGTGTGGATGTCAGCGCCATTGCTGAGCAAGATAAGTTAAGGTTATAAGTGTAAGAATGCTAGTTAGGTCACGTTTTTTCTTAATACACACAGGATAGGTTTGTGTTAACCAGCAACTACAACTATAGTTGTTACATACATTTAAAAGGGTGTCTGGCTAGGTTTATGTTGAGTCTAAATTTTGCACCTAAAGACACTATCATCTGTGATGGTAGGCTTTGGGAGAATACTTATGTTTCTTAAAAAGTTTTGGCCTTTCGGTAAGCGAAAGGATGAGGCTGGCTCAAAATATGAGTATTTTTCGACTGAAAAAGTGTATACGCCGGTTAGTCAGCTTACCATAGGCATGTATGTTGTTGAGTTAGACCGCCCTTGGCTAGAAACACCGTTTTTATTTCAAGGCTTTGAGTTAAAAACGCAAGCTCAAATCGATGCTATTAAAGATTTTTTGTACTTATGTTTACATCGATAAGACAAAAACCAAGCGGATTAACTACAACAGTTTATTAGCTCGCTCGAATGTTCAGACTAACATCATTAGTCAAATTGATTTTGATAAGCCGCCGCCGGAGAAAATTTGGCACGTTTGAGCGTGAAATCTTGCGGGCGGAAAATGTCTATGCCAACACCGAATA
>NZ_LAJX01000327.1 GCF_000963695.1 Methylocucumis oryzae
TGCTTGCTGGTTTAATGCGGTTACCGCGCTGTGTAGCTGACGCAAAGGTCGGCATTGGTTTAGATATTCTGTTTCGGGCGCAGGGCTATGCTCATGACGCCTCTTAGTCTAAGATTGGGCAATTCCATAATGCATTGGGATAATTCGAGTAATTCAGCTAAAGGAATGCCGGATTTACTGGTTTCATCGCTAATATTGAGTTGAATGAGTACGTTAAGTGGCGTTAATGCATCAGGTCGTTGTGCGCTTAAGCGTTGGGTAATTTTTAAGCTATCGACGCTATGCACCCAAGCAAAATGCCGGGCTATTAGTTTGGTTTTATTGGATTGAATAGGATTTCTTGTAGATAGTTTTCGCCAAAATGCCGTTGTCCCGCTTGATAAGTGGCTATAGTGTCACTTAAAAAGCGTGAATACTCTGACCCCAGTTTATGGATTTTAGTATTTTATACATCTTATAATCAATGTTAGAAGTTTTAATCGTTTAAGGTTTTTTGAACGGTGCGTTTTATTGTGTTGGATTGAGGGGGGGATTTTGAGTAATCGGTTAGGAAACAAAATGCGGGGTGATGCACGTTGGTTATTACGTCTTACAACATTGATTTTATTTGCTTTTTGTTTAAGCGCCTGTAGTTCGGCTACCAGCATCGCGGAAGAGAAGCCTGTTTTAATTATCAGCTATGGAGATAAGAGAAATCTTCCAAGGCAATCTTCATTACCGGAGACATTGTATCAGTTTAAAATTTATGAAGACGGCTTAGTTGTCTATATCGGTGAATCAGAAGTCAATGTGATCGGGGAGCGCCGGGCCAAAATAACGTCTAAACAAACCCAGGAATTAATCACCATATTTATGAAAATTTATAATGACTTCGATTCTCATGGGTTTTTTGGAGAAAAAAAACATTATTTAAAACGCGAAGATCCTTTTTTAATTCAGCTAGATTATCAAGGCAAACAATTAGCGTTCAGGCCTGGCGGCTTCGCGCATTATTTATTGGCCGACTTGAACCGCTCAATACCGATTGAAGATTGGCTTTGTCCTTACCCCTCATTTCCAGAATATGATGCTGACTGCCGTAGTTTTAAGGAGTCTGTCAGCATTCAAGGCTTTATTGACAAACATCCATAACCTTAATTAAAGGAGAATACACATGACAACCACTCCTGATGAAGAAAGAATTATCACCTCTTTAGCCAAGCATTCATGGTTTATGTCGTTTGGCAAGCCCGTGCGATATACCCCGCTCGATATCACTTACAGTTTTGAGAATGTAAAGCCTGGATATTATGAAAATGACCACGAGGCTGGTGTACTGGAAGCACATACCGGGGGCGACAATCCCGTATTTAGCGCAATAGGATGCGCCGAGGTACGAGGCGGATCAATCGAGGAAACACTCGAACGATGTGCCTCCTTGCGTCGGCACATCCTATCAGCGCACCTTATCGCGTTATTATGTCTTATGACCTTTTTAACTATTTTTCCATTTAGCTTTGATGCCGCTGCCGAAAAGCAACCAACCCCCCTATACGAACCGGATTCTATATATGAGTTTAATTATCGAGAAAGAGCCCCAGTTTTTTGAGTTTCGTAGCGAATATAGAGGGCAAATAAGTTATTTCTTAAAAATATATGAAGACGGCAGGGTTGTTTTTCACGACTACACCATTATGGTGCATGGAAAACCAGTTCACGGTCCCGTGGTTGGAGAACGGCAAGCTCAAATCACTAGGCAGCAGGTCAAAGAGCTAGTTTCCGCCTTTTTTTCCCTGCCTTTCAAAGAGATACCAAAATATGAAGAAAAATTCGCGTTTTCCGAAGGTAGCACTGATTACCTTTTTTTTTAGAGGTAGACTCAACCATATTGACATGATTGAGCCGCTTTTTTATAGCGCCATAATGACGAAGCTTAAAAAGATAACTGATATACAAAAATGGGTTTGTTATCCAGAAGGACACCCACGGTATAGCCAGTATTGTCTTGAAGACTTGCCGGATGATTTTCAATTTTAGCTTTCTTAACCATTCTCACTTTACATTTGTGGCAGGGAGGGGTCAGGCCTTACAATTTGCATCAAAATCGTTAAAAAACGAGGGTGTCACGTCAAATGTAAGGCCTGAACCCAGAAACGCGGCGCAATACGCTAACGCTCGCGGTCCTATCCACTAGGCTGT
>NZ_LAJX01000328.1 GCF_000963695.1 Methylocucumis oryzae
TTCCGTTTTATTTATAGCACGCTCTATGGACATCTTTCTCTTATCGGTTGTGTTTCTAATTTTTCAATAGTATGCCACTTGTCTATAAAATTTTTTTATGAGAAAGCCGTGGATTAACAGGTATCGCCAACTAACCCGTTTTAGCTATAGTTTATAACCCTTCCTAGCTAAAAATATCTCAATCCGGTTACTGCCGTCGGGCTGTTGTTCATTGAAAATTTGAGTTCTTGGCAATTCATTAGCCAACAAAAACGGTAGTTCTTCTTCTAAGCCGATAAGCTGACTAGGTTCTTCGACTAACGCTTCTAGTCGACATAGGCTGGCTTTGCAATCGACGTTAACGATATTTACTTGCGCGAGCTTTTCTGATTGCGCCAACTTATCTTGAATTAATTGTATCGTGTTTGCCGCCCATTTCTTATCAGCCTCTTCTGAGGCAAACGAGTCGCTGAGCTTAGTATTAGCCACTTGGCGTAAGGCTTGGTTTTTCTGTTGAATTTCAGCATACGACAGCTTTTGGGTAGCAGCTTTAGCCTCTGTTTTGGCTGGCTCGGTAACACGAGTACCGGTATTTGCCGCTAGTAAGCCTTCCATACGAATTAACCGATCATCCATCGCGGTTAATGAGCTTTGTAAGCGCTTGATTTCTGCAAGTAACTGATGCTCATGACTGCTAGTGTTGGTATTGGTTTCAAGCGTAGCAACAGTGGCTGGAGCAATTTCAAGCTTAGGTGAGTAAAGAATCACGGCATTGGTAATTAATGCTGAGCCACAAATGGCTACTAACAGAACATCAAGCTTATTCATCATCTGTTTTCCTTAAAAATAAACTATCCGTGATTTAAAGCACTTCGTCTAAATAAATACCACGAATACTTGATGCAGGCGGTAAATAGCAACTGACAACATAATAACCACCAAAGGTACTCGCATCGACATCCATGGTTAAAAATGTGCTGCCTATTCCGCTATAACTAGCTGTATTCGATGCTACGCTACCACCATCACTGTTACGGCTACTTAAGGTACATTGCAAGCTAGTAGCGCCTGCTGAAGAAGAACGGTAAGCATATACGCGAACTAAATCAGTGCCGTTGAAATTGCTGTGGTTATCGCGCACTAAGGGGCAATTCACCATAACGGCAGTCGTTGAGGAGGTGTTTTGTACGCCTGCCACCGATCTTAAAATCTTACCCGCTTGGCTAGGGTCACTTGCATGGCAAATAGAACCTGGGAAAGTCATTACATCAGCAGCTTGTGCGGGTGTAGCGATCCAAGCAGAAGCAGTTAATAACAAGGTGATTAATAGGTGTTGTCTGTTCATGGTGTTGTACTCCGTCATTAAAATTGTTATTGATCGTTGATTATTTTTTTGTGTCTTATCTCGAACACGGGATTAGTTTAACGATCTGTCTTTAATGACAATAGGAACTATGACACCTCTACTAGGTGTGTTTTTACCGGAATGCGCGAAAAGCCCGGTCGTTTCAGGGCGTGGATGAATAGCGCAGACACGCTAGAGTCCTGATTGTTAGCGTGGCGTCTGTTGTTGCTCGATGTACTGTCGAATGATCTCAATCGGCGCTCCACCACAACTCCCCGCAAAATAGCTGGGCGACCATAAGGCGAAAGCCAACGTCCAGAAAATCCATGCCCGTATCGGCAATGCTCGACGCGACTACCTGCACAAAGCAACGACCACCATCAGCCAAAACCACGCGATGGTGTGTATTGAGGACTTGCAGGTGCGGAATATGTCCAGGTCAGCATCAGGCACAACCGAAACGCCTGGCAAAAATGTTAGGGCCAAATCCGGTCTGAATAAAGCTATCCTAGACCAAGGCTGGTATGAGTTCCGCCGCCAGTTGGACTACAAACTGGCTTGGAATGGCGGACGACTTGTTGCCGTGCCGCCCAGAAACACCAGCCGAACGTGTCCGTGCTGCGGCCATGTCGCCAAAGAGAACCGGCTAAGCCAAGCGCGGTTCGAGTGTGTGGAATGCGGTTTCGAGGAAAACGCCGATCTGGT
>NZ_LAJX01000329.1 GCF_000963695.1 Methylocucumis oryzae
TTAAAAATCAATGAAAAAAGGTGCGCATAGCGCACCCTACAACAACACAAGATACCGAATGTGACCGTTCAGAGTATATACTTCAAACGGTCACATTCGGTTTTTAGGTAGTAGGTAGGGTGCGCTGTGCGCACCTTTTAGCATTATTAAAATCAATTAATAAATGTGTGCGTAGCGTACCCTACATTAACTATATGAGAATAAGAGGCTTACGCCTCTTTTGCTTTTTTAGCTAGGCCGACACTACAGATACAGTCACTACAGGTTAATGATTACTCATGGCGGAAAAAGAAGATTTTTATAAGGTTTTAGGCGTTGATAGGAATGCTAGCGATGCTGAAATCAAGAAAAAAAATATCGCAGCTTGGCGATGAAATATCATCCCGATAGAAACGCCGATAATCCCGACGCAGCCGAAGCGAAATTTAAACAAGTTAAAGAAGCTTACGAAGTCTTATCTGACCCTAAAAAACGCTCAGCTTATGATCAATTTGGTCATGCGGGTATTGACCCGTCTATGGGGGGGCGTCCAGGTGGATTTGGTTCGGAAAGTTTTAGTGATATTTTCGGCGATGTGTTTGGCGATATTTTTGGAGCAAGCAGACAACGCGGCGGTGCTCAACGTGGTTCCGACTTGCGTTACAACTTGGAATTATCATTAGAAGAAGCCGTTTCTGGTACAGAAGCTAAAATCAGAGTACCGGTGCTAGTGACTTGCGATGAATGCGGTGGTTCTGGTGCTAAAAAAGGCTCTACGCCGATTATCTGCTCGACGTGCCATGGTCACGGTCAAGTGCGTATGCAACAAGGCTTTTTCTCGGTACAACAAACCTGTCCGACGTGTCGCGGTACCGGCAAGCAGATAAAAGACCCTTGTGGAAAATGTGCAGGCCATGGTCGAGTACAAGAGACCAAAACCTTATCGGCCAAAATACCTGGGGGTGTTGATACCGGTGATCGCATTCGTTTAGCCGGTGAAGGTGAGGCGGGTGAGCGTGGTGGTCCATCGGGTGATTTATACGTCGAAATTCGCGTTAAAGACCATCCAATTTTTACCCGTGATGGCGCCAATTTATATTGTGAAGTACCCATTAGTTTCCCTACCGCTTGTTTAGGTGGCGAGCTAGAAGTGCCCACGCTAGATGGTAAAGTCGTGCTGAAAATTCCACCAGAGACACAAACAGGCAAATTATTCCGTTTGCGCGGTAAAGGGGTAAAACCCGTACGAGGCGGCCCAGTCGGTGATTTGTTATGTAAAGTGCAAATCGAAACCCCGGTGCAATTAACCAAAGAGCAGAAAGCATTAATTGAAAAAATTGGGTGAATCACTTTCTGGCGGTGGTAAATTTCACAGTCCGCAAGAGCATTCTTGGATGGACACGGTTAAAGGCTTTATTAACAAACTTACGGAATAGTCATGACGCGTGTTGTAATAGCCGGTGCCTCCGGTCGTATGGGATTGAGTTTAATTAAAGCGGTTGCGCTGTCTAATAAAGCAACTTTAATAGGGGCGGTAGTGCGCCCGGACAGCTTAGCGATAGGCAAAGACGCTGGCGAGTTAGCCGGCATTAGCGCGATGGGTGTGCCTGTTGTCAGTTGTCTGAGTCAGTTAGTGGACGATTTTGATGTATTAATTGACTTCACACGTCCTGACGTCTCTATGGCTTTTATTAATCATTGCGTGCAATTAGGTAAAAAAATCGTAATAGGCACAACGGGTTATAGCGATGCACAAAAAGCAGACATACGGAAAGTGGCTGAGGACATTGCGCTAGTCATGGCACCTAATATGAGTGTAGGCGTGAATCTATCGCTAAAGCTGCTAGAAATGACCGCCAAAGTGATGGGGGATTATACCGATATTGAAATTATAGAAGCTCATCATAGGCATAAAATCGACGCGCCTTCGGGCACTGCGTTACGCATGGGAGAGGTGATTGCCAAGAGTTTAGGGCGAGATTTAAGTGAATGTGCTGTCTATGGTCGCGAGGGTAATACCGGCGCTAGAGAGCGAAAAACCATAGGTTTTGCTACGATAAGAGCCGGTGACATTGTAGGCGAGCATACGGTGATGTTTGCTGACGAAGGTGAGCGTGTTGAGATAACTCATAAAGCATCAAGCCGTATGACGTTTGCTAATGGCGCAGTAAGAGCGGCTATTTGGCTTAATGACAAACCGGCTGGTTTTTATGATATGCAAGACGTATTAGGCTTGAACGCGTTTTAAGTAACGGACTCCGGCTTTGTCTAGTTATACTCTGAACGATTATATTTGGTATCTTGTGTTGCCGTAGGGTGCGCTGTGCGCACCTTTTTATTGGTTTTTAATGATATATTTTGAACGGTATCGTTTTCGGTATCCTCTGTTGCTGTAGGGTGCGCTGTGCGCACCTTTTTCATTGATTTTTAATGATAACTTATAAAGGTGCGCACAGCGCACCCTACCTAAAAACCGCAAACTTAACCGTTTTAAAGTATAT
>NZ_LAJX01000033.1 GCF_000963695.1 Methylocucumis oryzae
GCATGGCGCATGAGCAGCAATTCTCAATTTGGGAGCCATTTAAAAATTAATCGATAGGATTTGACTTTTCAATAACGCGTAAATTTGTATAAAAAATAGTCAAATTTTTGTTAAATCGGCAATAGTTGCGGTCGAAATCATGTCAAGTAAATATTAACATTCGCTAAACAATTGAATTTTAATCCCCATCCAAATTGAGAATTACTGGCGCATGAGAGCTTAACGCAAAATGAGAGAAGTTTGATTGTAAAGAATTGGTGTTCGGTCGGCAATGGTATAATGCGCTTGTTTTACATAGACCAATCTAGACGACAAAAGCACACTAACATTTATTCCCACACAGAATAGTATGGGAATAAAGGTATAGAATGAAACTTAGTTTTGTCTTGGGCCAACAGCAATGAATTCCCAATCAACATCGAGCCAAGAATTACTGTCTGGCGTTGTAACAAATACAGTAAAGGACGAACGATTTTTACTACTTAATCCAGCATTATTGGTTGCAGCATGAACATAAGGGTAAGCACCTAATGTTACAATAGGTTCTCTACTAAACGGCGCATCAAAATAAACAGTGTAATGTCCTTCCGAATTATGAACAACATCAAACCCTGTGCCTAATAATATCGTTCCGTCGGAATTAATTTTACCGCTGATTATATATGACTGTTCATTAGCTCTCACGCCCTTGCCAATAGCTTTAGTCTTTGTAGCTAACGTGGTATCCGCCGAAACTCCAGTAAAATTTAAAGATAAACCCAGAATAATAAGTAATTTAACCGCTTTTAACATAATATTTTCTCCAAGTATGCAATGATTTACTAACGTTTATATGAAGTACTTCAAGGGGTTAGTTTAAAATCTCTTTCTTTTTAACTCTAGTAGCTCATACTTGGTATTTAACCCTGCTGGACTTGTTTTTATGAATGTTTTTGAAAAGATAAAAATGTTGCGCCAATTGAAAGGCTGGACTCAAGAAGACATGGCAAATAAATTAGAAATATCATTGAATAGCTACGGTGCCATAGAGCGCGGTGACACTAATGTGAACTTATCTAGGTTACAGAAAATATCTGAGGTATTAGAAGTTGATATTGCAGAACTTTTTTAAGTCCGATTGCAGTGTCGTTAATTTGGGCGGTACTCAAAACCACCAAAGCAACTGGTGTAATATCAACTCATTTTCAGTCGAATCGCTGCAGCTAAAGCATGAAATTGAAAAGCAACAGCTCATCATAGAACAGCAAAAAAAAGAAATTGATTTACTTAACCAGATGGTTGCATTAATGAAAAAAGATGATACCAAATATTGATTCCAATGAGTGACTCGTTGATTTAAAAGACAAAATAATTTTAAGCTAAGCACATAGCACAAATTCGATTTGTATTAGCGCTGGAACAAATAATCCGTTCTGATAAAACTGTCAATAAACCTAAAGATTAAAAAACTAGCCAATTTATTAAAATTAATCTTTTTGTCATCAATTAAGCGGTATGCTTTTAACCCACCATTAACACAGGAGTACTCATGTTTATCGGATTCGATAAACCCTTAATCGTCGGAATTTTAAATATTACGCCAGATAGTTTTTCAGACGGCGGTCATTACTTACAACCGGATAAAGCCTTAGAGCACGTTTTTGCAAATGCATGCGCAAGGCGCGGATATGATTGACATAGGCGGCGAATCGACGCGGCCTGGCGCTGAGCCTGTTCCGGCGGACGAACAAATAAAACGGGTCATTCCTATCATTACAGAAATTAGACGTCATAGCCCTATTTTGCTCAGTATCGACACGCGCTTAAGCGAAGTGGCTGAAGCGGCTTTAAACGCCGGTGCTAACGTCATTAACGATGTTTCAGCAGGTCGGCACGACCCCGCTATCTTACGCGTAGCGGCGTTAGAGCAAGTGCCTATTGTGTTAATGCACAGCCGCGAAACGCCTAAAACTATGCAAGACCATCCGTTTTATGAAGATGTGTTACACGAGGTCATCACAGAGTTGCGCGAGCGTATTAATGCCGCATTAGACGCTGGGGTTAGGCCTGACCATATCGTGCTTGATCCGGGTATTGGTTTTGCTAAGCGCAAACAAGACAACTTAGTTTTATTAGCCGGTTTAGAGCAACTTACCGCCTTAGGTTATCCTGTTTTACTGGGCACGAGTCGTAAACGCTTTATGGGCAGTATTTGCCCAGTGAATGAGCCTAGCGAATTAGTCACCGCTACGGCTGTCACTACTGCCTTAGGTGTCATGGCTGGTGTGAAATTATTTCGTGTGCATGATATTGTGCAAAATCGACATGCGGCCGATGTCGCTTGGGCGATTAAACATTGTCAGGATTAAAAGCCTACGCCATAAAGTAATGCCTCTCATTATAGTGATGTTCATATCAGCTCTTTAGACAGGCAACACAATACCTAACATCTAGGACAAATTGTCGCGCGGCAATTTGTCATCTGGCCGTACTGAGTATGATTTGTTAGAGTTAACGCGCTTAGCAAAGTCGCTTAGCCCCTTCCCTTACCTAGTTTTTACGGAGCTTATATGAACAGAAAACATGTTTTTATCTTGGCATCTATTGCTGCTGTTATGTTCAGTGCTATCGCCGTTTCTAGCCAAAACGATGACAGCAAAGAGGAAGCAAAATCGGTCGCCTGGTATGTTGCTAATCTTCAAGATGCGAATCAACAAAACCAACAATGTTTTGATAACCCTGCGATTAGAAATGAACCCAACTGCTTAAACTCACGTCGAGCATTAGAAATCAGTTTCAAAAATGGTAGCTACACAGGCTCTCGGTTAAACTGATTTAAAAAACGACTTACCAATAAACAAGCTAGGTCGTTTTAGCTTAGAAAAAAATAGATTGGCACGCTTTAGAAACTTTTATGTTAAAAACGCGCTTCTTCAATTGCTGATTTGAAGAAGCGCTTATTACTTGAATTCACGAATCATATTGGCCCATACTCAGCAACAATATCATCTGTAGTCAATGACTTCACGCCGATTAAGGTGACAAAATGGGCGGCTGGGGTTGCAACTAAACCATCAGCATCAAACGCTAACGCGCCGGTTTCAGTATTAAATAAAAACACCGGTTCATATAATTCTTGCGGTTTAGGGTTCGCGCCAGACACCACACGCACAAACGCTAAGCGAAATGTTGCTAAATCGACTGAGATTTTATCGATGCCTACTTCAAAATCGGTAATTTTATCAATGCCTTCGTTGCTAGGGCTGCCAAAACGAAAAATATCTGCGTCATTACCACCGGTTAATGTATCGTTACCACTCCCGCCTATTAAGGTATCACTACCGCTAAATAACGCATCGCCACCGCTTAATCTATCGTTACCGGCGCCGCCATAAACTTTTTTTCGCCACGGAGATAGCCCCTAAACGTATCATTTTCCGCACTAAGTCTAAATTCTTCGATAGAACTAAGCTTATCGCCTTTTGCTTCGCCAGCACTGCGTTTTAGGCTTTGCGATGTCAATTATAGAAGCCGTATTGTAATAAACCACATCATAGCCGCCACCGACAATGGTATCCGCGCCTAGCCCACCCGTAATGTAATTAACCCCACCTTCGGTGACAATGTTGTCATTGCCGTCATAAGTATTAATTACCGCGCTATATTTAGTCGTTACTTTGTCATTACCCGCGCCTAAGTCTAACTCAAACCACTCTATGCCATAAAATGTGGTTAATAACTGACCATTCGCTCGGACAGCGGCAACATCATTGGCATGACCGTCACTGCCAACTTTGCTACCCGCTATTACGCTTATATTAAATAGCGTATCCCTAGGCACAGAGAAATTAAGCGTGTCATAATCAGTATCCTTACCAAACACATAATCTTCTCCCCCATCTAATAACAACGCTGGCAAAGTCTCGGTGCCGCCTTCACCATCATCAGCAATGAGCTTACCTTTATTCGCGGCTAATGCTTTCAGCGCAGCTTTCGGCAAGGTTAAATTAAACATGTCATCACCGCTATCGCCGCTTAATAACACGCCGGTAGTTAAGTTTGTGCTTTTCGCAGTTAACGCGATATTGAATTGATCGCGGCCATAACCACCAAAAAAACCTTGGAATTGACTAAACACAGTTAATGCTTTGTTAAACCTATGCAGTTCATCAGTCTGCGTAGCATTTTTGATTTGCGCATAAAAACTCGCAAAAATCATCTGGCAAGGTAAAAATAGTATTATCTAAGCGCCAATTCGTCGCAGTAAACGTGTCGCCTAAAGAACTACCGACAATAATGCCGGTTTCAAAACCAGAAATTTTTGTTCCGGTATACAGAGTGCTGTTAAGTCCTGAGCCCATGGTAAAGCTAAACTGATAGCCACCGGATAAGACTAAGGATAAATAATCCGTACCATCACCGCCGCTGGTATCTAATAAACTGGTGTGAGCAGGGGAGTCTTTAACACCACCAATGCTCGATGACACCGACGCTAATACGATGTCATTGCCACTACCCGCATCGACTTTTGCATTCGTACTCCCTTCGATAACAATATAATCGTTACCGTCACCGCCAAAAATAGTCGGTGAACCTGAAGAAAAATACAACAAGTCGTTACCCGCATTGCCAATTAAAATGTCCTTACCGCTATGCGCCAAAAAAACATCGTTAGCCGCTGTACCAATTAAATCATCGTCATTTAATGTGCCTAACTTAACTGCCATACACTTAACCTCTCATCGCAATTACCACATTAATTGAGTATAACAGCTTAATTGCTATACTGAATAACATTCGTTTAGCATAAACACTTGGGCTAATAACAGGTAAAATATTCGTTAATCACCTTGTTTCTCCCTAGTTATTAGGATTTAGCACATGAACTTACTGCGCGGCGTTTTTTTGCTTGCTGTTGCTAAACAGCGTACTAGCATCGGCTAGCCCAACCGTTAACAATAAACCACCTCTGCAAGACTCGACTTGCACACATCCTCTCGACCCCCTGACACCTAAAGAAATCGCTAAAGCCGTTGAACGGGTTAAAGCGTATAAATCGTTAAAAAATGCGTTTTATCCAACGGTAGTGTTAAACGAACCACCGAAACGTGAATTACGCGCCTACCAGCCGGGTTTAAGTTATAGGCGCGAAGCACTGGTGGATATTTTTGATAGTGCCAATAATGCGTTATATCAGGCACGGGTTGATTTAACAGCCGACAAAGTCGTTAAGTTTGAACAGCTACCTGAAGGCACGCAGCCGCCGGTGTATAACAACGAATACGCAATCGCCCCTAAAATCGTCAAGCAAGACCGGGCTTGGCAAGAGGCCATGAAAAAACGCGGTATCAATCCTGAGCAGGTTTATTTAGATGTTTGGTCAGGTGGACATTTACCGATTTCCGTTGACCGAGACGGTCATGCAGTCAAACCCGGCACGCGCATTTTACGCGTACTGTCTTTTTTTCGTGGTACAGATAACCAACCCAATCCTTATGATAGACCGATTGAAGGGGTTGTCGTCGCTGTCGATATGAATCAATTAAAAGTGTTACAAGTGACCGATACCGTCGTCGCGCCAGTATCGAGTTATAGCGGTGACGATACGAATAGTGCTCAACCCGCGCTAAAACCTATCCATGTTTCGCAACCTGAAGGCAAAAATTATCACGTCTGTGGCCATGAAATTCATTGGCAAAACTGGCAGTTCCGCTATGCTCTGCATCCGCGCGATGGTTTAGTGTTATACAACATTCGCTATCGATACCAAGACCATGACCGACCTATTGCCCATAGGTTATCGTTAACCGAAATTTACGTGCCTTATGGCATACCCGACAGTAATTGGTTATGGCGTAGTGCGTTCGATGTCGGCGAATACGGCATGGGCCGCTTTGTTAACCCACTAATACCTAAAGTCGATGTACCTGATAATAGTGAATTTTTTTCTGCTGAATTGGCAGATGACCAAGGCGGTACTAAGCTTTATCAAAATGCTATAGGTCTGTACGAGCGTTACTCAGGTCTGTTATGGAAACGTGTAGACCCTGAGTCAGAAGCTCAACAAGCAAATGCGGCGGTAGAACTCGTGTTAACGTCAAATTCGTGGATAGGTAACTATATTTATGGCATACACTATATTTTTCAGCTTAGCGGCGCTTTAGAAATACGCGTCGATGCCACAGGTACTACGCTCAATCAAGGCATTAATCATTTAGCTGACGGTAATCGCTATGGCCATGTCGTCGATCAAGCTCCCGCTGTTTCAGGCGGCATGGCTTTAGTCGCTGCGCCAAATCATCAACATTTTTTTTAATTTCCGCGCCGATTTGGACATTGATGGTGTTAACAACCGCATTTATCAAAGCGATGTTAAACCTGAGCCGAATGTGTCAAGCAATGCCTTTGCCAGCCATGACCGTTTAATCGAACGCGAAACCGCAGTAGACATAGACTTAAATCAAGCGCGTAGCTGGAAAATTGCGAGTAGTCATAGCAGCCATAACTTAACCACAGTAACAGGTTATACGCTAACCTTAGGCGATACCGCAACGCCGTATGCAACAACTAAATTCCCAGCTAGACAACGGGCAGGCTTTGTCGAGCATCCGTTATGGCTCACTCAGTATAAAGATGATGAGCACTACGCTACCGGTGCTTATCCTAACCAAGCGCCACCCGGTCAAGGACTACCGGCCTATACCGGAAATGAAAGCTTAGTCGATAAAGATGCGGTATTATGGATTACCGCCGGATTAACCCATATTCCTGATGTGGAACAATATCCGGTCATGAATACTGAAACGCTTAAGGTGTTACGGCTTAGCCCTTTTGGTTTTTTTAGGCGCAATCCAGCATTAACACTGCAATAAACCCTCTAAAGGACAACCGTGGAGCGTGTTATGTTTGAAACTATCTGGATTTGGGCAATACTCAGCGCTGCTTTATTAGCCATGGAGCTGTTAAGCGGTACCTTTTACCTGCTATGGTTTGGCGTTGGCGCCGGTTTAGTCGCGCTTACATTATGGTTAGCGCCTAAGACTTCATTAGCCTTGCAACTGGCTTTATTTACGCTTTTTTCAGTAACCGCGCTGGCGCTATGGCTGAGATTTTATAAAAAGCAAGCGAAAAGCTCTAAAGTAGGCCAATCTCATGATGATAGCTTAGGTAGAATCGGTATCATCACCCAACCCGTTTCGCCTGAAATAATAGGCGAGATTAGCTTTGCTGTTCCGGTTATGGGTAGCAAAACCTGGATGGCTATTTCAAACGATACGATAACGCCGGGGCAACACGCGGTTATCGCTAGCATAGAAGGCAATTATCTTAACGTTGAACTCACACACGCGGGAGAAACACCATGAATGCACTACTCATCATCCTTCTGATTGTTGTTGTTATTAGCGTATGGCTAGGCATACGCATTGTGCCGCAAGGTGAAGAATGGGTTGTTGAACGCTTAGGCCGATTCTCTTCGGTATTAATGCCAGGACTGAATATCATCATTCCGTACATAGACCATGTACGCTATAAAGTCACGACTAAAGACATCATCTTAGATGTGCCTGAACAAGAAGTCATCACCCGTGATAACGCCGTCATTCTGACCAATGCCATTGCTTTTATCAAAGTCACGAATATTGAGCGCGCGGTTTACGGCATTGAAAACTTCAGAGAAGCCATGCGCAATATGGTACAAACCAGCTTGCGTTCTATTATTGGTGGTATGGATTTAAATGCCGCGTTATCTTCGCGCGACCATATCAAGGCGTCGTTAAAAGTTGCTATTGCTGATGAGGCAGTTGATTGGGGACTTACTGTTAAATCGGTTGAAATTCAAGATATTAAACCCTCTCCGAATATGCAAAAATCCATGGAAATGCAAGCCAGCGCCGAACGCGAACGTATTGCATTAATTACCCGCTCAGAAGGCGAAAAACAAGCGATTATTCTTAATGCCGAAGCGCGTCTGGAAGCGGCTAGAAAAGATGCCGAAGCCCAAACCGTTGCCGCTGATGCCTCTGCCGAAGCCATGCGTATTCTTAACGAGGCCACTAATGGCAATGCCTATACTTTTTTACTTGCTGACCGCTATATCCAAGCCATACAAAAGCTCGCGCAATCGGCTAACGGCAAAGTCGTGGTAGTACCCGGCGACTTAGTGAATGCTGTTAAATCGATTATAGGCAAATAAGCACTTTTAGGCTACCAACGTAAGGCGGGTCAGGATATTCAGGGTGCAGGACGCCGTGAATACATCCCTGTAGGCTTGATGGCAGCATCCCTGCTGCCAACACCTGCATCCTAAATACCCTGTCCCTACTAAAGTGTGTAGCACACATTTAATTTAAATCAGTTGACGAGGTCAATCTATGGATGAAAAATTAGTCGCTGTCGCAGTCAAAAACGATGGCAGCATAGCAGGTCATGCGGGCAGAGCTAAACATTGGCAAATATTTATCGTCAACGACGAAGCCGAGCCAAAGCTGGTTTGGACGCTTGATTTAACTGAAACCGGCTGTCTACATGAATGGCATGTACGCGGCGATGGCAATCGACACCCTTTACACAGCGTCGATGTTGCAATTGCCGGATCGGCGGGCGAAGGTGTCATACAACGCTTATTAGAAAGAAATACACAATTACTCACTACCTCAGAAACTTCGCCAGAACAAGCTATAGCGGATTATCGCCTAGGCAAGCTCGCAGAGGGTTTACCTCATGAGCCACATTGTGCAAAGTGACCCCTAGTGACTTAACATGATAGGCAGGAGGTTTTTCTATGCGAATGCTCTGTGTATTCGTACTGCTTTTAATCACTGTGCTTGAAATTGGTCCTGTCCCCATCACGGGTTTATTGTTAATTTGGGTTGTGTTATTTAGACCTCGCTGGTTTTATAATCTAGTCATGAAAATCTATCATTGAGATTTAATATTGATAGAGACCTCATGTTTTTGTCATCACGCCATAGGAGGTTGCTCACGGGGGATTTTATGGAAAAACACTTAATACGTTACTTAGCTTTATTGGCCTTAATGACTTATTCTCTATTAACACAAGCCGATAGCTTACCGCCTGAATTTGTCTATTTAGATGAGCACATTCCTAATTTGCGCCTAGAAATGAACTATGCGAGTAGCCAAAACTTCATAGGAAAACCGATTCCTGGCTATATCAAACCACGCGCCATCTTAACCCGACAAGCGGCGCAAGCCTTAGCAAAAGTCCAACAAGAACTGGCAAAATTCGGCTTAGGCTTAAAAATCCATGATGCTTATAGACCTCAGCAAGCCGTTGATGAATTTTCCCGTTGGGCTAACGACCCTAGCGACAACAAAATGAAATATCGTTATTACCCCAGCATCGATAAAGCCAGGTTATTTGAATTAGGCTATATTGCTGCCCGTTCAGGTCATAGCCGAGGTAGCACCGTAGATTTAACCTTAGTCACACTCAGTGATGGTGAGAATTTAGACATGGGCGGTATTTATGATTTTTTCGGTCCAGAATCGTCGCCTGATGCAACAGAGCCTACTGCCTCACAACGAGGTCATCGTTTGCTGCTACAATTAATCATGACTAAATACGGTTTTAAACCGTATCCGCAAGAATGGTGGCACTTCACGTTAGTGAATGAGCCTTTTCCCGACACCTATTTTAATTTTCCGGTGCAATGATGTTTTATCAACGCTTAGCTTTATGTTTAGTGATTAGTTTGCTCATTTTGCCCATACACGCTGAAACCACAACGCCTACTTGCAATAAAGATGAGCCGAATAATACGTGCGCTCCTGCTGAAACCACAGAAACTCCACCTAAGCCCGCTATTACCTGCGAGCACTTAACAGCAACCGAGCAAGTGTTAGCGTTAATAGCTCAACGCTTAGCGCTTGCTAACGATGTTGCCGGTTATAAATGGCGCACTAAAACTCAAGTTGAAGATTTAACTCGCGAACAAGCGATTATTGAACGGATTAGTGCTGAAGCAGAGCAAGCAGGGTTAAATGCTGAGTTTGCTAGACGCTTTGCCAGCGCACAAATCGACGCGTCTAAACAAGTGCAAACAGAGCTACTCAACCGTTGGCAACAATTCCCACCAAAAACCTTATCGGCACCGGATTTAAGAACTATCACCCGGCCTAAGCTTGATAAAATCACAACCGATTTAATAGCCGCCGTCGTCAACGCTAATCCAGAACTAAAAACCTGTACTAGCCAAGCAACGCAATTAATCACGACCTATGCGGATAACCATCAGCTCGATGCAACCAGCTTTGCTACCGCTGTGCAACCGTTATTAGAACCACCCAAATAATCTAGGCGGCTCTGTTTCAACTTATTGGCTGTGTCATAGCCGTTTCTCGTTCCCACGCTCCTGCGTGGGAATGCTTATCTGTCTTCAGCTCATTGACCTAACTCATAGCCATATTTTTTAATAATCGCCTGAGCCGGTGCCGATTTTAAATAATCGAGTAACGCGATTGCGGCAGGATTTTGCTCGCCTAGCTTTAATAACACCGCATCTTGACGAATAGGAGCATGATACTCAGCCGGCACAACCCAAGCCGAACCCTGAGTGATTTTGCCATTTTCAAGCACTTGCGATAAGCCAATAAAACCTAATTCGGCATTACCGCTACTGATAAACTGTTGCGCTTGTCCGGTATTTTCACCTTGCACTAAACGAGATTTTACCGCATCGGCAACGCCTAGCTTTTGTAACACCTCCAGCGCAGCAACGCCATAAGGTGCAAGCTTAGGCGCGGCTATCGCTAAATGCTTAAACGTACCATTTTTTAACACCGCACCTTCAGCATCGACATATCCCGGCTGCGCAGACCACAACACTAATGTGCCTATCGCATAAGTAAAACGACTACCTGCAACGGCTAAACCGTCTTTTTCAAGTTTCTCAGGTTTTTCACTATCGGCCGATAGAAACACTTCAAACGGCGCGCCATTTTCAAATTGAGACACAAATTTACCGGACGCGCCAAACGTTAATTTAGCCTGATGCCCTGTTGCCTTGCCAAATTCAGCCGCAATATCTTCCATAGGCTTAGTAAAATTAGACGCAACAGCGACTAATGTTGTCTCCGCTTGAGCCGAAAAAGCCCATGTCATTAAGACACTTAACAATAATTTATTCATCAACAAGTCTCCGAATTAAAAGCGTAATTGGCTTAGTACATAAAAATAATCTATATCATCGCCTTGAGGCGCGTTAGGTGCATTTCTGGCAAACTCACCTTTAAATAAATGAGCCCAGCCTGATTCAAGATTAAGACTGCTATTCACATCCCAGCGAGCCATTAGCTCTAACTGGTGACCTACAAAACTATCGGTATTACCGGTTTTGTCACGTAAACCTGATGTCGTCCAACTGTCTTTACCTTCAGCTAACCAAAAAAAAGCGATGGCCAATACTGGCTTGTACATCCGAACGAGGCGCTACTGAGAGACGGTAGCCAGGGGTATTGATATTACTGCGCGCAAATGCGCCGTAAATCCCGGTAGGGCCATATTCCCAACGCCGGGCGCCAAACAAGGTATCAAATCGTTGATCCGATTTATCATTAGGGTCTTCATCGCCGCTGACATAGTCATATTCCAGTGCCACGCGTGGCGACCACGGTAGGCTAAAGGTATAACCAGCATCGGCATGTTGCGCCCACGCTTCATGGGTTAAATTTTCTGAATCTGTCGGTGCTGTCGTGGCACGTACGGTACCCAACTGCCCTATGGTTTCTAATTGGAAATCAAATTGGCCTTTACTCGGTTTCATATAAACCCGGACGCCTGGCGTAAAATAGCGGCGGTTACGGGTTTGACTACGGTCATCACGATCACCTTCATCTAAATGATATAAATACACTTCACCCGATACGCCGGGAATAAAGTCATACACTTCAAGAAAACCACCTGAAAACCACGTATTCGATTCGGGTTCATCAAAACGATGCTCGTCATTGAGTAATTGCTCAGCAACGTTAGGATAACGACCGACCGGCATGGTAATAAACGCATTGAATTGCCAGTTGTCGTAATCTAAAACACGTACTTTAAGTCCATCAAAGCTATTAATCGTGTTACGAAACGCATTACGCGCAACTAACCGACGACTACCCAAATTTTAACGTTTGTCGGCCAGCAATGACTTCTACACCTAAGCCGCTGTATAAAAAATTTTGCTTAGCCCAGGCTAAATAACCTTGAATAAAATCGGCTTCATCAACATGCGTTGTATTAAGCCCTGTGCCTTCATCAGAGCCCATTTGTCTAGCATCTAAAAACTCGCCTCCTAGACGAAAATTGCCCATATGGGCTTCCAACCAAACATCAAGCTGCAAAGGAATTTGTTGGTC
>NZ_LAJX01000330.1 GCF_000963695.1 Methylocucumis oryzae
GCGCGTGGATTGAAACGCATAGTTGTCTCTAGTTTTGTAGGATTGCTTGAGTCGCGCCTCACGCAGGCGCGTGGATTGAAACGTCGTAGATAACAGCATAAACACCGACTGCTGAATGTCGCGCCTCACGCAGGCGCGTGGATTGAAACTAACTGTCATATACAGACGGCTTATCCACCTAACCGTCGTGCCTCAAGCAAGCGCGTGGATTGAAACTACTCACATAGTTATGACGTTGGTTTTAACGGGGCGGCGAGCTGTTTGCCAAACACCCCATAATCAAAATTAGCTATGCCATCAATGGCGCGTTCATCGCGACCGGTTATAAAACTTAATCAGCGGGTTTTAGCCGAGGCCAGATGTAATAATGCCTCGCTTAATGTGGCTTCATCGATAAATTTCAGTTTTTCACTACGACCTTGGTATTCGACGATGACGACACCTTCTGTGCCTAGTTCTAATTCCCGTGCTTTTTCCGGTTCGTTATCGGGATTGACAAAATGAAACGCAATATTCGGTTTGGCTTGTTTATATTTGCTGATTAAATCGGTGATTTGTAAGCGTAACGGCGAGCCAGCTTGAATATAGGCCGTAATCTCTATGGCTTCGGGTAATGAGGCCAATAACGGTGCTTGCCTGAGATAACGAGTTGTTGCGTTGTGCGCTGACGTCGATTTGTATAGGAACTTTACTGTTAACCAAGCGCATAGCATGAATGCCAATAGCATGAGCGCTGTGACTGCGGCATGAGTAAAACGGCTAAGCAGGTTTGTTCTCATGGTTGTCTTCTCAGCTTATCTAAGTGTCGGATGCTTAAGAATAAAAATAAACCGGTGTATAACAGGAAAAAAAGCACATCCACTGAGCTGAGCAAGCCGGTTTGTAAGTGCTGGAGACGAGGTGCAGTTTCATTCAAGTGTCTAAGTTGATAAACTGGGCAAAATATGAATTGGGACGTATAACATGGTCACAATAACCTTCGATACATTGGCGTTAGTCGATAAACTAAAGTCCGCAGGCTTTGATCAAACCCAAGCGGAGACGGTTATCCGAGTGATTTCCGAGGCGCAAGATAACTTAGTGACTAAAGATGATCTTAAGTCGGCGTTTGAAACTGCTTTAGCATCGATAAAAATTGACCTAGCCGTGTTAAAAGGGGAGGCCGTTTTTAATAAATGGATGCTTGGTTTTTTACTGGCTGCGGTTATGTCTATGGTCATAAAAAACGTTTTTTTAATAAGCATTCAACGCCGTTTTCGCCGCCAACTTATCACTAACCCCGTGCTAACCAACGCTAGCGGCAAGATAAGCAAAAAGCCAAACCCGACGATAGCCACGGTCAGTGGGTTTAATCGAAGCTGTTTATCTTGTGCGGATTTGTTGGGCACGTCTAAATAATTATCATCGTGTAACAGCCAGTTCACGACACGTAAACCAAAATCTAAATTCGCGACATTGCCTAAATAGGCGTTGGACAGAAAGTCGCTATCGCCTATAACGACGATGCGTTGTTCTTTATCGTTGGCTAAACTGCGCGTTAGCGCCCAGCCAAAGCTAACGGTTTGCTCTTTGTTATCGCCTGTTTCACTTAAAATACCGGTGTCTGTGCGTAAAATAGCTTTGGCGTCAAATACGCTGTTTGGGTTGTGGGTTAATGGCGAGACCACAGGAAACAGCGTAATAATTTGTAAACCTCGGGTGATGGGATGCGAAGGGTATTGGCTAACTGGGACGAATTCGTGGTTGTCTAAGCCGAATTTTTTGGCCTTGGCTTCTAGCATGATGCCGGGCAATTGGCTTAAACCGAGTTGCATTAATAGCCCTTCTAGCTGCGGCGTGTCGTGTTCTAGTAACAACAATAAATTACCGCCTTTATCGATGTAGCGGCGCAACATTTCTAGCTCGCCCGCTAATAGATGCGCGCTAGGGGCGGCAAGCACTAATAAACCAGAGTTATCCGGTATATCAGGCAATTCTGTTAAGTGAATCGCCACGCTTTTCAGATTACGTGCGGCGAGCTGTTTGCCAAACACGCCATAATCAAAATTAGCCATGCCATCAATGGCGCGTTCACCGTGACCGGTTATAAAACTTAACCAGCGGGTTTTAGCCGAGGCCAGATGTAATAAGGCATTGCTTAGTGTGGCTTCATCGATAAATTTTAGTTTTTCGCTGCGGCCTTGGTATTCGACGATGATGGCACCTTCTGGGCCTAGTTCTAATTCGCGTGCTTTTTCTGGTTCGTTATCGGGATTGACAAAATGAAACGCAATATTGGGTTTCGCTTGTTGATATTTGCTGATTAAGTCGTTGATTTGTAAACGTAACGGCGAGCCAGCTTGGATATAGGCTGTGATGGCTATGGCTTCGGGTAATGAGGCTAATAACTCTGTGCTAGCCTGAGATAACGAGTTATTGCGTTGTGCGCTGACGTCGATTTGAACAGGAAACTGTATTGTTAACCAAGCGCATAGCATAAACGTCAATAGAACCAGTGCTGTTAATACGGCACGAGGAAAGTGCCTAAACCTGTTTAGCTTCATGGTTGTCGTCTCAGTTTATCTAAGTGACTGATGCTTAAGAATAAAAATAAACCGGTGTATAACAGGAAAAAGCACACATCCACTGAGCTGAGCAAGCCGGTTTGTAAGTGCTGGAAATGTTTTAACAGTGATAAATAATTCAGTACCGGACTCGGTTCGTCACTAAAGTTGCTAGTCCAGTCTAATATCCATAACAGTAATAACAAGCCAAAGCTGCTAATCGCAGCGGCGACGGGGTGTGAAGAAAGACTGGAAAAATAAACCCCTGTTGCCGTAAACGCAGCGCTTAATAATGCTAATGCCAGACAATTACAGGCTAATTTGCCGAAATCGAGTGTTCCACCGAATAACAACGATAACGGCATACAGGTTAATAGCCCTAGTAACACCAATAACAAGCCCCAACAGGCTAAAAATTTACCGAGAATAATAGCTGCACTGCTAATCGGGGCTGATAATAGCAAGGTTAGGGTTTTATAGCGCCGCTCGCTGGCAATAACGCCCATCGTTAATAGCGGCGTTGCCAGTAATAACAAAATGCCAACATTGCCATATAACGGCAGTACGACAATATCAGTGAGTCCTGGCGCGTTGTCGATAAGCGCTAAGGTTTTTTGTAAGCGCATGAACTTTTCGACTTGGGTTAAAAACATAAATGCCGATAAGGCTTCTAATACCGCTAAGATAATCCAGGCTAACGGTGCTAAAAATAGGGTTTTAAACTCGCGTTCGGCAATGATGAATGCCGTCATGATTGATGTTCCTGTATGAGTGCTATAAAAATATCTTCCATGGTTTTTTTCACAGGGGTTAATTCTACTAATTCCCAGCCTTGGCTTCTAATCAGTTCAGTGAGTTCAGCAGTCGGATTGGCTTGCAAGCGGTAATGCACTTGAAATATCTCAGGTGTTATAGCGGTCACGGTGTCAACACCTGGTATTTTGGCAACTTGGTCTAAATCAGCGGGTCGTTGTGTG
>NZ_LAJX01000331.1 GCF_000963695.1 Methylocucumis oryzae
CGCGATTAAACCTGTGGAATTTGCTGTGAAACCTGTGGAATTTGCTGTGAAACCTGTGGAATTTGCTGTGAAACCTGTGGAATTTGCTGTGAAACCTGTGGAATTTGCTGTGAAACCTGTGGAATTTGCTGTGAAACCTGTGGAATTTGCTGCTATAATTAAACAAGTTAATAGCGCATGCAATTTAATTAGTATATAAAGTTGAGTATTTTCACACTATTTTCCTAAATTCTTGAACACACTGGTTAGTTTTAGGACGCAGTAATCGTCGAATTATTTATTTTTATACTTAAAAAACAATTAGTTATGTGGTATTTAACCTAAACCTGTGGAATTTGCTGTTAAAATTAAGGGTAAAAACGCTAATTTTTGTTTTATTTTCAATATGTTATGTTGTTTTTTTTTGTGTTTTCAGATTAATAAAACGTTGTGGTGTTATGACTACAAAGAAAAAAAAAGAAACTACCGCCTTCTGCATTAATTGTTACACAGTCTAATCACTTAGTTGAGGCGCGATATAATTTGCCTTTAGCAGAGCAGCGAATTATTTTGACAATGATTGCTAGAATACAGCCAGACGATGAAGATTTTAAGCCTTATCACATTTCTATAAAGGAACTTGCTGAGTTTATGGGGATAGATAAAAACTCGGCTTATAGAGAATGTAAAAAAATAACACATTCTTTGTTAACTAGAGTTATTGAAATTGCCGAACCAGGCCGAGTGCTTCAGGTGGGTTGGGTTTCTTCAGCAGAGTATATTGAGGGTTCTGGGACAGTTAATCTATCTTTTGACCCTTTGTTAAAACCTTATTTACTGAGTTTAAAAGGAAATTTTACTTCTTTAAAATTAGAAATGATTTTAAAGTTTAAGAGCCAATATAGCGTACGATTGTATTCGCTTTTAAAACAATATCATGGATTTAAAAATCACAGAGAAGTACAAATTGATACGCTTCGTGAGATGCTTGGATTAACAAAAGACACACATAAAGCATACAGTGATTTGAAAGCTAATATTTTGCGACCCGTTCAAAAAGAATTATCAGAAAAAGCCGATGTGTATTTTGATATGGATGAAATTAGGATGGGACGACGAGTTGTTGCCGTACGGTTTAATATTCACTCAAGAGACATTCCAAAAACTGATATAAGCCAATGCATGGAAATTAACGCTGAAGTTAATCAAATGACATCCGATTTAGATGAGTTAATATTATTGGTGCCTGAGAGTCATAGGACTAAAAAAACTGTTTTGGCCGCTTTAGATAGCTATTTAAAAAAATTGGGCGTTGATTATGTTAAACGAAATATTGCTTATGCCAATGTAAAATCAGATAAATCTTATGCGGGATTTCTAACTAATGCATTACGCCATGATTGGGGACATGATTGGTTACTCGAGCAGAACGCAAAAGAATTAAATAATCCTATGGAAGTTTGGCAACGCAGGGTTTTTCAAGTCAAAAAGAATATGATCTATATATGTTTAAAAAACACATGGAGTATCTAAAGAAATAATTAAAATTCAAATAGTTAATAATTTATACTGTTTACTTAACACGTTTTTTCTGTTGACGTGTACAATTATTTACCGTACATTTCGCAACAGTTATGGGTTTACAATGAGACAAGGTAATGAAGCACGAAATACAACGTACTGCTCGCATTGAAGCTAGAATTGCACCTGAAACGCTTGCGCTTGTTCGACGTGCCGCCGAAATTCAAGGGCGTAGCGTCAGTGATTTTGTCGTGGCAGCCGCTAGGGATGCTGCGAATAAAACGATGGAAGAAACCAATATAATCCGCTTGTCCTATGAAGATCAGCTTCGTTTTGTCGAAGCATTGCTGAATCCACCCTCACCTTCTCCTGCCCTTCTTAAGGCCTTCCAAAAAAATTACGAGCTGTTTGGTACGGAGTGAAACCGTCTTTTCGTATAGAACTGTTGAGCAAAGAGCATAATCGTACCGCTTTTATGTGTGGTGTCGAGGCGCTTGATCGCTATTTTCGCGAACAAGCCATGCAAGACATGCGTCGTCGTGCAGCCTCTTGTTATGTCGCTATTGATTCTGCAACGTCTGCCATAGCAGGGTACTACACGCTTGCCGCTGGAAGTATTCCCCTTATTGATTTGCCTGAGGATTTGATTAAAAAGTTGCCGCGATACCCCTCTGTTCCTGTTGCGTTGCTGGGGCGTTTTAGCAGTTGATAAAAATTTTTCAGGGCAAGAGTCTTGGTAGCGCTCTGTTGGGTAATGCCATACAAAGAACACTGCGTTCTGAAATAGCAGTTACCGCTATCGTTGTTACTGCTAAAGATGAACAAGCAGAGGCATTTTATCGCCATCATGACTTTGTGAATTATGGTAGTTTGCCGCGTCAGTTAGTTCTACATTTATCAGGGTACTAAGCCATGACTGAATTCTCTCATGAGAGAAATACCACGGCTTTCTCATAAAAAATTAACTTGCTTAAGTGTTGAAATGAGTGTCTCAGGTAAATCAACAAATTCCTCGATTTTTTGCTGAAAATTCTTCGCGCCTGACCAGCGCA
>NZ_LAJX01000332.1 GCF_000963695.1 Methylocucumis oryzae
TGCTGTCGCAATACGCCGCTTGCGTCATTCCGCTGCTTTGCCAAGTGTTCAGGTGGTGTATCCAATGCGCGGTTAAGGTCATGCATTATCCTCTTCAAAAATTTTGAGAATAACGGTTCTGAACTTATTAGAACAGGTGGTTTGGTTGAGCGCTTACGTTTCATCGCGCACAGAGGTAAGAGAGCGTAGATCAACCAACGCTCACAACAGACTGATACTATTGATTTTAATTACTGAGGGCAACGCCTAAAGTCTTCTTCATCCTCAACGCTGGGTATGGCAGCGCGAATTTGCCGCCATAGGCTATTTTGGCAAGGCGCGTTAAATTCTCGAGCCAACATGGGCGCCAAAATTTGGCGAACGGTATTTTCCGAAGGGAGTTCGCGCGATTGAGTGCGTAAAAATAACACATGCTGCCGCCAGAGTCCGTCATGGTATTTGAGGGAGAAAAGCTGTAACAGACCTGTAGCGACGCAGGCGCAGAACACGAAGACTTCCATCGCCTGCCAACACGCCTTGATCGTGGTAAGGTGTTCAGGACTTGCGGCCTTCAAGTTGCGGTTCGACGTGGGGCGGCGCGAATGACGGGGCTGATAGATGCTCCAGAAATGGAAACAGAACGCACCTAGCACGTTTTTTCAAGGTGTCAAACAGGATTTCGATGCGAACTCGGCGACAGTAGAGTTCAACTATTAGCGCCGGTGCAACCGTTAAATCAGAACACATCAACACAATCGAGCCGCGTGACGAGATCACCCAAACGAACTGTAGCGCGTCCCCGATAGGCCGCCACAACAGGTTCGCCGCCATCATTTTGACCACTTCTTGCTTGCCATAGAGGGTTAAGGTCACCTCATTAAACAAGGTGTCTTCATAGTCAAAGACCTCCGACAACACCACCTTGGTACCGAATTTGGCGGGTCGCCCACGTGGCTTCTGTTCCGCAATCGTGGGCGGGCAATAAGCCACATAGTTTTTTTTTAGCGCGGGTGATAATGTGTAAATAAGGCTGCTTCAAGGTCACAGACCAAACCGACCTGGCCAAGCGGAATACCAATTCGCTAGCGAAAAATGCATCTAAGATTAACCAACTAGAACGCTCGTAGGTTCTAGCAAACTCTAGCGCCATCGTAACCAAGCGCTCGCTTAGGGTCAGTGTCGGCGTTTGTTCACCTAAATGTTGGAAACCCAGATGGATTTGTAACGTCAACGGCAAGCAGAAACAGGCATTTAAGCTCCCTACCAGCACACCCAGAGCACCCCAGCATTGTCCTCGAAAATAACTAGGCTTGCTTTGTGTCTCTGAGGTTTCTCGCAAAGACAGCACGCTTGGCATCCGACCGCCATCTTTCACGACATGGGTATGGTCACCCAATAGAACAAGCCGCCCCTCGACGTCTACCAACCGCTTTTGGTCTAATACCCAACGGTGCCAACACGACAGTAGCGTACAAAATTGATAAGATTTGGCTCGAAAAAAAATGGAGCAACTGATAGTAGCCCTTTTCGTTCGACCACCAATAACGGCACATCGACGTGACGCCGACCATTTCGCTCGCCGCTAAAAAACTCAGGATGATCGCACAAAACACTAGCCAGCTTTGCTGACGCGAGAAGGCATTTCTAAATGCTTGAAGCATATCGGATAGATCGGACAACATATTCATTTGCTGATAGGGGAAGGTAAGCTCTAACTTTACAGGATTTTATGCCTATCGGTACAGCCTCTTCTCGGCATAGTAAGAGCAGAACTTACAACTGTTGAGTATTTAAGTAGTAGTGCAAAAATTATTTAACAAGAAAATAAGTTAAACTACTAAAATTTAAACGACGTAAGATTTCACGATGTTGTTTGTAAAACCCCTATTACCAGAAGAAAGAGAAACCCTTGAGAATATGAAACGGCATCATCCAAGTCCTGTGCCACGGGAACGGGCGCAAGCCGTTTTACTGAGCGCGGCG
>NZ_LAJX01000333.1 GCF_000963695.1 Methylocucumis oryzae
CGACCACCACACACAAGATAGCGTCTATGCCAGCGGTGCCACCACACCCTCTACCGTCGTCAATCGCCGATTCGACGCCTTAGGTCGGCTCTGGCAAGTGCTGAATGCTGCCAACCAAGTCGTGCGTGAATACCAATACGACGCGCAAGGCAATCTACGCCGCAGCCAAGAGCACTATAGCGATACCGAACACGCCATTACCGACTACCACAGCTACGACACGCTGAACCGACTTACCCAAGTCACTGACGCGCTCAATGGCGAAAGCACGACCAGCTATGACGGTGCTGACCATATTGCCTCAGTCACTGACGCCAGAAACAATCGCACCGATTACAGCACTGATGGACTCAACAACCCATTATCCGAAACCAGCTCTGATCGTGGTGTCACACAAAATACCAACTACGACCCCGCCGGTAACCTCAAAAACCGCCTTGATGCGCGTTACTACACAGCCACCTATAACTATGACGCATTAAACCGTATAACCTCGATTGACTACCAACCCTCACCGATGAGTCCAGCGCCGCTAAGCCCGGCGTTACGTTTTAACTACCGCTATGACGGCAATCCCAACCCCAGCAACGCTAACGCGGTGGGTCACCTCAGCCACAGCGATGACCCTACCGGTAGTAATGATTGGAACTATGACAACGAAGGCCGCCTACAGAGCAAAACACAACGCACACAAGGCATAGACCTGATTAGCCGCTATGCCTATGACAGCGGCACGGGAAGGCTTAACGGCTTCACTTACCCCTCAGGCGCTACGCTTTATTACCAATACGACACCGCCGGACGTATCAACGCAGTGCGTTACAGCGCCAACGCCCAAACGACTGAACACGTCATCGTGGACAACATTACCTATCAACCATTAGGTGCCATGACTAGCTACCGCCTGCCGACAGTAACCGGACAGCCTAGTTTCAGCCGCGTCTACGACGCCGATGGCTACCTAACGCACTACACGCTGAACGAAGGCGACGTTACCCTGGTTCGCGACCGACAAGGCAATATTCACCAGTCAAACCACGTCTAGCACCAACCAAAGCTACCACTACGATTTACTCAGCCGTCTGACTGACGCCAATACCAGTACCAATTATCAACACTACGCCTACGATGCCAATGGCAACCGCACACAAAAAACGCTTGATTCCGTCAACACCGACTACGCCATTGCCAATAATAGCAACCGCTTAACCAAGTATCAATGCCATACCCCAAAGCTACGACAGGATGGGCAATCTCACCCACAACGGCAGCCTGCAATTCGGCTACGATGCAGCTGGACGACTCAAACACGCCATCATGCCTAGCGGTATCGCCTATAGCTACGGTGTTAACGCGCACGGTCAACGCGTCAGCAAAACCGAAGCAGCGGGTGCTATACGGTTATTCAGCTACGACGAAGCCGGACACTTAATCGGCGAATACACCAGCACAGGCCAACGTATCCAAGAACACGTTTGGCTAAACGACCAACCCATCGCCGTTATCGACGCCAGCGACACCGTGTACTATGTGCTCAGCGACCACCTCAACACGCCAAGGCAAATCATCGACAGCAACCAACAACTGCGCTGGCGCTGGGACAACACCGAACCCTTCGGTGCCAACGCCCCTAACGAAAACCCAGCGAACCTAGGCCTCTTCACCTATAATCTGCGCTTCTCTGGGCAATATTTCGATAGTGAAACGGGACTGCATTACAATTATTTTAGGGATTATGATCCGGGTAGTGGGCGGTATGTAGAGAGTGATCCGATTGGGTTACGGGGTGGGTTGAATACTTATGCCTATGTTGGGGGTAATCCGTTATTTTTGACTGATCCGTTAAGGCCATAAGGTGCGCTTATAGGATGTGCCGAACGAAGGGAGGCGCATCGTTCGTGTTTTCCCGCGATTGATGCGCCTCGTACCTCGGCACATCCTATGGCCCTGGTTCAGTTTTTGGTATTGCTCCGCGATGAGTTCCCGACTTAAGGTGGTTAGACCATTTGCGGCATTTTCTAAGATCAGTGGTAACTCTTGTCGCACATGCTTAATTCCTTCAGCTAAGATGATGCCACGCTCACTCAATGTCCCTCGAAGTTGATTGACCAAGGCGGTTCGCTGTTCAACTAAGCCTTGGCGAATGTTATGCACGAGTTGTATATCTTGTTGTGCAAGGGTTTTCACTTGGACTGTCCGGCGC
>NZ_LAJX01000334.1 GCF_000963695.1 Methylocucumis oryzae
CCGTGTTCTTGGTCATCAATTCCGGGCGTGCCTTAACTCTTTTCTTCGAGTTAGTTGATTCTATTCGACGAGTTGTTTATTACCGACCGAAGACGCCCAAGCCATCAAAACCTCGTGTTAATAAAGGCGTTCCTAATAAGTGGAAAGAAAAGCGGGCTAAGAAAATGGGTGCTACTGGCTAAAGTCAACAGTATTGAACCCGGGCATTGGCTGCAGAATGGGCACCTAAGATCAGAGTCAATGCCATTGCGCCGTCCTTAACAAACACGCCTTTGGCCGAACGCTTGTTAAGGGAAGATAGCAAAAAACAGGCTGCTGCCATGCGTCATCCGTTAAAACGAGTGGGAGAAGCAGAGGATCTAGCGAATATGGCTCTTTTTTTTGTTGTCTGATAAAGCCAGTTGGATCACAGGACAAATCATACATGTCGACGGCGGAATTTCGTCGATTCGGCATTAGGCTGACAGTACATTAAATATTTCAGGCACAGGAATGAGTCATGAATCATAAATACCATACGATTGTGATAGGAGGAGGTTGCTTGGGAGTCGCCTGCGCCTTATCAATCCAGCGTAAACTAGGAAATAAGGCTGGTAAAGTGGCTATTTTGGAGAAAAAAAGTATTAGGTGCGGGACTAAGTTCTCGCCATAGCGCCATCGTGCGCTCTGCTAATGTTTCCCCAATGGCGGCGAGGATGGCAAAACTGGCCACCCAGCACTGGAAATATCTCAAGCCGATATGGGGCGTGGAAATTCCTTTTGAGCAACCCGGAGCGATCTGGATTGCCGAAAATAACGATGGAAAAGCCGCAAAAACATGGATAGCCTTAGAACAAGCCATGCAAAATGAAAGCATCGACTTCACGATGATTTCTCATAAAGATGTTTTGGAGTTAAGCCAGCAAGCGGTAAGAACAGGACCTGATGAAATTTATTATTACGAACCGGAAGTATTGCAATTAGATTCGCCGCAGATTCTGAATGCCATGCAGACTGCGGTCAAAAAAAATCACATCGATGTTTTTCGAGCATTGTCAGGTATCTGATTTTCAGCTCGAAACCCAACATGGCATCACTGCTATATACACCAGTCAAGGCAAATTTTTTACGGAACATGTTGTTAATGCCTCCGGTGGCTGGAGCTCGGAATTGTTTGCCGGGATTGGCTTAACCATCCCTGTGGCTTTGCAACCGGTTTATGTGGCCAATTTTTTGGTGAGTGTCAACGACATACCAGAATCCCTGCCGATTATCGCTGACTTTGTCAATCAAGCGTATTTTCGGCGATGGCGTGGCAGCATTTTGCACATGCATCAACCTAGGCGACGACAGGGTAAAGATATTGCCAGTTCATTTAGTCGGGCGACAATGAATCCTGATGGCGCCAATGTGATATACGACGCTTTAAGCTTCAACGTACATCATCAACAATTGGAGGATTATGTTGGTAAAGTGACTAATCGCTTCCCTAAAATGGGTCAACCCGTTTATGCGGGTGGCTATCATTCTTTTTTTGATATTACCCCTGATCTCAAATTTATCTTAGGGCTTGATACCCAAGTCGGCAATTTATATCACTGCTTGGGTGCAGGACAAGCATTAAAGTATGCCCCAATCTTTGGCGAACTGATTGCCGATTTGATAATAGAGCAGCAGATTACCTATGACGCCATAGGCATTGAAGAATTTGGTATTTCAAGATTTATAGACAAAGACATTTCACACTATTGGCATACCGAGTCTTTAGTTCAGAATTCATTATAATTAAAACAACGTAAGCGCTCAACCAAACCACCTGTTCGAATAAGTTCAGAACCGTTATTCTCAAAATTTTTGAAGAGGATAATGCATGACCTTAACCGCGCATTGGATACACCACCTGAACACTTGGCAAAGCAGCGGAATGACGCAAGCGGCGTATTGCCGACAGCATCGGCTTAATGTCAAAACCTTTGCCGCGCGGCTGCACGAT
>NZ_LAJX01000335.1 GCF_000963695.1 Methylocucumis oryzae
CCGATGCTGTCGGCAATACGCCGCTTGCGTCATTCCGCTGCTTTGCCAAGTGTTCAGGTGATGTATCCAATGCGCAGTTAAGGTCATGCATTATCCTCTTCAAAAATTTTGAGAATAACGGTTCTGAACTTATTAGAACAGGTGGTTTGGTTGAGCGCTTACATTCCTCTGGATTATTGACTGCCCAATCCTTTTGAGGGGCCAGGCGCACCCTAGCACCGTTAGCACCGCCGCGCATGTCAGTGCTGCGGAATGATGCGGCTGAGGCCCAAGCGGTTCTAACCAGTTCTGGCACGCTCAAACCTGATTTGAGGATTTTTTGTTTGAGGTTTTCAATGTCTTTAGCATCAATTAATTTATGATTGACTGCTGGAATTGGGTCTTGCCAAATGAAGACTTCTTTGGGCACTTCCGAGCCGAGATAACGTGGACGGGGCCCCATATCGCGGTGCGTGAGTTTAAACCACGCTTTAGCAAAAGCCAGCTCGAATTCTGCGGGATTTTCTAGGAAACGTTTTAGCAATTTTTTCGTAACTAGGGTCAGTTTTCAATGCTAAGTCCGTCGTCAGCATGATAGGAGCATGGTGCTTGTCTTTATCGTGCGCATCGGGGACTAAATTCGCTGCTGCATTGTCTTTAGGCACCCATTGCGTAGCGCCTGCGGGACTTTTTGGTTTTTACCCATTCGTAAGAAAATAAATTGCTTAGATATTGATGGGTCCATTGCGTAGGACTCATGGTCCACGCGCCTTCTAAGCCGCTAGTAATCGTGTCAACGCCATGACCTTTGCCACATTTATTTTTCCAGCCAAAGCCTTGTTCTTCGATGCTGGCAGCGGCAGGTTCAGGTCCTACGCAGGTTGATGGTACGCCATTACCGTGTGCTTTGCCAAAAGTGTGGCCGCCAGCAATCAACGCCACGGTTTCTTCGTCGTTCATGGCCATACGCCCAAAGGTTTCTCGAATGTCTTTGGCTGACGCTAATGGGTCTGGGTTACCGTTAGGGCCTTCTGGGTTGACATAAATCAGTCCCATTTGCACGGCCGCTAAGGGTTTTTCAAGTTTGCGGTCGCCTTGATAGCGTTCATCGGCCAGCCATTTTTTCTCAGGTCCCCAGTACACTAAATCAGCTTCCCAATCGTCCGTTCGCCCACCGGCAAAGCCTAAGGTTTTAAAGCCCATGGATTCTAACGCGACATTGCCAGTGAGTACCATTAAGTCGGCCCAGGAGAGTTTACTGCCATATTTTTGCTTAATCGGCCAAAGCAAACGCCGGGCTTTGTCTAAGCTGGCGTTATCAGGCCAGCTATTAAGCGGCTCAAAGCGTTGTTGACCGCCACCGGCGCCACCTCGACCATCGCCCAGTCGGTACGTGCCGGCACTATGCCAAGCCATACGGATAAATAAAGGGCCGTAGTGACCGTAATCGGCTGGCCACCAATCCTGAGATGCGGTCATTAACTCTGCTATGTCTTTTTTTACTGCTTTAATATCGAGTTTGTTAAACTCATTGGCATAGTTGAATTTGCTATCCATCGGACTCGAAGCGGTCGAGTGCTGGCGTAATGGCGCCAAATCTAATCGTTCAGGCCACCAAAATTGATTCGATAGGGTTTGCGAGCTTGCTGTAGATTTGATTGGCATAGGCTTGTCATCAGCGTAGCTAGCCTGAGATAACGCTAATGTTAATAGCATTAACGTTGGAAAATTTATTTTAAACATACGCGCCTCCGGTTGTTATAGAGCCTGCTGTTGCAGGTTATTTCTAGTCGGCAAGCATAGGCTCCAAATAACAAGTTCAGGTTACCAGCTTAAGACGGGACAGGTCATTCAGAACGTATAACGCCAGGGATGGCGTGTAGTAGGGCAACGCAGGAGCAGTTGCCGAGGACGCCGTAAATACGTCCCT
>NZ_LAJX01000336.1 GCF_000963695.1 Methylocucumis oryzae
TTTTTGTCGGCGGTGAATTCTATTTCGTCGCCGCTGTTGAGCATGACTTGGTGTGCTTGATTGAGCGGGTAGTATTCGACGTTTTTGGTGGTGCCGGTGTTGCGCGTGACGCGTACATGCGTGGCTTGCGCTTGGGGTTTGGCGACGCTAATCAAGTCTTGTACGCTGCGTGCGTGATCGGAGAATTCAAAGCGTTTGGCATTACCGGCAAGACCGGTGACTTTGACGGTGTTTTTGTCTAGGCGCGACAAAAAATTACGTCACCGTTGCCAAGTTGTACGATGGGCATTCGGCCTTGTAGGATGAAATCGTAGAGGTTTATCGTGGCACGGGTGTAGTCGTTGCGTTTGATTTGTATGTTGAGAAACGAGCCGCGTTCTAAGTCGATGCCGCCCGCTTGGTCGATGTAGTTGAGCAGGCTGTCCATGCTGGTGCCGCTGTACAGGCCTGGCCGGTTGACGAAGCCTGCGACATAGACGCGTACCGGTTGGGCGGCAGCTAAGCTGGCGTAGCTGTAGACGTTGGCACGAAAGATACGCCGTACCGCACTATCGACCAGGCGTTGTAGGTCTTGGTTGCGTGCGCCTAATACGCGCACGGGACCGACGTGCGGGACGAAGATGTTACCTTGTGGGTCGACTGTTAGGGCTGAGTCGTATTCAAACGCGCCCCAGAAACGTAGTTGGATGTTGTCGCCGACGTTGACGATATAGTCTGGGTTAAACGGTGTTGCGCCACTGCGGGCAAACGAGCCGGTAAATAAATTAGCGCCGAACACGTCGCTGCTCAGGTTAGTCGAGTAGTCAAAGAAAGCCGGTGCTTGCGGTTGTGTGATGGAGACGGGTGCTGCGCTGGTGTTGCTGCCACCGGATAAGCTGCTGGAGAGTGCAGTGGCTGGCGCGGTGGGTAAGTTAGGTACGGCCACGACTGGTGCTGTCGTCGCGGTGGTGGCCGTGCTGGTTGTTACGGTGTTGCTAGCGCTGGGATTGGCCGATAAGCCTATCACTCGGTTGACGCCGTAGGGGTCGTTGGCATCCGTCGCGTAGACGACACACCAAGGCAGCATCAGGAGCAGCGCTAACAGGCGATAGTGGGTTATCAGGCTCATGCGGGTTGTGAATGGGGGTATACGTGGTTCTTGCATGGGTTAATCTCGGTGGTCGCGAATAATCGCGCTGAGCAAGTAGATGATACCGGCACTGATAAGAATGACCAGGGTGCTGACAATGCTGTTGTACAGTCTACGTGGTTCTTGTGCGTATTGCGGCTGGGTTGGTGCT
>NZ_LAJX01000337.1 GCF_000963695.1 Methylocucumis oryzae
GGGTTAAGATATTCTTTAATTGGGTCAATGCCTCAGGCCGTAAATGGCTTTTGACTTCAACGATAAATGCCTCATTGCGGTCTGAATTAGCATAAGCAAACACATCGAGTTCTAAGGTATCGCCGCCTCTTTTCACTTTCATCCTAGGCGTAACGATTTCCATACCGAATTGCTCAGTTAAAATCTTCGTCATCGACGGAAACGCCATGCCCTCGGTAAAACCACCGAATTTCTCGCCTAAACCACCGATTTGCTTACCCAGTTCTTTAAGCTGTTGGCGTAGTTGACGGTCGGTTTCTTTCAGTTGCTTATCGGTTTCTTGTTGAGAAAGACGTAATTCAGCAATATCTTTTTGATTTTGTTTTTGCAAGCGATCCGTTTCCTTTTGTGCAATCGCTAAACTTGCCACTAATTCTTTTAATTCGTCATCGGTCATTGGCTATTCTCCTGGTTGGCTCTACCCACGTTTGCAAACAACGGGTTCAGGTTTTTAAACTAACGTCAAACACATCAGCGTGTCTTAATGCGTTGCCAGTCATTATGAGAGATACTAGGAATTATAACCGGTCTTAGCTAATAGTCGCTTGCGAGATTCGCTTAAGATGGAAACTCGGGCATAACGAAAAATATAGAGACAAAAAAAAGCCGCATCGGTTTGCCCGATACGGCTTTAACTTGGTTGCATGTGGTTATTGAGTTCGTAGGTTGGGTTCGACAGCGTAACCCAACATTTACGCCACCGGTATTGGGTTACGCTGTCGCTAACCCAACGGGCTAAAAGATAAAAAAAGGAATTATAACCGGTCTTTACCAAAAAACGCTTGTGAGATTAGCGTAGGATAGAGGTTAATGTATGACGATAAGCATAAGGCGTAAACACAAAAAAAGCCGCATCGGTTTGCCCGATACAGCTTTAACACGGTTGTATGTGTACGTTTGCTCATTCCCAAGCTAGGGGCTAAGGATAAGTTTTGCCATCAATCGAAATATTAATTGATTGATTTGGCTGTATTTTCAACCCTGCTTTTTTGCAATTCCAAGAGCTACCTGATTGGAGGGGAATTGTCACTATCTGGCCGGTTGTCACGTTAGTACACATCACACTAACTTGCTGTAAGCCTTTTATTGAACCGCTAATGGATTGCCCTAGGTTAAAAAGCTCGGCGATTTCACCGGCTGTCAGTGCCCGATTATAAATGCGTAAATCGTCGATCAAGCCATTAAAAAAATAAGGCCCTAATGCATTTAAGTCGTCCGAATCCCTTGCTATTCGGAGAGAAGCTGTCGTATTGGGATTTGGCGATGGAATATTGGAAGCAGTGCCATTAAGAACACTATTACTATAAAATTTGATGACTTGTGTTTCAACTTCATAAACCACTACAAAATGTCGCCAAGCGTTCAGCTTACTTGCCTTAGTCGAATAGGCGCTAGGATCTACACCACCAGAAATTTGAACTCGTTGCCTACCTATAGGAGAACTATCAACGTTACCTGTTATTCCCCAAATATAACCGTCTCCATTTTGGTTACCCCTTTTGGATAATAACGCACTCATATAGCTGTCGTTATAGCTTTTCGGCAAAACCCACCCGCTGAGTGTATAGCTTGTTCCAGAAAGTCTTAAATCCGGAGTATCATTTATTTCGATGTAAGTATCAGTTCCGTTAAATTGCAATCCTTTTCCATTAACCCCAGCCGCACATTTTGGCGCACCATGTATTACGCCGTTATGCTCATTTCCACTAGAATCGGTAGCACTGCAGTCATCAAAACGATAATGAGCTACTAACCCAGTACTAATATCAGCAGAAGAAAAGCCACTCGTCATAAACATAATTAGTAAAAATAATAAATTTTGTTTTTTCATACTATTGTTTCCTTTAGGTCTCTAATTGGCAGATTGTTAACTGTTTTTTCTCATTCCCACGCTCCCGCGAGGGAATGGCTACCTTTCTTAATGTTTTCTCAGTCTTACACTTGTGGCTTGAATCTGCGAGGAAATAGCTTCGTATGTGTTCCCACGCAGGAGCGTCACTGCCATTAAGTTAAGAGATAAATATTAAGAATCAAATAATTAGCGTTGCGTAGGTTGGGTTAGCGATAGCGTAACCCAACATTTAACGCTCCAATGTTGTCGGGTTACGCTATCGCTAACCCGACCTACGGAAGAATATTTCACACAACGCAACATGCAAGTTATTGATTATTTGGTTATATTCCTTAACTTAATGGCAGTAACACAGGAGCGTGGGAACAAGAGAACTGATAATCTTTGCGGCTTCGTTATGTCGGATTACGCTTCGCTAATCCAACTTACGTCCTGACTTATTCATTTCACCCAACGAACCTCAACTCCCGTAATTTCATCACTATCTACTTCCCATTTTGAACCCTTGAGAACTCTAAATGTGAACGTCTGCTTTGGTGAAGAAATAACTGATTCTAAAGTATTATCTGCAGCTGAACCTGATGCAACTATTTCCCCATCTACCATGCCTTCCGCAGCAACGCGTCGTTGCTCAGGAGTCGCTGCTAGTCTTACTAGAACAAAACCATTTACATTTGCCTGATATAAAGTGTTAACGTTCATAAGTACATACCCTTTTGCACCAGCAAAAAGCGTTTGTCGTAAACGCAGCGTTAATCGTTAAAACCAATAAAACAAACAACATAGATAATCTAATTTTCAACATACTGTTTTCCTAATAAATAATGTCATATTAATTTTTACGCATTCCCATGCTTCCGCATGGGAATGCGTACCTTTCTTCATGTTTTCCCAGTCTTACACTATTTAAAACATCGTATGTATTCCCACGCCGGAGCGTGGGAATGCGCCAATCACCTAAATCACAACAAAATCAACATTAGTCAGCGCCAAATTAACGCCCACCACTGCAAATTGAACGCTTGCCCCTGCCCCATTGCCATCGGCGTCATAAGACAAAGCGCCAGTCGAAGGGGTGTAGATAATGTAATCGTTTGCATCGAGCGCGTTAGCGGAGATAGCAAACTGCTCGGCTTTTAACGTTCCGGTTTTGTTAAGCTGGGTGAAAATGGCGTTTTCTAGCTTAATCGTGTCATCGGCGGCTCTAAAATCTGCCAAGGTGTCAATCGTGCCATCTAGTGTGCTATTAAAGATGAAGGTATCTTTACCATAGCTACCCCGCAAAATATCAGTACCGGCATTACCATTGAGAATGTCTTTACCGGCACCACCGTTTAATAAATCATCGCCGTCGCCACCGTTTAAGATGTCATCACCAAAATCACCATCTAATAAGTCATTACCCGCGTTACCGCTTAAGGTGTCATTACTGCCACCGCCGCTGAGTAAATCATTGCCGGACGTACCGTTTAAATTCAGCTTGGCTAACACGACGGCTTTGGTCGTCGTGCTGCTGACGCTTTCAAGATTACCTAAGGCGTCGGTATAGCTGGCAGTCACGCTGATTTTCTTACCCAAATCATCGGCGCTGACAGTGTAACTTGCGCCAACACCTAGCACGGTATTATTGGCCGACCAGGTATAAGTGATGGTACCTAGGCCGTCTATATCGTCCAACGTATTAGTCGCGGTTAATATTTGAAATTGCTCGGGCGTAGTGTCGTCGATGCTGACTGTGCCGGTTGGTAAATGGTTGATTTTTTCTGCCAAGTCTTTCACCTGGCTTAGGCTTAAGGTGATGTCGTTGAATTTGAAGGATTCGATGTTGTAACTTGTGTCAGAGTAAAACGTATCAAAGATATATAAGAATTCACCGGTAGACTTAATGGTAGCGATTAAATCGAAATCGTCACTCTTTGCGAAACTCACATCCGCTTGTTTAAGACCTACAAAAGTAACTTGATCCGTACCACCGCGTCCGGAATAATCCCATTCACTAATCGAATCGTTACCCGAACCTACTCCAAACTGATAAGTATCATTCCCTATACCACCGTGTAACGTATCATCCCCTGCACCGCCATCTAACGTATCATTTCCAGCCATTCCACTGACGTTATCATTGCCTGCTGCGCCTGTGAGAGAATCGTATGTAGTCCAGCCAAATAAGGTATTGTCACCTCCATCCCCTGTTAGCGTTAATGAATTAACTTGCGATAATGACAAAGTTGTGTCGGTAAATTTAAACGACTCAATGTTGTAATCAGTATTTGAGTAAAACGTATCGGATATATACAGAATTTCGCCGGTAGATTTAATGGTCGCAACTAAATCGTAATTATTGGTTTTGGCAAAACTTACATCCGCTTGTTTTAAACCAGTAAAAGTGATTTGATCCGTACCACCGCGTCCGGAATAATCCCATTCACTAATCGAATCGTTACCCGAACCTACCCCAAACTGATAGGTATCATTTCCTATACCGCCATGCAACGTATCATCCCCTGCACCGCCATTTAACGTATCATTTCCAGCCATTCCACTGACATTATCATTGCCTGCAGCGCCTGACAATGAGTCATAAGTTGTCCAACCAAATAAGGTATTGTCACCAGCATCCCCAGTTAGCGTTAAAGCATTAACTTGTGATAATGACAAAGTTGTGTCGGTAAATTTAAACGACTCAATGTTGTAATCAGTATTT
>NZ_LAJX01000338.1 GCF_000963695.1 Methylocucumis oryzae
ATGACTCGTCATCAGGTGTCGGTGCTATACCCACCGACCAGTCATGCTTATCATTTGGTCGATACCTTAGCCCGATTAAATCAACCTATTAATTTAAGCGTTGTGTGCGTCGGCGGTGAAGCAGTGGCCGCTGATCGCTTAGCGTCATTGAAGCAGTGGTTGAATCCTGCGCGGCTGATTAATGGCTATGGCCCGACAGAAACGGTGATTACGCCGTTGGCGTGGGTGTGTCCGGGCGCGCGGTTAACTGAGCTAAAGCTTGGGCTGGCGTATGCGCCTATCGGCACGGCGTTAGGGCCACGCGCGTTGTATGTGCTTGATGCGGATCTTAATCCGGTGCCACCCGGCGTGGTCGGTGAGTTATTCATCGCCGGGCCTTGTTTGGCGCGGGGTTATCATGCACGGCCTGGGTTAACGGCGGCGTGCTTTGTTCCTGACCCGTTTGCTCAGGACGGTGGTCGGATGTACCGCACCGGTGATTTAGTTCGGCGTTTGCCTGAGGGCGAGTTTGTTTATCTGGCGCGCCGTGACCAACAAATCAAACTACGTGGCTATCGTATCGAACCGGGTGAAATCGAAGCGGCCTTAAGACAATTGCCCGGTGTTGCCGATGCCTGTGTCGTGCTGCGCGATGATGCCGGTCAACGCTATTTGTGTGCGTATTGGGTCAGACAAGCCAGTGTCGCCGCTGATGCGGACAGTTTACACCCGGCGGCGTTTAAAGCTGCGTTGGCTCAGCAGTTACCAGAGGCGATGATTCCTAGTCAGTATGTGCTGTTGGCACAGCTACCGCGTACCGCGCACGGTAAGCTTGACCGTGCGGCGTTGCCAGCACCTGATTTTGCTGCTACGCGCAGCCGACAAGCGGCGTGTAACGCGATAGAGCAGCAGTTGTTAGCGTTGTGGCACGCGTTGCTGGGACACGCCGAGTTCGGTGTCACGGATAATTTCTTTGAGTTAGGGGGTGATTCTATTGTCGCGATTCAATTGGTGAGTCGCGCTCGTGCGCAAGGGTTGTTGTTTAGCGCTAAACAGTTGTTTCAATATCAAACCGTACGCGCATTGGCGCAAGTGACCACCTGTCAGAACGCCACTATCGAACATGAGCAGGCTCCAGCCCAAGGCAACGCCCCGCTGTTACCTATTCAACATGAGTTTTTCCAACAAGCATTAAGCAAGATCCAGCATTGGAATCAAAGCCTGACTCTGACACCAACCAGCATACTAGAGCCCAACCGCTTAGGTGAAGCGTGGCAACGCGTCATGGCGTTACACGATAGCGTACGGCTTCGTTATCGGCATACAGCCGATGGCT
>NZ_LAJX01000339.1 GCF_000963695.1 Methylocucumis oryzae
AACTTGCGATTTTTAGTGAAATCTCCAGCTTTTTTCTTGGCTAGGTTTTGGCAAAATGTAAGAAGTAGGTTTGTGAGTTGCTGATAGAAATTTAGCAGCAAGTATTCTGTTTTTTATCAACTTCCATAACAAGCAATAAATTTATTAAATATCATATAGATATAACAAGTTAGGTGCTAAAATCAACAGTATTGACCCCCCGCGATTGCTTGTATAACTATGGATATAGCTTGGTCGGTTTTTACGCATAAGGATGTTTTTCCTTTCGGTTGTGGTTAAAAACTTTTTTAATTCAGTGCTGATTTAGGTTAGCCCTTCCCTTCGTGCTATCACTACTAAGCTTTCGCGTAAACTCAACTTGTAAAGCGCAGTCGGCATTCAAACATCCGGCGGATTACGCTATCGCTAATGCCCCTACGCGGTCTCAGTCGTCGCCGAGTTCTACTGCATAGGTCAGCGCGAGCTTAGAGAATTTCAGCGCGTGGGTGGCCTGATTGTTGAACACGCTAGTTAGTGTCAACCCGAAAACCCCTGCAAGCCTTATTTACCGTGGGTTTCAGACGGTAGCAGCGTCACGAAGATTTTTTAACTTAATTTCAGAACTAGAAAATTTGATTAAAAATTAATCTCCTACATCCATGCGATTTAGGAGATTATGTTGAACTCGTTACACTTTAAAAATCTTCGATTGCAAAAATTATCTGCAAGTCGCGTTGAATATGGCTTTCAGAGGTTTTCTTGCAATCACTATTTACCTTCAGATCGCGTGTTAACAAAAGCTTAGTGTCCGGTGCTATGACGCGCAAAATCGAAATGGCATCGTCCCCAACGGTAATGTAAGCGGGCGCGGCAAGCGCGGAGGATGCCACCAAAATCATTGAGACTCCGATGATACAATGTAATTTACAAGAAAATGTCATAAGTTATCCTCAACTTAAGATGTAAGGCAAAAGTAAATTTAAATGATGACGTGTCGCCAAATAACTAGCGGATTAACTATTCTGCAAACACCTTATCCTACACCGGATCAGTTCCGTGTGCGCCACCAGGCCGCATCGGGGCTGACATCCCGCCAGACATTGCTGGTGCAGTGTACTTCACCCTGACCTAAGTGCGCCCAGTCCCAGGCGTCAATTTCGTAAGGCCGTACCCCAACCCGGCCCAATGCCTTAACGGCGCCTTGGGCGAAGATGTCTTTACCATCAACCAACGGGCCGTCCGGCTTGGTGTAGGCGAATACCCAATCGGGTTGTGCGTCGCCGTTTCCGTTATCGGCAGGCGGGCTAGACAGCAATAGGCCATTGGCTAGGTTGGGGCTGAAGGCGTAGTACATTTCGGGTAGTTCGGCATCGGCTTTGCGTGCGCCTAGGCTTGTCCTCGGCTCGGTGCCTGCCTGTAATTGGTTCAGCATGAGGTTTTGGTGGAAAACCGATCCTTTATTACCTGACCCGCCTAGACTGTTTTTTAACGGGTCAATGATGAAGGGATTAAGCTTCCGGAACAGCACTGGCAGTTTGACCAATTGGCGCTCGTTGATGTCGAGCTCGTCAAGGAGCTTGGCGAGCACACGATCCAAGTGTTCGGCGGCGCGTTCGTTATCTTCCATCAGGTCGGTGTCGGCAAGTAGCTGATCGATGCTCGGTTTCTACCCGGCCTTCGATGTCTGCCAGATCCGGAGCGCGGCCAACGAATAGCTTTGCCGCGCCGTTACCGTTGGCGGCGGCGGCCTTAAGCAACGCGACCGCGCTAC
>NZ_LAJX01000034.1 GCF_000963695.1 Methylocucumis oryzae
TTCACCACATCCTTGTAGCTTCAGGTGTCGGCAGCAGGGATGCTGCCGCCAAGCCTACAGGGACGTATTTACGGCGTCCTGCGCTCGTGTGCCCTGTCCCGGCTTAAGTTGGTAGCCATAAAAAATGATTGGCTCGTCGATACTTAGCGCATTTTGATGCTGGACGTAGCAATCAACTATCAGTTAGTATTCTATAGCTGTACAAAAAAACAATAAAAGACAGAGTGTTATTTTCAATTGGAGGGGGTATGCAAAAGTACTTAGATATTATTCAATCTTACCCTAACAGCGCTACGCTTGCGTTAGCTGTTGCTTTAGGCGTATTCGTGTTGGCAGTTTTAACCATTGGTTTTTTATCGGTGGGTCATCAAGCAAAAATTAAGCGATTAAAAGCTGAACAGCAAGATTTAATCCAATCTAATGCATTGCAACATGCACAATTGACTGATCAATTAACTCAAGCGCAAGCATTACAAAGCGAGATGGCTGAGAAAACCGAGCAATTAACGGTTGAAAAACAAAAGCTAGTCTCAGAAAGTCAAAGGGCTACGGGTTTAGAAGCAGAGTTAGAGCAATTGAATCAGGAATCGGCAGAGTTAAACCAGCAGCTTGAAGCGCAAAAACAGTTGATACAAGATTTACAGCAAGAAAAAGCACAACAACAAAATTTATTAGTAGAAAAAGATGAGGAGTTAGAGCGCAGCAGTGCGGTGATTGCTGAGCAAGCAAAACAATTGCTTGCCGCTGACCCATTATTGCAGCAAACATTAGACAAGACTGAGCATGAACTGCAGCAATTAGCGAGTAAGTATGCTGCATATAAAGCTTATTTTGATAAATTAACGCTTAATAGAATTCAGGTGTTTGCTGAGCTCAATGATGTTAAGCGACAATTGAGCGTATCTGAGCGTGCTTTAACGTTAGCGCAACAAACAACGCGTCAGTTGCAAAACAAGCATAAGGCTTATAAAGCTTATTTCGGCAAATTGGCGTTTAATCGAATTCCAGTATTTACTGAGCTTAATAAAACTGTCCATCAATTAAATGTATTAGAGGCACAATTAGCCGCTAGTGCTACGAAACCTGCTGAGTCAGCCACGATTGCTATCGATGACAGTGTGCAGTCTTCTGAAAATCTTGCCGCTTCGGCTGTGCAAGAGAGCGTTGACGTAAAGCCTGCGAATCCTCTGGCAAGATGGATGAAAGCGGTAAAACCAGAGTTGGGTAGTGATAAAACCGAGACTATTGAGACGGAACCAGTGAAGGTGGCTCAACCTGAACCGGCGCCTGTTATTGAGCACACCCATTATCAAGCAGAGATTGCCAAGCTAACGGATGAAATAGCCGCGCAGCAACGCCATATTAACCGTTTACAAGATTTATTAAACGAGCGAGGCGAGCAGCAAAAACCGGTAGCTGAGCAGGTTTTACAGCCGACTGTTAAGCCAGAAAGTAGCGCAGAGCCTACGGTAGCGCCAGTGGCGACTCCGCATTTACCTAATGATATTAAACAGCAATGGCAAAGTTTAGTTAAGAAAGTGTCGGCTATTAAGCCGCCCATGCCAGTAGTTCAGCCGGAAGTCAGTGAGCCTGAGCCTGTTGTGGTCGCAGAGAAAGTTTCTACTAAATCGATTAAAGATTTCGTTGATAAAATTAAACATTTTAAGCCTTAATCGGCGATAGTGCACCGCGCAGGTTAATCTCGCGGTGCAGTTTCCTAGGCTAAACGTTTGAAAAACTCTGTTTCTGAAATAATGTCTCGGCTATCAGTGACTCTATCTAAATACACTAAGCCGTCTAAATGGTCGTATTCGTGTTGAAAAACCCGGGCTGGAAAGCCGGTTAAACGGGTTGATTGGGGTTCACCTTTTAAATCGATGTAGGTAGCCTCGATGTCTATATAGCGAGGCACTAAGGCGCGAATGCCGGGTATGCTTAGGCAGCCCTCCCAATCTTTTTCTTGTTGTTCCGAGTGCGCAGTAATGCATGGGTTGATCATGACGGTAGCTGGCATTGATGGCGCATAAGGATAGCGCTTAGTCGGTCTTGAGGCAATCACGATAATCCGTTGGTTGACATGAAGTTGCGGGGCGGCAATACCGACGCCTTCTGATTGGCTGAGTGTCTCTAGCATTAACGTGATTATCTGTTGCGTTTCGGGTGCGCTAATATTTTCAACCGGCATTGCTGTTAAGCGCAATACTTCGGCGCCCAATTGAGCAATTTCTAAAGGGTTAGATGACGTCATGCTTGCAGCTCGCTAAGAAGTTGAGTTTGTGCTTGTAGGGTTTTTTCGTCAGAATTTTTCTGTATCAGCCGGTAGCTACCATCGGCTTGTAATAACCAGACTTGGCTGTTGTCGTGTAAATATAAGTCTAAATTACGAACAATCCGTGCGGCTAATTTTTTGTTTTCGATAGGGAAGCAGATTTCAACGCGCTTAAACATATTTCGGCTCATTAAATCCGCACTTGATGCGTACACTTCCTGCTCGCCGCCGTTAGCAAAAACATAAACCCGTGCGTGTTCTAAAAAGCGTCCAATCACGGCTCTTACTTCAATATTATCAGAAATACCCGCAATACCTGGACGTAAGCAGCAGACGCCGCGCACGATGAGATGAATCTGTACGCCTGCTTGTGATGCTCGATAAAATGCTTGAATTAACTGTTCTTCAACAATCGCGTTAACTTGCATGATGATTTTAGCCGGTTTACCATTTTTAGCATGCTCTATTTCGCGTTCGATTTTTTCTAGTAAACCTTTGTGTAATGAAAAAGGTGATTGTAATAATTTGTTTAAGCGGGTGACTTTGCCGAGACTCGTGAGTTGCGCGAAAACCCGTCTTACATCTTCTCCTAATTCCTTATCGCAAGAAAACAATCCGTAGTCGGTATAAAGCTTGGCTGTTTTTGGGTGATAATTACCGGTGCCTAAATGCACGTAAGAGCGTAGTTGTTTATCTTCGCGGCGTAATACTAAACACATTTTGGCATGAGTTTTGTAGCCTACAACGCCATAAACAACATGTACAGCGGCCTCTTGTAGCTTGGCTGCTAAGTCGATATTCGCTTTTTCATCGAATCTAGCGCGTAATTCAATCACGACGGTAACAACTTTACCGGCTTTAGCGGCATTAATCAGTGCGGCTACGATAGGTGAATCAGCACCTGTACGGTATAAGGTTTGTTTTATCGCTAATACTTGCGGTGATTCTGCCGCTTGACGTAAGAATTCGACGACGGGGCCAAACGATTCAAAAGGGTGGTGTAGTAAAATATCATTGCGTCTAATCGCCGCGAACATGTCTTTTTCGCGTGCTAATTGCGCAGGTATCGTCGGTTTAAAGGGTGAAAATTTAAGTTCAGGTCTATCTACTAACTGGTTAATTTCTTGTATTCTGTTTAGGTTTACCGGGCCATCGACTAAATAAAGCCTATCGCGAGTTAAGCCGAAGCGGGCTAATAAGAAATTGACGGTATCTTCTGGACATTGTGCGTCGACTTCTAAACGTACTTCATCCCCGTAATTACGCATAGCGAGTTCACCTTGTACGGCGAGCAATAAGTCATCAATCGCATCATCATCGACGAAGAAGTCGCTATTACGGGTAACACGAAATTGATAACAGCCTTTTACGGTCATGCCGTGAAATAAGTCGTCGATAAACGCATGAATAATCGATGATAAAAACACAAAGTCGTGCTGGCCGCTACGCGTTTCGTCAGGAGGTAACTGCACCACTCGTGGTAAGGCTCTAGGTGCTTGTAAAATTGCCCGACCACTGTTTCTGCCAAAAGCATCTTTACCCGTTAGCGAAATAATAAAATTTAAGCTTTTGTTTAAAATACGTGGGAATGGGTGGGCCGAGTCTAGGCCTACTGGCGTTAAGATGGGTAATAATTCGTCGTTAAAATAATTAGACAGCCATTTGTGTTGGGTCTCTGTCCAGTCTTTGCGGCGAATGAAATTAATGTTTTGGCGTGACAGTTCTGGAATTAAAACCTCATTTAACACGTTATATTGTTCAGCGACTAATTCATGTGCATGTTTACTGATTTGCGCGAGCTGCTCCGCTGGCGTTGAGCCGTCAGGGCTTAATGCATTCGGATCTATGGTTGCCATTTCAATAATACTGGCGACTCTAACCTCAAAGAATTCATCGAGATTGGAACACGAAATGCATAAATAATTCAGCCGTTCTAGCAGTGGAACAGCGTCGTTCTTGGCTTGTGCTAATACCCGTCTATTAAATTCTAGCAGGCTTAAATCTCGGTTGATAAAAAGCTCGGGGTTATTAGCTGCTATATTAGGTTTTGCTGTAGTTAATTCCATGAGTGTTCCAATCTCAACAGGGCATCATACCTGTAATCAATAAGTGTCGGTCAGAGATTTGTTCGACATTAAAGTTCAATTGCGCGCTAACCAATTGTTGCTCAACTTCAGTTTGTGTATAAGCTGCCAGTAGCGAGTGATAAAAATCGTGTTTCAATAGTTCGGGTTCAAGAGCGGCATAAGTATCAACTAAGGTTTGCGCGGCAGTGGGCGAGTTCGGTCTTAGCAAGTCCATCACCATAATAGGTGCGCCAGGCTTAGCATAGTGTTTAATCGTATGCCAAAGCGTCATTGGCTCTGCTAGATGGTGTAACAAGCTATTGCTGAAAATGAGGTCATAAGCTAAACACGGCAAAGTGGCTTCGGGTAGTTTGCCGTGGATAAATTCTAATTGCACATTGTTATTGATTAATAATGTTTGTGCGTAGTCTATCATCGCTTTAGAGCCGTCTATGGCATGTACTGTGCTGTTTGGAAAGGCAAGGGCGAATTTTAAGCTAATGTCGCCCGGCCCACAGCCTAAGTCAAGCACTAAGCCGTTAAATGAAGGATTATTGATAAAAGCCTGTAGCCGGTTAATAAATTCAGTATGCGGTGCGCTAAAATCGGCTTGTGCATACGCATACACTTGCGCACTGTCTTCCATGAGTTCTGGTTCTGCTTGTCGTTTCACCGTTGAAATCCTCGGTTGCCTTGTAAGCCACCTGTGTGTATGGCAACAATTTTACTACCAGCAGGAAAATAGTTTCGACGGACTAAATCGTAAATACCGTAAAGCATTTTGCCGGTATAGATAGGTTCAAGTGGAATGCCTGTTTGCTGCTCAATTTGTTGCATAAAAGCGATTAATTCAGGGGTGATTTTGGCAAACCCACCTAAATGATAGTCTAAATTTAGGTGCCAATAGTGGTGTGCGGGTGTTAACCAGGTTTGTAAATCAGAAATAATAGTGTCAGCATTTTTGCAGGCTGCAAAGCCTATAACGTTTGCTTTATTGTCTATGTGTTTGATAATCCCTGCCAATGTAATGCCTGTGCCACAAGGGACACACAGGTAGTGGACATCCGCTGGAAGTTCTTGTGCTAATTCTGCAACGCCTGCCATTGCTAAAGAGGTAGAGCCGCCTTCGGGTATCCAGTATTGATGGCGCTGAATACCAGGAAGGTCTTGCCAGTTTTTATAATTACGCAGATTTTTATAAGCGGAGCGAGATATAAAATGAAGCTGCATACCCCACTGGCTTAAATCATTTAACGTTGCATTATGAGATTGTGGCTCTTCGCCGCGAATATAAGCTTGTGTTGATAAACCTAACTGATAACCAGCGTAGGCTAAAGCGTGTAAGTGGTTAGAATAAGCGCCACCCATGCTGAGCAATTCATTACAACCAGATTGTAACGCATGGTTGAGGATGTATTTGAGCTTACGCCATTTATTGCCAGAAATAACGGGATGCAGTAAGTCATCCCGTTTTAACCATAACTCGATACGGTGCTGTGAGAACAGCTTATCATGTACTTGAATTAACGGCGCCGGATTAAAGGCTTGCTCTAATTTAAGCAATCTTGTATCAACACATGGCATTGTTGCTGGTGGTTATTTAAAATCCAGTAATGTAGGCAAACCGCTATAGCTAACCTGCATAGCGGCGGTAAACCATTTGTAACATCGCCATTGCTTCTTCTTCTGGTTTTTGCCAACCTTGCATTTGAATATCCACGAGAATTTGTTTGCCTTGCTCGTCTTGGACCATATCGCCTAGTACATTAGAAAGTTCCGAGATATGGCCGGTTAAGTGAGGCGCCACGCAAAATAAATGGTGGGCAAATTCAGTACGACTTTCGTCAAGTAAACGAACACTGTTTCGACTAAATGACGATAAGCCATCATATGCTTTCTTCAGCATAAATACTAAATCTGCTTTTTTTCTAATCAGCATTTGTAATGCTTTAATCTCGTTGCCAGAAAAGTCGAATTGCAGCTGTTCGGAATCCAAGTCGTTTTCATCGCATAAAAATCTACCGAGCAAATAGACGAAGCTATCTTTGCTCGCCGTTGCGACTATTGCATTGGGGTAATCCGCTAAAGCTCTATCGTCATCGGCACGTGTCAAAATGACCACTTCATCGGTGTCAGTAATTGGGCGCATGACAGGGATATAGCCGTGATTATTAATCATTTGACAGGCTTCAAATGGCTTGGCAAATAATAAATCGGTGAAATTAGGATTTAATACGTCGTTGGCCTGCTCAAAATGTATCGCTTGCTTTAACCGTCTTTGTAGGTAAGTGTTCAATAAATACCAGCCTGTTAGCTGTTGCCCTGTTTGTAAGCTGGCTACAAAATTGAGCTTATCACTTGCTGTGCTAGCTGGTGTTGATGTGGTAGCGGCTATTTTGGCCTCAATATGCCTCGGTGGTTCAGGGTTAGCTGTTGAGGCTGGTGTCGCTGGGCCAGCCTTACCGTCTTTGATAAAGCGTCCTAAGCCGGTAATTTTAAATAGCATACTAATCATGCGATCAAGATGCTGTACTTCGATTTTAATCCGCTTGCTTTCCCAGATTTCAAATAACTTCAGCAATAGCGATAAGCCCATAGAGTTAACACGCTCAACTTGGCTAAAGTCGAGTAAGACATGTGATTCTGCGGGTATATCATATAAAGTATTTAAGGTTTCTGACGCATGGGCGTCGATAGAGCCTACTAAGTTGTAATGAAAATCCTGTCCGGTAACCGGTTCAATGCTAAATTTGACTGCCATATTCATGATTAGGCCCTCTCTAAGTAAGCAGTTTCTAGTTCGCTGTGATAGAGAAATTGCACGCCGGAATCCACATTCATATCGACGGAATTTTTAATATCCCATAGTGTTGTGACTTGTGTGCGTTTTTGCGGGTGGACGCGTATTTGTAAGTAATCTGATAAGCGCCACATCATATATAAACCTACCCCGCCTATGCCTGCTTCAACCCCTTCTTCCATGGCTTGCGCTAAGTTTTTCAAGAAAACGGCTGGGGTTAATGTGCCCCAGTTATCGGTAATCATTAGACCTAGCATGTCATCGGACAATGCAATATCAATGCGTACTTCCTCATGGGCAGATAATTCTCTGGATTCGCCTTTGCTGTAATAAGCAACGCCTTTACCGTCTCTAGGTGCGGCATATAAGCTGTTTTCCGTCATTTCGTCGAGAATAACAATCAGTGCATCGATATGGTCTTTATTTAACCGGTGCTGGTCATCCAGCCATGATTTAATTTCTTCCATGATAAACATTTTGTCTTCAGTGTGCGTAAGTTGGAACTGACGAGAGTTAGCATTGTGTGGCATTAATGCATACAAGTCATCATTAAACGACTCATGATGTTGAGCAAGTAGATGTTCCCAGCCTAGCTTATGGCAAAATTCATTGTATTTAGGAAGAATTCGACAAATACCGTCTTGTTTAAAGCGGTTTAATAAGTCGGAATAGCCGTGCTCGGCTAAGAAGACTACATATTCTTTAGATATACGTGGAATGGGGTGGTCGCCGTGGCGGTAATAGTTTTCTGAAATTCGGATAATATCACTGACTTCATTGTCAGCGACGGCTTGTATAACGCGGTCACTATGCTCAATAACGACTATGGTTACGTCATCGGTAAACACGTTGGTTCGGCAATGGCGTCTCAGTGCTTCGAGTATAGTATTGCGCAGAACTTCAGGATGTTCAGTCGCTGTATTGGCATTCAGAATGGCTTCTAATCTATCATAACCAAATACTTGGCCTGTTGGAGATTCTTCTTCAACTAAACCGTCAGTATATAAGAATAAGCGGTCGCCTACTTCTAATGTTAATTCAACAGCAGTTTCAAAGTAATCGGAGTCAATACTTTTACCTAAAGGTAAGCCAGACGCTTCTAGCATTTCCCATTGGTTTGCATTTTTGCGTAATATAAATGGAAGTACGTGGCCTGCATTGGCAAAAATTAATTTACCGGTTCTGGCGTCCAAACTTAAACACGCCATAGTCATTAATAACGATTGCTGTGCTGTTACCCGCATCGTTTCATTTAATGAGTTTAATATTTCGCTTGGGTTAGTAACACCCTCATGAATTAATGGATAAACACCGGCTTTGGCCGCGCCCACCATCGTTCCTGCCGCTACCCCGTGACCGCTTACGTCACCAATTAATAAAATACTATGGTGACCACCTACAGAGTAATAATCGTAGTAATCGCCGCCTACCTCACTCGATGTTAAGAGGTTAGCTAAACCTTGTACGCCCGGTAATTCTATCGTTGGTTGTGGTAGGATAGAGCGTTGTAACGTTGCTGCCAGGTTAACCTCGCCTTGTAGACGAGAGCTAAGTTGAGCCAATTCGGCGTTAGCTTTAATAACTTTTTGTTCAGCAATTTTACGTTCGGTAATATCCAGACCTGTTGCTAAGAACATCACGGGTTGTTGTGATACGGGGTCTTTTACTACGGTTGGGTTCCATAAAATATTGAGTACATCCCCGGTGCTGACTAACATAGTCGTTTCTATGGGGTCTGCGAACTCAGTATTTCCAGACATCATGTCGCTAAACAGGGTTGCCAGTTCACCTTCTTGGTCATCAGGCATGAATTGCTCGAAGAAGTCATTGCCGTGGACTTCTTTGTCAGACCAGCCGCTGTTTTCTTCTGCGTAGTGGTTGAATAATACGATTTGTCTATTGCTATTAAGGCCTATGATTAATGCTTGAGTCGTATTAATTACGTTATCAGCAAAGTTTTTCTCTTGTTGCATTTTTAATGCACTTTCTTTAAGTTTTATGACTAAAGGTTGTAATAACAAGAGTCCTACCGATATCAGTGTTGCCATTGAAATCATGAACATCATGTGCTGTTTGTTAGTCGTGCTACCTAACATAAACTCACTTTGACGTTGATATATTTGGCTGGCTCTATTTAAATCTTCTATTAGCGGGATAGAGATTGTATGAAATAACCGTTGCAACTCAGGGTCATCTATTCGTAGGCTACCCGCAGGTTGTCGATACAATTGGCGTACAGTCGCGATATAGGTACGCATTTGCGTGTCTAGCGGTTTTGTTTTGTCGAAATATAAAATTCTTAAGTCGCTGGATAGTATTCCCGGGACATGAACTAAGCGTTCGCCTTCACGGATAAAGCGGTCACCTGCACTAAGTGAAGCGTGTGCTTGATCTAATTGGGTCATGTTGGCAATGATTTTGTTATCGATTTTTTGGATTTCAAACTTATCTTTAGCGTACGTTTTTTGGCTAAGTAAAAAATTAATGCTTTCGACTAATTGTGCTTGCTCTGCGCTCATCTTAACTAAGCGAGCATTTCCTTCTTGGCTTCTGATGTCAGTAATTAAGACGATATAAGTAACGGTGGATACTGCGCCAAGCACCATTAATACCGTTGCATATTGGTCAAGCATGTGACCAATAATGCGTCGTAGAAATTCTTGCATTTATATATCCTCACTTTTATAGTTATCAATAGATTTACTGGCTTTAGCAACCATGCAAATCATTATTTATTATTTTGGGTTCAGCATCTTGCTAAGACACTATGTTGATTTTAGTTTATATTTGACAGATTTAAACGTATTCATTATCAAACTGAGCAGAATGGTAGTAAAGCAAAATTGTTGATAATGCGAACTGAATTCAATAAAGCGGTCAAATAGTCTAAAAGTTTAGTTTTTTAAATAGTTAGCTATTTTTCAAAGTTAATAATCAATATTATCCTGGACTGGGAAAGTCATGTTACCAAATAGCGAGTTAGAGCAAATTTTAAGAGGTGTTGATGAGGTTCTTGTCAAAGAGGGGCTTGTCAAGAAATTGGCAGAAAATAGGATGTTGCGAATAAAGGCAGGGTTTGATCCAACGGCCCCTGATCTTCATTTAGGGCATACGGTTTTAATTAATAAACTCAAGCAATTTCAAGACTTAGGTCATCGAGTGTTATTTTTAATTGGTGACTTTACCGGCATGATAGGAGACCCTACTGGCAAAAGTGCGACACGTAAGCCATTAAGTAGAGAGGAGGTTTTTAGCCAATGCTAAAACTTATCAAGAACAAATTTTTAAAATTTTAGACCCAGAGAAAACAGAAATTCTATTCAATTCTTCATGGATGGGGGCTATGTCAACCGCTGATTTAATTCAATTAGCGGCTAAGCATACTGTGGCAAGAATGCTAGAACGAGATGACTTTAGTAAGCGATATAGAAGCGGCCAGCCCATTGCTATTCATGAATTTTTATATCCATTAATCCAGGGATATGACTCGGTAATGATGCAGGCTGATGTTGAATTAGGCGGGACGGATCAAAAATTTAATCTACTAGTAGGTCGTCAATTACAAGAAATATATGGCCAACAGCCTCAAGTAGTTATAACTATGCCTATTCTTGAAGGTTTAGATGGTGTGCAAAAAAATGTCTAAATCGTTAAATAACTATATAGGTATTGCCGATGCTCCGGATGACATGTTTGGTAAAGTTATGCGAATTTCTGATGAGCTAATGTGGCGTTACTACGAATTATTAAGTTTTGAGTCCATCGCAGACATTCAGCAATGGAAGTTGAATTGCCAGCAAGGTGAAAACCCTCGAGCCTATAAAGTTAAATTAGCCCAAGAATTAATTACAAGATTTCACGATGTAAATTCAGCTAATAAAGCTTTAGAAAATTTTGAAGCCCGATTTCAACGAGGAGAAATGCCCAGTGAAATTGAGCAAATTGAGTTGAGAATTATTAATCAGAGTTATGGGATTGCCAGTCTATTAAAAGATGCGGGGTTGAACAGCAAGTACATCTGACGCTATCCGAATGATTAATCAAGGGGCTGTTAAGATAGATGGTGAAAAAATCGAAGATGCAAGGCGTGAGATAAGTATTGGTTCTGAGCATATCTATCAGGTTGGGAAAAGAAAGTTTGCGAAAGTCAAGTTATTGAATTAGTTTAAAAATAATTTTATATACAGTATAAAATTTTAAAAAATTTTTAAAATTAATCCTTGACACTTTGAGTTGAGGGTATATAATGCACAGCTCTTCAGCGCAGAGAGGCGCTGGTGGGGAGAAGGGAAAGGGAAGCGGGAATGGAAAAAGGAAGTT